>NZ_JAMYPY010000016.1:0-145575 GCF_040320605.1 Mesorhizobium sp. M0659
ATCTCCCCCCTCGAGGGGGAGATTTAGCCGAAGGCGCCAGAGGGGGGCGTTTCGCGTGAAGCGCTAACGTCGTCTCGCGCTGCAAAAAGAGTCAGCGCTTCAAGCGCGGCGACCCCCCCTGGCCTGCCGGCCATCTCCCCCTCATGTGGGGAGATCTGCAGCTCCAACGGCGTCTTTTTTCAGCCCAATGTTGTCATGTATCCTTGGAATCGAACGTAGAGCAGGGTTTATATCATGCGGTGGGTCTGGACGTTTCTGTTTGCACTGGTGAGCAGCGTGGCTTTCGCGGCCTCGCCGGAGGACGACTATGTGGCCGCGCGTGACAAGGCGATTGCTGATATCGCAGCGCTGAACAGTGCGAACGCGGCAATCGAGAACATCGACGCTGAGAACGAGAAGGCGCTGGCCGACCTCCAGCAGCGTCTTGCCGGCATTATCGGGCCGCTGGCGGTCAAGGACTTTCCGCCAACCGGCACAATCAATATCGAAAGCCTCAGCGACTCCGATATCGGCTATGGCATGCTCGATGGGCTGCGATACACCAAGGGCGACGACGGCCCCAGCCTAGTGGCAACGACGCGAGGGCTGCTGGAGCGCTGGCTCCAGTCCAGAACCGCCGAGACCGACGAAAGTTTCAAACTGCCCGCCGGCATCGATGAGGCGCTTAAGCTGGATGCCTTCTATACCCAGGCAATCAACAGCGACGCCGCCTTCGAGGGAACGCTCGACTTTCCATTGAAGAAACCCGAAGGCGCCGACATCGCCTTCGCACGGCTCGGCGGCTGGACGCAGGACGTCGGGCCGATCTATGAGCAGGAAGTCATCGTTACGCTCGTCAAAGGCAACAGCGTGAGAATTATCGCAGCGCCGGCAGCCCCTGCCGTTCCGAAGATCGCCGCCTGCGACGCCGTGTGGGCTGCTGCGGACGCCGCCGCGCAGAAATTCCAGGAGGCCTACCAGGCATCGGACCTGAAGGACGAAAAAGCGTTCGAGTCCTCCAACGCCGCCTGGGACAAGGGCGACAGCGACTACCGGGCCTGCATGGCGCAGCGCCTGCCGGCTGACCCGGCTTTCCCGGCGCTGCTCGCCCAGGCGCAGGCGCTGGCCGATCAAATGGCTGGGAAGTAAGCCTCCCGCAAGGGCCCGCGCGGCAAGATCAGGCGGCTTGTTGCAATCTGAGGCGAATATGACTTCGCCGCTGGGTTGCAGAACGCTGCAACCTGGCGTCCTACTTTCGGACACTCATTCAGATTTCGGCTGGACCCTGGCAGCCAAAAGCTTACCGTTTGTTCTCGGATTCGTCTCGAAGCTCAAACTTAAGCTTTAGCTACTATGGTCGACCGAAGGACTACTGTCCTGGAAAGGTCTTCGGATCGAGTTGGCAGGTGCAATGCTCAATTCCGGCCGGTTGAAACGGGCCGTTTTTTCTTCCGCCAACTTGCCGGCGGCGATTGCCTTTGTCGTGCTTCTCGTCTGCGCCCTGGTTGCCGACCAGAGGAACAGAGAGGTCTCCGATCAGCTGGCGCGCGCCGACGTCCTGGCCAAGGTCAACATCATACGCGCCAAGCTCGAAGGCAACATAGGCGGCAATCTCCAGCTGGTTCAGGGTCTCGTTTCGACAATCGTTACCGAGCCTTATATGGGCCAGCAAAGATTTGCGGCACTCGCCCGTAATCTGTTCGAGCAAAAATCGCAGTTGCGCGATATTGCCGGCGCCCCCGACCTCGTCATCGCGCTGATGTATCCGCTGGAAGGCAATGAAAAAGCCATCGGGCTGGACTACCGCAAGAGCGATACGCAACGCATGGCCGCGCTTCGCGCCCGTGACCAGCGCGCGCTGGTGCTCGCCGGGCCGGTCAAACTGGCGCAAGGCGGACGTGGCTTCATCGGCCGTATCCCGGTCTTCGTGCCGACGGCGGGTGGCGGCGACCGTTTCTGGGGTATCGTCTCGGCCGTGATCGATGTCGATCGGCTCTACGCTGCCAGCGGACTGACCGACCCTGATCTGGATATCGATGTGGCGCTTATCGGCAAGGATGCGCTCGGCGGCGGCGGGGAACTGTTCTTCGGCGGCGATAATGTCGTGTCCGGCAATCCGGTGATGGCAGAGGTGCAATTGCCTTCAGGCTCCTGGCAAATTTCAGCCATACCGAAGGGCGGCTGGCCGACCGCTCCGAAAAATGAGTGGCTGTTGCGTCTGCTCATGGCGCTTGCCGGCGCGCTGGTAGTGCTGCCGATCCTCGTGGCAGGACGTCTTTTCGGTGAGCGGCAGAAAAGTGACGCCGAGTTGAGGCGCCTGTCCCGGCGGCTGGAGCTGGCGTTGGAAGCCTCTGCTATAGGCGTGTGGGAGCACGATACCGTCAGCAACGAACTCGTATGGGACGACCGCATCAACGAAATCTATGGCAAACCCGGCGGCGGCAAGACCCGTAGCTATGACGACTGGGCGCTGGCGATCCATCCCCAAGACTTCGAACGGGCTAAAGCAGATTTCGATTCGGCTGTTGCAACACAAGGCCCCTACTCTTCGCAGTATCGGCTCCTGCGGCCGGACGGCACCATTCGCCATGTGCGCACCCGCGCCAGTTTCTTCCGGGACATCGACGGCACGCCAAAAATGATCGGCGCCGAATGGGATGTGACAGGCGACGTGCTGCTCAACGAGAATCTCGTGCGTGAACGTCGCCTTTCAGAATCGAAAAATGCCGAACTGAACCTGGCCAAAGCCCGCATCGAGCATGTCGCGATGCATGATTCGCTGACCGGTCTGCCCAACCGTCGGTATCTGGACGAGATGCTTGCCGAAAACCGCGAAGCCGACGGCCGTGCGGCGTTGCTGCATCTCGACCTTGACCGGTTCAAGCAGATCAACGACACGCTCGGCCATGCAGCGGGCGATGCATTGCTGGTGCATGCTTCGAAAGTCATCAAGGCCAGCGTCGGCAGTGCCGATTTCGTTGCGCGCATCGGCGGCGACGAGTTTGTCGTGCTGAGCCATGGACGCGACGACAAGGAACTCGCCGCGCTGGCCGACCACATTATCGATGCGATGCGCCAGCCGGTCGACTATCTGGGTCACCAGTGCCGGTTCGGCGTCAGCATCGGCATTGCGGCCAATAGCGGCGTCGATGCAAGGCAGTTGCTTGTCAATGCCGATCTGGCGCTGTACCGGGCGAAAGGCCGCGGCCGCAACCGCTACGAGTTTTTCAACGAAGAGCTGCAGAGCGAGATCGTGCGGACCAAGCAGACCGCCGACGAGATTCTGGGCGGGCTCGAGCGGAACGAATTCATCGTCTACTATCAGCCGCAGTTCGACGCCAAGACGCTGGAGATCGTCGGCGTCGAGGCGCTGTCGCGTTGGGATCATCCGCAACGCGGCATGCTGACCCCCGACGCCTACATCAAGGTGGCTGAAGAACTTAATGTCGTGGCGCTTATCGACCGCACCGTCCTGGAGCAGGCGCTCGATAATTTTGAGCGTTGGTCGCGCAGCCACCTCAACATCCCGCGCGTCTCGGTCAACGTTTCCGCACGGCGCCTGGAAGACAGGGACCTGATCAAGGGTTTGCGCAAGCTTCCGATCAAGGAAGGGACCGTGTCGTTCGAACTGGTGGAGTCGATTTTCCTCGACGAAAACGACGAGCTGGTCAGCTGGAACATCGAACACATCAAGGGGCTCGGCATCGACGTCGAGATCGACGATTTCGGCACCGGGCATGCCTCGATCGTCTCGCTGTTGAAGTTGCGGCCCCGTCGCCTCAAGATCGACCGCCAGCTGGTCACCCCCATCACCAGCTCAACCGCACAGCGGCAGCTTGTGTCGTCCATCATCGACATCGGCAAGTCGCTCGGGATCGAAGTGATCGCCGAGGGCGTCGAGACGATGGAGCACGCGCGCATCCTGAAAGAGCTTGGCTGCGACATCCTGCAAGGCTTCCTGTTCGGCTACCCGATGGATGCCAAAGCCTTCAAGGCCTTCGCGCAGTCGCGCAAATGGCTGGCGGCGAGCTGACAAATCCTGGCTTTGCTCGACGCAAATGCGGACGCAGGACCTGCGTCAGGTCCGCAGCCCCGGCGCCTCGTGCCCGGTCCTCTCCACATATTCGGTATAGCCGCCGCCATAGGTGTGGATGCCTTCTGGCGTCAGTTCCAGCACGCGGTTGGAGAGTGCGGCCAGGAAATGGCGGTCGTGCGAGACGAACAGCATGGTGCCTTCGTATTGCGACAGCGCCGTGATCAGCATCTCCTTTGTGGCGATGTCCAAATGGTTGGTCGGCTCGTCCAGCACCAGCAGGTTGGGCGGGTCGAACAGCATCAGCGCCATTACCAGGCGCGCCTTTTCGCCGCCCGACAGCACCCGGCATTTCTTCTCGATCTCGTCGCCGGAAAAGCCGAAGCAGCCGGCGAGTGCCCTGAGCGGCGCCTGGCCGGCTTGCGGAAACGCGTCCTCCAGCGTCTGGAACACGGTGCGTTCGCCCTCCAACACCTCCATGGCGTGCTGGGCGAAATAGCCCATTTTCACACTCGGCCCCCGAGCAACTGTGCCGGCATCCGGGTCAGACGCGCCGGCCACCAGCTTCAGCAGTGTCGACTTGCCGGCGCCGTTGACGCCCATGATGCACCAGCGCTCGCGGCGGCGGACCTGGAAGTCCAGCCCCTCATAGATCGAGCGGCTGCCATAGCCCTTGTGGACGTTCTTCAGCGTCACGACATCCTCGCCGCAGCGCGGCGCCGGCTGAAAATCGAAATTCACGATCTGACGGCGCTTGGGCGGCTCGACACGATCGATCTTGTCGAGCTTCTTCACCCGGCTCTGCACCTGGGCGGCGTGTGACGCCCGCGCCTTGAAGCGCTCGATGAAAGCGATCTCCTTGGCCAGCATGGCCTGCTGGCGCTCGAACTGCGCCTGCTGCTGCTTGTCGGCGATCGCCCGCTGCTGCTGGTAGAATTCGTAATTGCCGGAATAGGCGGTGAGCGAACCGGCGTCGATCTCGACCACCTTGTTGACGATGCGGTTCATGAACTCGCGGTCGTGCGAGGTCATCAGCAGCGCGCCCTCATAACCCTTCAGGAACTGCTCCAGCCAGATCAGGCTTTCGAGATCGAGATGGTTGGACGGCTCGTCGAGCAGCATGACGTCGGGCCGCATCAACAGGATGCGGGCCAGCGCCACGCGCATCTTCCAGCCGCCGGACAGTTTGGCGACATCGCCGTCCACCATTTCCTGGGAAAAGCCGAGGCCGTCGAGCACTTCGCGGGCGCGGCCATCGAGCGCATAGCCGTCGAGCTCCTCGAAACGATGCTGCGCCTCGCCGTACTTCTCGATGATCTCCTCCATCCGGTCGGCCTGTTCGGGGTCGGCCATGGCCGCCTCGAGTTCGGCCATTTCGGCCGCCACGTCGCTGACCGGCCCGGCGCCGTTCATCACCTCGGCCACAGCACTGCGGCCGGCCATGTCGCCGACATCCTGGCTGAAATAGCCGATGGTGACGCCGCGATCGACCTGCACCTGGCCTTCGTCGGGCTGTTCCTGGCCGGTGATCATGCGAAACAGCGTCGTCTTGCCGGCGCCGTTCGGCCCGACAAGGCCGACCTTCTCGCCCTTCTGTAGCGAGGCCGAGGCCTCGATGAAGACAAGCTGGCGGCCGTTCTGCTTGCTGATGCTTTCAAGACGGATCATGCGACTGGAAGAACCTTGGAGGATTTTCCCCGGCCCTTACGCGATCGGCCGCGCCAGAGGAAGCGCCCATTTGACGCCGCGCGCAAAAGCCGCTGCGGTCCGCACCTCCAGAATGCAAAACAGCCCGCCGCGCGATTTTGCGCAACGGGCTGTTTTTGAACCAGCTTCTGTACTCAGTTCGGTGCGGGCACTTCCGCTTCTATTGACGGCACCTGCTGGGCGGCGAGCGAGGCGAGCTTGCCCCGTCTGACGAGTGTCGGCTTCTCATAGGATCGTTTCATAAATGCCCCTCTCTTACACAAGCGGAGACTGTTCCGCCGAACTCGCCATGTCAATAAGCAGCGGTAGTGAGGTGCTTTGGCTGTGTCCGACGAATTGTCACTTCGCGTCGTGGAAAATGATCCCCACTGTATGCCGCCTGCCGGAGCGCAGGCGGCTGACGCCGTGCCTGAGGTTGACGCGGTAATGGCCTTTCGTGCCTTGCACCGGGCGGTTGTGGACAGCAAAGATCACCGCATCGCCCCGGGTCAGCGGCACCACTTCGGCACGGCTTTGCATGCGCGGGCGCTGTTCGGTCAGGACGAATTCGCCGCCGGTGAAATCCTCGCCGGGCTGCGACAACAGGATCGCCACCTGCAGGGGAAAAGCGAGATCGCCATAGAGGTCCTGATGGAGGCAGTTGAAGTCGCCGGGGCCATATTGCAGGAGAAGCGGCGTCGGCCGCGTTTGGCCGCTTTCGTGGCAAAGCTGGAGGAAGGCGGCGTGGTCATCGGGATAGCGCCGTGCAACGCCCATGCGTTCGTTCCAGTCGTTGGCGACGCCGGCGAGCCTGGGATAGAGCGCGGTGCGCAGGCCACCGACCAGATCCGGCAGCGGATAGCGGAAATAGCGGTACTCGCCCTTGCCGAAGCCATGGCGGGCCATCACCACATGGCTGCGGAAATGGTCCTCATGCGGATAGAGACCGGCGATCTCGGTGCACTCCTCGGGTGAAAGCAGCGCCGGCATGACGGTGCTGCCGTGGCTGTTCAGTTCGCCGATCAGAGCACTCCAGTCCTGCGCTGCGACGCGCGCTTCGGCCGAATGGGCTGCGCGTTTGGTGCTTATCGAGTGGATGGTCATCGATGCCTCCTTTGATATGATCAAAGTGGGGCGAACGGCGGGCGTGAACCACCCGATTCCTGCGGAGGTGAAGCGCGATCTTCCCCTTTGCCCCCTGTGGGAGAAGGGAAAACGCGCTTCACCGCTTGCGATACACCTCCAGCTCCGGGTCGAGATCAACGCGCACCGCATTCGTGAACAAGCAGGTCGCCACCATGATGCCGGCGAAGGCGACGAGGTTGACCAGCAGTGTGTCGTCGTAACGAGCCTTGAGTGCCGCCCAGACATCGTCGGGAACGGCGTTGGTATCGGCAGCGACTGCCTTGCCGAATTCGATCAGCAAAGCTTCTTCAGCGCTGGGCTCGATCGCCTCGGGATCAAGACCGCTGTCGATCAGCGCGCGGCGGAAGAAGGTGAGCGGAATCTCGGCGCGGCATCTCTCGGAGACCGCCAGCGACAACAGCCAGATGGCGCGGTCGTCGAGCGTGGGCTTCAAGAGATCGCGCAGGGTGAACCATTCGGCATAGATGCGGTGGGCTGCCGGTGAATGCAGCAGGATGCGCTTCATGTTGGTCATGCGCCCGCGCAGGCCAAGTTCCCTGTCGTGCTCGGCGCGGATGTCTTGCGATGCCGAGGCGTAGTCGATCGGCGGGATCATGGCCATGGGACGGTCCTTGGTTGGTGGTAGCGAGGCATTCTGCGACACCCTCACCCAAGCGTCGTATGCAATTGCGGCGCGGCGCGCAGCGTGTTGGACACCGTGCAGATCGCTTCGGCGTCCTCGACGATCCGCTGCTTGGTCGCAGCGTCGAGATCGCCTGAGATGTCGAGCCTGATGTTGAGCCTTTCGACGCGCGACGGTTCGTCCTTCGCCTTCTCGCCGCTGACCTCGGCGCGTACTTCGCCAAGCTCGGCGGCGACGCCGAGGCGTGAGGCGGCGATGCGCGCGCTCAGCACCATGCAGGAGGCGAGCGAGGCGTAGAGCAGGTCGAGCGGATTGAAGCCCGGCGCGCTCACGCCGGTGACGACATCGACCGCGCCGCCGGTCGGCGTCGTGACAGCCGGCAAGCCGCCTGGCTGCAGCGTCGCCGTCGCGCCGGTGACGCGGGTTCTGACCTTCAACTCAGCCATCGCAAATCCTTCTGGCCGGCAGTCCGGCAAAGGGGTAAGGATCGCCCGTGGCGTGTCCTGTCCCGCTATATGGTATGTCCTGGGCCGATGCCGCAAGCTCCGCAGAAGCGGCACCCTGTCAGCAGTCTTCACCGCGCCCGTTTCCTCTCCACCCTGCTCTTTGCTAGGCTCGCGCGATCCGCAACAGGAGCGCGAGAGCCATGATCGTCCAGGCCTGCATCAATGGCGCGCGCGCCGCCGATTTTCACCCCACCCTGCCGCTCGACCCCGACACCATGGCGCGCGACGGGGCGGCTTCGATTGCCGTGGGCGCAGCTGAGCTGCATGTCCATGCCCGCGGCGCGGACCGCCGCGAGAGCCTTGCGCCGGAAGCGATGGACCCGACGATCGCAGCGCTGCGCCGTGCCTGCCCCGGTACGCTGATCGGCGTCTCCACCGGCGCCTGGATCGAGAATGACGATACAAGCACGCTGGTCGCCATCGCCGGCTGGCGCGAATTGCCGGACTATGCCTCGGTCAATCTCAGCGAGGCGGCGGCTCCGATCGTCATGGAGAGCCTGCGCCAGCGCGGCATCGGCATCGAGGCGGGTCTGGCGTCGGTCGCCGACGCCGAGCGGCTGGTCGGCCTCGACCATGGCGGGCGCGTGCTGCGCGTCCTGATCGAGATTTCCGAGCAGACGCTAGACGAGGCTTTTGCGGTCGCCGGCGGCATCGAACAGGTCCTGGAGCGCGCCGGCATTCGCCGTGCCATCCTGCTGCATGGCGAGAACGCGACGGTGTGGCCGTTCGTGCGCCGTGCGGCGGATCGCAACTGGTCGACGCGCGTCGGGCTGGAGGATGGGAAGCATCTGCCGGATGGCACGGTTGCGGCCGGCAATGCCGCGCTGACTGCGGCAGCGGTGGCGATCTTCCAGTCCATTCGATCAGCGTAGCAACAAACTCACCTCTTGCTGTTATTATAAATATCTCGTAGGCTATTTTCATATCAGGAAGAAATTCCACCACATTTTTCTCCTTTATGAAAGGCTTGCTTTTGCGTGAGCATCTCGATCAAACCGATCGACGGCTGGTAAAGCTGTTGTCGCAGGATGCCCAGCCCGGCATCAACCGGCTCGCCGAGACGATGGCGATCTCGGTGCCGACGGTGCGCTCAAGGTTGCGCAATCTGCTCGACCGCAACCTCTTGAAGATCGTCGGGCTGCTCAATCTGACCGAACGCCCCGAGTTGATCTCGGCCATTGTCGGCATCAACGCTCAGGGACGTGGCCGCGCTCGGGAACTGGCGCAGCGCATTGCCGAACTGCCTTTCGTCAACTCGGCCTCGGTGGTTACCGGGCGCTTCGACATCATCGTCGACGTGACCGTCGCCGGCGATGTCGCCGACCTCTACCGCATCACCAGCGAGCTGATTCCGGGCGCCGGCATTCCCGGGGAAGTCGTGCGCAGCGAAACCTTCGTCGTCATGGCTTCATGCAACAAATGGGTCAGCCTTCCCGAAGGCTGCTGGTCGGAAGAAACACCGTCACGCAAGGAGCCGGCATGAGAATAGCTGTTCTCGGCGGCCTCGGCCTGCAGGGACGGGCGGCCATCGCCGATCTCGTCGCCAGCGCCGGCGTCGAGGAAGTCGTCTGCGTCGATACGTCGGCCGACGGCCCTGCCCGGCTTGCCGGGCTGACCGACCTTTCCCGCGTGCGTTTCGTCGTGCCCGAGGGCCCCATCGGCCCGGCACTTGCCACCGTGCTGGCGGATGTCGACGCCGCCATCGATCTGTTGCCACAGCCATTGATGCGCGAGGCGGTGCAGGCCGCGATCGCAACGCGCACGCCGCTGGTCACCACCAATTACGGCAAGGCGATTGCCGATCTGGCGGCGGAGGCTGAACAGGCCGGCGTTTCGATCATGACCGAATGCGGGCTCGATCCCGGCATCGACCTCGTGCTCTACGCGCGCGCCGCAAAGCAGTTCTCTAGGATCTCCTCGATCGATTCCTATTGCGGCGGCATCCCCGAACCGAAGGCGATGGCGAAGCCGCTCTGCTACAAGGTGAGCTGGAATTTCGACATGGTTCTGGTCAGCCAGAACCGCGACAGCGTGATGATCGAGCATGGCAAGCGCGTCGAAGTGCCGGCCGGGCGGCAGCACGACAATGCCTTCATCCACGAGATCGAGGTCGCGGGCCTCGGCCGGCTGGAAGCTTTCCCCAATGGCGACGCGCTGCACTATGTCGAGATGCTGGCGGCCGCCAAGGGATTGCAACGCTCGGGCCGCTATACACTGCGCTGGCCGGGATGGTCGGCGTTCTGGGCGCCGCTGAAGGAACTCGGCTTCCTCTCCGAAGACAAGGTGCCCGGCACCGGCGCCAGCCCCCGCGAATTTCTCGGCCGGCTGCTCGGCCCGCAATTGCAGTATGGCGCTGACGAGAAGGACCTTTGCGTGATGCGCAATGTCTTTTCCGGTCTCGAGGGCGGTCGCGCCAAAACGGTGACATCGGACCTGATCATCGAACGCGACCTGGCATCCGGCCTGTTCGGCATGAGCCTCGGCGTCGGCTATCCCGCCAGCATCGTGGCGCAGATGCTGGCGCGGCGCGAGATCGCCACACCTGGCCTGCTCAACCCGCTGCTGCATGTGCCGGACGAACCCTTCTTTGACGAACTGGCGAGGCGTGGCATCAAGGTGACCGAAACGGTGGCCTGGGACTGACGATTTTCGAACGGTGGCTGCCGCCGGCAAACGGTGCCGCCGCTCAAAAAACACCCAAAAGGGTGGAATAACAAAGTGGAACAACAACGATAACAGGAGGAATGCCAAAATGAAGATTGCCAGACTTTTTATCGCCGGACTTGCGCTTGCGGGGCTCGCCACGGCGGCCAGTGCCGGAACGCTCGACGAGATCACCAAGCGCGGCGAACTGCGCGTCGCGGTACAGACGCAAGGACCTCCCTTCTCGCTGGTCGGCGCGGCCGGCGAGCGCACCGGCAGTTCGGTCGAACTCGCCGAGCTGATGGCCAAGGAAATGGGCGTCAAGATCACCTTCCTCGACTATGACTGGGACGGGCTGATCCCGGCGCTGCTTTCGGGCAAGGCCGACCTGCTCGTCGCCGACATGACGCCGACGCTGGCGCGCGGCATGAAGGTCGCCTTCACCACGCCCTACATGTATACGGGCAGCACAGTCTTCACCAAGGCCGACAGCAAGTTCAAGACCACCGAGGACTGCAAGGCCAAGGGCACCAAGATCGCCGTGCTGTTGGGCGCCACCGGCGAAAAGGAAGCCAAGAACGCCTTCCCGGATGCCGACATCAAGAGCTACAAGGGCGGCGGCCCGCTGCTGCTCGACGCAGTCAACAACGGCCAGGCCGATTGCGGCGTCAACGACGTCTCGGCGGTCAAGGGTCAGTCGACAGCCTATCCCGCCGGCACCTTCACCATCATGCCGGACCTGTTGTCGAAGGAGCCGCTTGCCTTCGCCACCCGGTACGACGAGCCGGACCTGTTGATCTGGATGAACCTGTTCCTCAACCAGGTCAGCATCGACGGACGCCTGCAGAAGAACCTCGACTACTGGGTCAATTCCGACGCCTGGAAGAAGGATCACTAAGCAGAGGTAAGCAGGGAGTAGTGAGTAGGAAGTAGTGAATGGTGAATGGTGAATGGTGAATGGTGAATGGCCATTCCGGACGCCCTTCACTGCTCACCACTCACCACTCACTACTGCCCATTACCATTCACAATTCACCGCCATGCTCGAAAATTTCAGCTTCCGCACCATCATCGAATATCTGCCTTTGTTCGGGCAGGGTCTGATCACGACCGTATGGCTGTCGGCGCTGTCCTTTGCGGGCGCGCTGGCCGTCGGCATCGTGCTCGCCGCCATGAACCTGCAGCGCGGCCAGCTGTTTCGCGTGCTGGCCAAGGGCTATATCGATGCCGTGCGCGCCACGCCGTTGCTGGCGCAGCTCTACTTCCTCTATTTCGGCCTGCCGCGTCTCGGCTTCGTCCTGCCCGAGCTCGTCGTCGGCATCATCGCTTTGTCGCTGAACAGCGGCGCCTATGTCGCGGAAATCATCCGCGCCGGCATCCTGTCGATCCCGCGCGGCCAGGTCGAGGCCGGGGTTGCCTCGGGAATGACCTATGTCCAGCGCATGCGCCTGGTCATCCTGCCGCAAGCCTTCAAGGTGACGATCCCGCCGCTGCTCGGCCAGGCGATCGTGCTGGTCAAGGATTCCGCGCTTTTGTCGCTGATCTCGGTTTCCGAACTGACGCGCGCCGGCCAGTTGCTGGCGTCCGACCGCTTCATGCCGGCGGAAGGCTTTCTCACCATCGCCGCTTTCTATCTGCTGCTCTATTACTGCCTCAAAGGACTGGCGGGGCTGTCCAGTCGGTGGCTCGGTCTGCAGCCGGCAAGGAGCAGCACATGATCTGGCAACAGCTGCAAAGCTTGGCCGGCAGCTACCCCCTCGCCTTGCGCGGCCTTGGCATGACCGTGATGCTGTCGGCGATCAGCCTGGTGCTGGGCACGCTGCTTGGCTTCGGCCTCGGCATATTGCGCACCGGCGGCAACCGGCTGATCTCGAGCGTGATCGGGGCCTGGGTCGACCTGATCCGCGGCACGCCGTTCCTGGTGCAGATCTTTCTGATCTTCTTCATCCTGCCGGAATTCGGCATCGAGCTCGATGCCTTCACCGCCGGCATCATCGCGCTCACCAACCTCGCCGCGTGCTTCATCTGCGAGATCGTCGCCGCCGGCATCCGCTCGGTGCCGACCGGCCAGGTTGAGGCAGCTCTGGCGTCTGGCCTGTCGCGCTGGCAACGCATGCGCCAGGTGGTGCTGCCGCAGGCGATGCGCATCGTGCTGCCGCCGCTGGTCGGGCAATATGTACTCTTGATCAAGGATTCCTCCGTCGTCTCGGCGATCGGGCTGACCGACCTCACCCGCGTCGGCTGGCTTGTGGTGCAGCGTGTGCCCAACGGCCTGCTGGTCTTCTTCCTGGTCGGCGTCGGCTATTTCGTCGTCTGCTATCCGCTGATCATGCTCGCCCGCCGGCTGGAGCGCCGCATGGGCGCGGCGCATGGCGAGGTGCAGCTGTGACATCGAACCCAAAGGGCTGACCGCCATGACCAATCCAAGCCCGACCAAGACAAACCTGACCAAAACGGGCATGATCGACTTTCGCGGCGTCAACAAATGGTTCGGCTCGCTCAATGTGCTGAAGGACATCACGCTCAGAGTCGAGCCGCGCGAAGTGGTCGTCGTCTGCGGCCCAAGTGGTTCGGGCAAGTCGACGCTGATCCGCTGCATCAACGGCCTGGAAGCGATCAAGGATGGCGACCTCGTCGTCGACGGCCAGCGCCTCGGCGACCCCGCCACCAACATGACGCAGCTGCGCACTGAGATCGGCTTCGTCTTCCAGTCGTTCAACCTCTACCCGCACAAGACGGCGCTGGAAAACGTCACGCTGGCGCCGATCCATGTGCGCAAGATCCCCCGCGCCGAGGCCGAGCAGGCCGGGCGCGACTTGCTGGCCAAGGTCGGCCTCGCCGACAAGGTCAACGCCTACCCGTCACAGCTGTCCGGCGGCCAGCAGCAGCGTGTGGCCATCGCGCGCTGCCTCGGCATGCGCCCCAAGATCATGCTGTTTGACGAACCGACCTCGGCGCTCGATCCCGAGATGATTTCCGAAGTGCTCGACGTCATGGTCGCGGTGGCCGAGGAAGGCATGACCATGATGGTGGTAACGCACGAAATGGGCTTTGCTCGCAAGGTGGCGCAGCGCGTGGTGTTCATGGACGCCGGCGCCATCGTCGAAAGCGGCACGCCGGAGGCGTTTTTCTCCGACCCGAAGACCGACCGCAGCCGGGCTTTTCTAAGCAAGATTCTAAGGCATTAGAGTTTAGCCCAAGCCGAAAGGCCGCGGGGCAGGAACTGTCGACGCACAGCGCCAAACAACGAGCCGCCGGTAGAGTGGATCGGCTACGTTTAGGTCTCCGGCTACGCCTCTGGAACTTCCACGTGCCGTCCAGAAGCTTCGCGCGTGGTCGATAGAGCCGTACCATCCAGTTCCAGCCGGGCCACCATCGGCTGTACGGTCAAGCCACCGGCGCCGCGCCGCGCCGCTCGAGCGCGGTCCTGCGGATGATTTCCGCGATTTCCGGGCTGCTGCTGCACAGCATCTGGAAATCCGCCGCGTGCAGCGACAGGAGTGAGACAGAAGTTGCGGCAGTGACGGTCGCCATACGCGGTTCGCCGCTGATCAGCGCCATCTCGCCGAAGAAGGCGCCAGGGCCAAGCTCCACCGGGTTCGGCGTCGCGACGCTGACGCGGCCCTCCACGACGAAGAACATCCGATCGCCGGTCTCGCCGCTGCGGCAGATCACGGCGCCCGCCGGCACCGTGCGGGGTCTTAACGCGCGCACGATCTCGACCAGCGTGGCCGGGCCAAGCTTCTGAAACAACGGAACGCCGGCAATCAATTGCCAATTGCGGACGAAATCCTCGCGACGGACTTCTTGATAAAAGCCGGAGGCAAGAATGCCGGCCCAGAGCCCGAAGATGCCGATGCCACACATCATGACAGCCCCGGCAAGGACGCGGCCGGCGAAGCTTTGCGGAATGTCGTCGCCATAGCCGGTAGTGGACAGCGTGACCACCGCCCACCACATTGTCTCGGGGATGCTGCCGAACTTTTCCGGTTGGACGTCGCGCTCGATGACATAGGCCGCGAGTGCGACACCGAACAGAACCAGGCCGAAGACCGTGGTGACGCCGACCAGGTTGCGCGCTTCGTTGGCCAGAACCCTGCCAAGCAGCGGGAAGAAGGTCGAGTCGCGCAGCGGCTTCAGCAGCCAGACAGCACAGTAGAGGCTCCGGTCGGGCGTGCCGTCGAGCAGAAATGCGGTGACTGGAACGAAAACCGCGAGCACATCGATCGCGATTGCCGGCGTCCTGTCCCTGAGGTCTCCCGCCCAGCGCTTGAGCAGGGTCTCGGCCATCTGCAGAAGATAGGCGGCCCAAATGACAGCGAGCACGGCAGCCAGAGCCAGTCTGCTTCGTCCGGACATGTTCGGCATCGTGAGCGCAGCCACCGCCAGAAGCCCAGGCGCAGCGAGCACCGCATTTAGCGGTGCGTAGATTCTCAGAAAAGGCAGTACCGACATTCTATCCCACCAGCGGCCACTGTGCTCCAGAATAGAGGCCTTCCGGGCAAGCGCAAAGGGTGCTTTGCGATCGCAAGATCAGGTCACGCCAATGGCTTTCGGGCGCCGCTATCGGCGCTCCACGGTCGCACCGCAGGCGACGGATCAGCTCGGGAGCCGCCACATTCGCACGCGACCCGCACCGCGCAATTCCGTTTCCTCGAGTGGGTCGCAAGCAAATTTCGGTCCAAGCAGTTGGCAAGTTGCATCGGAAATACGGATTTCATCGGGCTCCGCGGACGTTTGAATACGTGAGGCGAGATTAACGGTCTCACCCCACAGGTCATAGGCGAACCGCCTCTTGCCTATGACGCCGGCGACGATCGGTCCTGAGTGAATTCCAATTCTCAGCCTTATCGGTTCTCCTGCGAAGCGTTCCCGCTTGACCGCTTTGCGCAGCTCAATCGCATAGCGCGTGAGGGCCTTTGCATGATCGGATCGCGCCGTGGGCAGGCCGGCGACCACCATCACACAATCGCCAATTGTTTTGATTTTTTCGCAGCCGTATCGCTCAGAGAGCCGATCCGCCGCCTTGAAGAAGTAGTTTAAAATAGCGAGCGTCGTCACCGCTCCGACGCTGCGCGCTCTTTCGGTAAAGCCGACGATGTCGGCAAAAAGCACACTCACCTCCGCATGGTTGTCGGCAATTTTCTTTTGCGCTTTCAACCGCTCCGCGATGGATGCCGGAAGAATGTTGAGGAGCAGGGTTTCGGCGCGCTGGTATTCACGCGCCAATCCCTCCTGGCTCTTTCTCAGTGCCTCGTTCGTCGATTGCAATTTTTCGTTGAGTTGACGCTCCCTCTCTTGCAGGAGCGTCATTTCATAGGCCTTCTGTTGAAGCCGCTGCCTGTTGTCTCGTTCGGCAGTGGCGTCCAGAAAAAGCAGCCACACGAACGCATTGTCAGCAAAAAAATGGAGGTCGGCGACACGCCCGCCGGGCAGTTCAACCATGTCCATGCGAAACGGAAGCTCCGGGCAAGGCAGCAAACCCTCCATGAATTCAAGCTGCTCGGCAACAGGCTTGCCGATGCGAAGTGATGACAGCCCGTAATGTTCAACATTACCGCCCTTGGCAGCTATGCAAAGCTCAGGGTCGATTTTCAGATAAGCGACAGCGTGCCCGTCGAAGAAGAAATTGAAAAACCAATTTCTGACTTCTTTTGGCAATTCGTGCATGGTCTATTTGGTGACCATCAAGGCAAGTTGACGAAAGGCGTCATCGACCTGCTCGCCCGAAAGCGCACTTGTTAGATAGATTTGCCATCCACGTTGCCTCAACTCGTTGATCTCACCATCCGATATCGCCCACCGATCGGCCAGATCGGACTTGTTGAACAGCAATACGAACGGCATGGCGCCGAATTCGGCCTCGACCCGTTCGCGCAGCGTGAGTGCCACGGCAAGAGTAGCGGCGCGGGTTCCATCGACGACAAGCACGAGCCCGGTTGCACCGCGAACATAGCTGACGCGGAATGAGCCGATATCGTCTTCGCCGGCCAAATCCCACAAAATCAGATCCACGGTTTTGTCCGGGAGCGCGACGCTCTTCTTGTCGATTTTCACTCCAACGGTGGTCAAGTAGGTTTCTGAGAAGATGCTCTGCACAAACCTGCGGACCAGACTCGTCTTTCCGACAGCGAAACCGCCCAGCATGCAGATCTTTTTTTGCAACATGTTGGGCTCCGCTAGTCCAGGTTTACGGTAATCGAAACCCGGCGATTGGTGGAGCTACCGGTTAGACTGTTTTCAGGTACAGCCGGCTCAAAAGTGCCCGCGCCCCGAACCAGCAGCAATTCGGGAGCGACGCCCCGCTTGTTGAGAAGCGCACGAACTGTCTCGGCGCGGGCGGCGCTGATCGACGCGTTGGCCGTCTCACGGCCCGTGGTGTCCGAATGCCCGGTCAACATGAACCGCGCCGTTACGCCGGAATTGCGGGCACTCTGGGCGAATTCCTTTATTTGATCCGCCAACCTGTCGAGAACCGGCGTCTGCTCCGGTCCCGGCACAACCTTGCCGGAAGAGAAGAAAATATCGGTCGTCTGGATGGCCTGCCTCAAATGATTAAGTTCTGCAAGGTTCAGCTCACGCAGTTGCGAGACATCCAGAACCACTCCGTCCGCCGAAAGTTGTTCAGCGGCGGCCCGCGCGCGGTTGATCCAGCCGGCAGGAGCCTCACCCACGGCCACGATGCGACCCTGGATGATCGAGAGATGAACGGTTTTCGGCGGGGACAGCGCCGCGGTCAGCCGCTTCACCACAAACTTCGGATCAAGGCTCTGATAGAATTGCCACTGTGCATGAACGCGGGCAGGATCAACGTCCGTTCCGGAGAGCAGGGCTTGCGGGTCGGCGGCAAGCGGGTCTCTCAAGCCGGAAATGTAGAAATGTCCGCCCCTCGCGCTTTGTTGGGCGACGATGATTCCCGATTGGGCCTCAAGTCGCGACACATAATACTGCCAGTGCTCCGCCGCGCGTGCTTCGGGGCTCACGTCACGAACCTTGGAGATGTCGAATTCGGGTCCGCCTGCCGAAAGCTGCCGGGCCGCCGCGCGCGCGCGATCGATCCAGGTGTCGGGAGCCTCACCCTCGGCAACGATGCGATCATCGACGATCGAAAGTCGTACTGTATCCGGCGGATACAGTGACGCCGTCAGCCGCTTCAGCACGAACTCCGGCTCAAGGCTCTGATAGAACTGCCACTGCGCATGAACCCGGGCGGGATCGACCTCTGTTCCCGACAACAGCGACTGCGGATCGGCGCCAAGCGGGTCTCGCAGGCCGGCAATATAGAATTGGCCGTCGCTTATCTTTTGGTCTGCAACGATGATGCCCGGCTGGGTCTCCAGTCGCGACACATAGGCGTGCCAGCGCTCCGCCTCGCGCACTTGGGGACTTACGTCACGAACCCCCGAGATATCGAAGACCGGCCCGCCTGCCGAAAGCTGCTGGGCCGCCGCGCGCGCCCGGCTGATCCAGGTGTCGGGAGCCTCACCCTCGGCGACGATGCGGCCATCGACAATCGAAAGTCGCACTGAATCCGGCGGAGCCAGCGACGCCGTCAGCCGCTTCAGCACGAACTCCGGCTCAAGGCTCTGATAAAATTGCCATTGCGAATGAACCCCGGCCGGATCGACTCCCGTGCCTGACAACAGCGACTGCGGGTCGACGGCAAGCGGGTCCCTCAGGCCGGCAATATAGAACTGGCCATCGCGTACCTGCTGTTCGGCAACGATGATGCCCGGCTGGGCCTCCACTCGCGACACGTAAGCCTGCCAGCGCGACACGTAAGCCTGCCAGCGCTGCGCTGATTGCCAGGAAAGAAAGTACCAACCGCCTGCCAGACTCAAGAGCAACAGGGCAACGGCCGCCACCAGCCACGGAAATCCGTCGTTTGATTCCTCCTGCTTCAGCTCGACGCAGGTCTGCAACTGCGCCTCTACGGAGGCCAGCTGCGAACCGTCGCCGTCAAACTGCTCTAAAGCCTCTGAGGATTGCTCATGGATGCGAAGCAACACATCGCGAACGATTTCATGCAATTCCTCCGGCGGATTTCCCCGGATCACCGAAACCAGTGTCGCAAACGGTCCAACTTCCGACCAGAGACGAAGCTCGCCGAAACGGATTGTGTCCAGGCCGCTCTGCTCTTTCTCGTTAAATGAGTCTTTTACAAAATCCTGAATCGCACTGAGCATCGAAGAAATGAGCTGAGGATCTTCGCTCGTCGCATTGTCGGCAGTTACATGCGCTATCAAAAGGCCGGAATTCCGATGAATGAGAAAGGCATGTTCCACACGGTAGACAAGGGAATGCTTCAGAACAACTGCCGAGAAGCTTGCCCCTGTTCTCCAGGCTTCAAGTCTCCACTTGAGCCCGTGCCAGGTGAATATGTGCCTTAGAGTTTCATTCAGCGACTGAAAGGTCTGGTCGATCTTTTCGCCGATCGACTTGCGAATTGCCGGCAGAAACACCGGGTACAATATGTCCGTCAGCGTGCGCGGGCTCTTCTGGATCGACCGTTGCACAGCCCGTTCGACAGCTGGCGCAAGCGCCTCGCCGAGTTGCGCGTAAGGCGCTCGTCCGGCAGCACTGGGAAGAACGTCGCCCACGGCCGCCGCAAGCTGCTCGGGTTCGTCGAGCAGATGCGTGACGCGTGAAAGCTCGGAGATTTCGCGGCTGACCAGCAACTGCCGCAGCGTTTCCATGCGCGGATCGGCGGTTGGAACCGCCTCGAACTGCGCACGGTAGTCCGGATCAACGTTCCGGGCAATTTCGATCAAAAGACGAGCCAGAGCCTCGCGATCAATCTCTGTATCGTTCGAGGCTGTTCTTTGCGGAAGGTTGAATGGGTCGACGGTGGACGTCAAGGTCCCATCAACTCACTTTCCAGCTGCGGTCCGAGTTGCTCTTGCTCCCGACGGGATCCTGATTGAGACACTTTGCAACCTCGACAAACAGGCCAGCCAAAAGATTTCGGTCGGTCTTGACGTTGCTGAGGTCGGCAAACATCTTCTCGATCAGCATCTGAACGCCTTCATTCTTCTGCTTGATTTCCTCACGCAGCAAATGATCGTTTCGATTTATCCGGTCCGAAACGTCGCGCTCGAGCGCGCTCAACTGATCCGACAACGTGCGCACCTGCTTTTCAAGAGCCTGGTTTTGCTCGCGAAGATTCCGGTCGATCTCCTTGTCGGCATCGGCTCGTGAATCTTTTTCGCTCCGCAATTGCCCTGCAAGCGAATCGATCTGCTTCTTTGCATTCGACTCGTACATTTCGAGATTGCGCTTGGCCTCGGACTCGACATCCTTGAAGCGCTGCAACACCCGTTCTTCAAGCTTGGAAAAACGGCGGTCATAGTCCTGCATCTGGTTGCCGAAGAGCAGGTCACGGATCTTGTCGACACCGACGGCGTCGCCGGCGGTTCCGTTTTCGCGGGCCTGAACTCCCATGAAGTTCAGCCCGTTTCCTTCTGTGTTACCTATCAGATTTACGTCCGCCTTCTTTTCTGAAGAAGCGGAATTCGAAGATTCCTTAGCCATCCATATACCCCCATTGAACACATGCCGTCAGGTAAGCATGTCAGCAATCGGGCCGCAAGCCGGATTCGTCTTGACTTATGCCTATTCATGGGGCAGCCGAGCGCGGTGGCTAACGGCTCGGCAATGGCAATCAGGGGGGCGATGCCCTCTCAAAGGCGCGGAGCGTGCGGACGGTTCCGGGTATCCAAAAAGCGGCCTTCAGTCGAACGTCGCCAGCGGCTCGGCGTTGATCTCGACCCACTCACAGCGACGGCTTTCGTGGTAAAAAGACTGGAAGGGCGGCGGGAACGACGGGTCGGCGAAGGCGCCGACGGGAATGGCGATCACACCGGGCTGCGTGTCGATGCGATAGTGGACGGCGGCGCCGCACTCCGGGCAGAAATTGTAGATGACGCGGCCGCCCTCGTCGCCGGCGCGCGTGAACTGCTTCGCCCGCCCCTCGATCGATACATCAGCTTGCGCAAACCGGACATTGTAGCTGAAGGCGCTGCCGGTGCGGCGCTTGCAGTCGAGGCAGTGGCAGACCGAGATGCGCACCGGCTCGCCCGAACAGACGGCTGAAAGCTGGCCGCAGAGACATTGCGCGCGGCGCGAGACCATAGTTTCTTCCTCCCCTTCACATCACTGCGTATCGGCGCTGGCCCTCAGTTCCGTCCGCTTCTGTTCCGAAACCATGGCCAGATCCAGCACCTTCTGCAGTTCGGCGGCATGGTGGAATGAAGGCTCGGCCTGCACGCCGCTGCGAACCGCATCGACGAAGCGCTGGTAATTGGTCGGCACCGTGCCGGCGTCGAGCACCTGCCATTTGGCGTTCTCGATATCCTCGCCGACACACGCCTTCAGTTCCGAACCCTCGAGATTGTGCACGACTTCGATGCCGCCCTTGTCGCCATAGATGCGCAGGCGCAATTCGTTGATGTGGCCGGTCGCCCAGCGGCTGGCGTGAACGACGCCAAAGGCGCCGTTGGAGAAATCCAGCGTCATGGCGAAGCTGTCATTGGCGTCGAGGTCGTATTCGCCGATACGGTTGCCTGGCGCCTTGTCGAAGGTGCGCAGCCGGCAAAACACGTGGTCGACGTCGAGTGCGGCGCCATAGCTGGCGAAATCGAGGATGTGGATGCCGACATCGCCGAGCACGCCGTTGGAGCCGTGGTCGCGCGACAGCCGCCACAGCCATTTCGGGTCGGTGCGCCAGTCGCCCCAGAATTTCGAGACCAGCCAGCTCTGTAGATAGGAGGACTCGACGTGGCGGACGGTGCCGATCTCGCCGGCCAGCACCATCTGCCGCGCCTTCTGCAAGGCAGCGACATTGCGATAGGTGAGATTGACCATGTTGACGATGCCGGCGGCCTCAGCCGCTTTGGCCATCTCGCTTGCCTTGCCGAAGTCTTCGGCCAGCGGCTTTTCGCACAGCACCGGCTTGCCGGCCGCGATCAGCGCCATGGTGGTCGGGTGGTGAATGCGGTCGGGCGTGACGTTGGCGACCGCATCGAACTCGCCCCACGCCAGCGCGTCTTCCAGCGATGTGAATCGCTTCGGTATCTTGAACCCGTCGGCAAATTCGCCAACGCGCTTTTCATCGACGTCGACAGCACCGACGATCTCGACGCCGTCGATACCGCCGAAGCGGCGGGCATGCTCCTGCGCCATCCAGCCGGTACCCAGTATCAAAAGCCGCATTCTCTGCACTCCGAGCGAATTGGTTCGATTCAATCATATGGCGCAGATACGGTCTAGGAAACCCATGCGGAAAACCGCTACGCCTTTTTTCCTGGATTTTGCTTTAGCGGAAGCCGGCCTCGCCCGAAGCGTGCAGCTTGCCGCCGCGCTCGACGATCGGCTCCAGCGCCTTCTCGACCGGCACGTTCGGCGCCTCGAGGATCGCCGACTTGGTGCCCTGCGGATTGTGCGCCCACTTCACCGCATTGCGCAGCACCTTGTGCACATTGGCGTCGTGATAGGTCGGATAGGTCTCGTGGCCCGGGCGGAAGTAGAAGACATTGCCGGCGCCGCGGCGATAGGTCAGCCCAGAACGGAACACCTCGCCGCCCTGGAACCAGGAGATGAAGACGGTCTCCAGCGGTTCGGGCACGGCGAACTGCTCGCCATACATTTCTTCATTCTCGAGCTCGAAATATTCGCCGACGCCTTCGGCGATCGGATGGCTGGGACTGGTCGCCCAGAGCCGCTCGCGCTCACCCGCCTCGCGCCATTTCAGCGTGCAGGGCGTGCCCATCAGCCGCTTGAAGATTTTCGAGAAATGGCCGGAATGGAGAACGATCAGCCCCATGCCTTCAAAGACCCGGCGGGCGACGCGCTCGACGATCTCGTCGGCGACGGCGCCATGATCCTTGTGGCCCCACCAGACCAGCACGTCGGTCTCGGCCAGACGGTCGGCCGGCAGGCCGTGCTCCGGCTGCTCGAGCGTGGCGGTCGAGGCGGAGATCGCCTTGTCGGCATTCAGCGCCTTGGCGATGGTCGTGTGCATGCCCTCGGGATAGAGGGCTGCGACCACCTCATTGGTCCGCTCATGGATGTTCTCGCCCCAAACGACAGCGCGTATTGTCATGGATGTCCTCGTGGTGAAGCCGACCCGCAGGGGTCACTCATAGTCTGCCTGGGGGTGAAAAGGGAATAGGCAGTGGGGAATAGGCAATAGGGGCAGAAAAACAATCAACAGGCGATGGACGCTCCTGGGCCCTACTGCCTACTGCCTACTGCCTACTGCCTACTGCCTTACGCTCCCCGGCCTTCCTGAGCGACCCGCGTCAGCGGCTTGGTCAGGCGCGGCACGACGACGAGGCGCTTGATCTTGCCCTTCTTGTAGGCGGCAAGGAAGCGGGCGTAGTCCTTGAAGACGACGCAGCCATTGGATTCCGCACGGCCGCCGCGCAGCATGTAGGTGTGGGCGAGCAGGCCGTCGCGGCCGTATTTATTGCCGCCGCTGACGGGAGTGAGACGGAGCGCCTCGACGCCATGGAAGCGGGATTCGCGCAGTCGCAGATCATAGGTGTTGGGCGGCGTCGGGCCGACATTCTTCTTGTGCACGAAGCGCGGCTGGTCGACCATCGAACCCAGCCCCGAATGGGCCTCCAGCCGCGAGCCGTCCGGCATATAGACGGTCTTGGCCGAGATATCGTACACGGCGACGCCGCCGCCCATTCCGGGCGTGGCGAACAGATCCTTGAAGGCGCGACCGACACCGCCCGCCGGGACGTCCGGCTTGGCATAGGCCAGCATCTCGCCGGCCTGTGTCTTCGACCGTTTGCCAGGCTTGATCCGGCTTGATTGGATGCTCTGGCTGTCTGGCACGCCAGGCAGTGCGGCGACCTCCGAAGTACTGCGTGGCGAGCGCGGCGACGAATTGCCCGGCGACTGGGGTGCGGGGCTCTCGGGCGTCCTGTCGGTCTGTGGCTTGGCTGCCCTGGGCTTGCTGGCTTGCCGAGCCTCGGCAGGCTGAGCGGTTTCGGCGCGTGGACGCCAACCGGGCAACGCAATGTTGTCGGGCAGATCGTCCTGCGGCGGCAGCGAAGCGACCTGAACCTCGGCCTGCTCAGGATCCTGCCCTCCGGCGATTGCTTCAACGGCCGGCGGCGGGGCCAGCATGTCAGCGTCTTCCGGCAAGCTGTTGGCCAGCGCCAGCGCCAGGCGCGATGAGCGTTCGATCTCAGCCACTTCCGGCCCAAAGCGTTCCGAGGCCGGGCCATGCTGATCGGGCAGCCGGACTTCGGCGAAACGGGCAGCGACCGGAAGGCTGGCAAGCATGAAGGGCGCATTCGAGGCCTTGGCGAAGGCGGCAGCCAGCTTTTGCGGCGACAGCTCTGCCTTGGCCACCACGCCGTCGAAGCGCATGCCGCGCGAAGTGGCGAGAGCGACGCTGGTGTTTGGCGCAATGTTTGAGGCGACACTGCTCGGGGCCACAGCGTGCGTGGCCGGCTTCAGCCGCGCCATCTTGCCGTCATGCGCGAAGTTCGCGGCGGCATGCGCGCAGCCGGCGTCGCATTGGCTGAGCAGCGAGGCCTGTGATTTTTGCGCCGAAAGCCGAGGCGCCCACGAATTGGCGAGGCTGCGGCGCGAATCGGCAAGTGCTGCGTTCGGCAGAAGCAGACTGTGCGGAAGGCTGTTGGAGGCTGCGGTGAGCGAGGTACCGAGCGAATAGAGGCCGGCCATGGTTGCCACCGACCACAGCGCCAAGGCCGCGCCGACAACCGGCACCACCACCCAGCGCTGGCCGGATCTCTTCGAAGTCAAACCCCGTTCAGGAGTATCGCCCCGGTCTTTCAAACGCAAAAACGCCATACAACCACTCTCAATCGGCATGCAGGCTTGCGACCCTCGCATCCGTGACATCCACAGTTCGCTGGTGCCCCCTGCACCTTTCGCGTCTGTTGCCGATTGAATCAAAAGATGGACAAAGTTGGTTAACCAATCCCTCCATCAGCCACCGATTATGCGGCGCCTGATACGAAAAAAAGAGCACTCCATGGTCTGCGCCACGGTAGAATGCTCTCCCTCACCCCCGCCTTGCTGCCCGTTTTTGCGATCCAAGTCAAGGAAACGCTGCGTCAGCTTGCTGCAAGCCTGTGCTGATTGCCCGCTGATCGGCCTTCTCAATCAGTTGACCTTCCGGTGGCTGGAAGGTCTATCTGCTCAGAGACGGAGACCTCCGGCGACGGAAATTTACCGATGAGAACCGGCATCACGACTGAAGAATCCGACTGCAGGTCGAACCCCTGCTGCGGCTGGCTGAGCACGGATGGATGGGGCAAGGACATGGCGCCGTGAGATGGACTGTGAAAGCGGCGCCGCTGTGGCTGGTCTGTGCCCTTACGATGGGCGCCTCCGTCGGCAGCGGACCGATCGTCGCGGCCCGCCAGGCGTCGATGAAGGAGATGGCGGCGGCTGCGAAAACCATTGCCGGCATGTTCGACCGCAGGCAAGCCTATGACGCGGCAGCCTTCAAGGCGGCAGCGGACACGCTGCGCGCGCGCACCGGCCCTGCCCTGATTGCCGAATTTCCGAGCGGCTCGCTTGGACCGCCTTCGCAGGCCAGGCTGGAGATCGATCAGTCACGGGCGGAATTCGAGGCCCTGGCAAATCATATCGGAACGCTGGCCGACGCTCTGGCCGCCAAGGCCGAAAGCGCGCCGGCCGTCATCACCGATGACATGCGCATGGGCACCGGCCTGGCGATGGGCGGCGGCAGCCTGCTCGGCAAGCGGCCGAGCGCCGTTGAAGTCGATCCGACCAAACTGCCGGCGGAGCATATCCTGCATCTCATCCTGCAGGATTGCTCGACCTGTCATTCGAAATTCCGGCAAAAGGTACAGTGAAGCGACATTATCCGGCGGAGCATTTTCTTGCTGGCCTGCGCCACAGTCACTTTGCATACAAGTAAATTCGTTTGTGCTAATATATCGAGGATCGTGCATATCCATGCATGACGAGCATCGGGAGGATGCAATGAAAACCATGAATCGCAGGTCTGCAATTGCCCTCGGTCTGACGACCGCCGCGGTAGCGCCTTTGTTCACCTTGGCGGCATCGGCAAAAATCAAGAAATACGGCCCGAAAGAGGGCAAGGAGATTGCGCCCGGTGTCAGGGTGGTGGAGGTCGGCACCGGCAATGCAGACATTCCCGCCTACAAGAGCATCGCAATTATCGACGTTGTGTTTCAGCCCGGAGCACATGCTCCTCAAACCGTGATGGACAACGACATGGTGTGCACCATTACCTCAGGTGCATTCACGATCAAGAAAGCGGACAAGGAATTCAAGCTAAAGACGGGTGATATGTACACCTGCTCCAAGGGCAAGACCGATGAAGCGACGAATACAAGCAAGGAGGTCGGCGTGCATCGCATCGCCGTGTTGATACCCGCATAGCAGATGGAATTCCGGCCGGACCACGCCGTCGCGAGTCCGGCCGGCCAGACGAGGCGATCTCGTTCCGTCGTCAGCGCGGCCATCTCACGCCAGCCACTCCCTGATCGCCGAGCGGGCGGGAACGGCGCGCATGTGGTCTTCGCGCTATGGCTTTGTTTGGGCATGATCTTTTTGGGGAAGCTGGCTTGGTTTTCAAATCATCGGCTAGGTCAAATGGCTGATCAACCAGCGCATCCACGTGGCCAATACGGAGATCGAAAACCGCACGAGTTTTGCCGGCCACCAGGCGGTGTTCGAGGCGATCGAGCGCCGCGACCCGGAAGCGGCCGGCCAAGCGATGCGGGCGCATCTGGAAAACGCCCGGCGCAAGTTCAATTCAGGTTCGGGCAGATTGGACTAGCCGGCAGACGCGGCAGCGCTCTGGCGCAAAGCAAAAAGCCCGCCGTTCAAAGCCGGCGGGCTCCCTTCAATCACACAGCGCGATCCGGTCGCCGATAACCAGGACGACCGAATTTCGGCCTTCAGCGGCTGGTTGCGCTCAGGGGGCGGGCTTCGACGGGTTCGAAGCGACCAGCGATCCCAGTTTGCCGGCTTTGGCCAGACTCGGCTTTTCGTAAGTTTTCTTCACAGAATCCCTCCTCTAATGGCATCAATTTCCTCTGCCAGGCCTGTTTTGTCAAATCTGACAGCAGTCCGTCACAGGTCCCGGCGGCAATTCGTGCCCTTACGCCGGCTCGCGCTTGAGCGCCTGCGCCATGCAGTGAATGCCGCCGCCGGTCTTGGAAATCTCGCTCATGTCGACGGCAGCAACCTCGAAGCCGCGCGCTTTGAGTTGGCCGATCAGCGACTGGCTCGACGTCGGCGCGATCACCCTGTCCTTGCCAAGCGACATGAAGTTGCAGCCGAGCGCCATCGTGTCCTGGAACGGCACGTCGATGATCTCGTGGCCCTTGCCCTTCAGCCAGTCGACGATGCCGGGCTCGGTGCAGGCGAGACACACCGCGGTGAGTTTTTCGGCGATCGGCACCACCATCAGGTCGATATGGACGTAATATTCGTCGATGAAGGCGAGGCGCGTTTCCCAGCCTTCCTTTTCGAACCAGTCCTGCACCTGCCGGGCGCCCTCTTCCTGCGTGCGGGCGCCGCCGCAGCCGATCAGCACCACGCCCTCCTCGATGACGTTGAAGTCGCCGCCTTCGAAGGTGCCAGCCGTGACCATGTCGTAGATGGGGATGCCGAGCTTTTCATAGGTGCGGATGGCGGCATAGTTCTCGCCGCGCCGCCACCAATTGGCCATGGCGGTGATGAAGGCGCCGTAGGGCGTCATGACGCTGGAGTCTCTGGAATAGACCTGCATCGGCAGTTCCGGCGTCGGCTCGTGCCAGTGGATGTTGACGCCGAAATGCTCGTAGGCGGCGACGAGGTCCTTGTGCTGCGCCTGCGCGATCTGGACGTTGCAGGGCGCTTCGCGCAAATGCTTGCGCGACAGCGAGCTGGTCGAGAGGTGGCGCAGGAAGTTTGGCGAGCCGAGCAACACGTCTGTCAGCACGTCGGTCTCGTTGGCAAAGCCCCATGACGTCAGCGGCTTGGTGCCGCCGGCGGGGTTGCGGCGTTGCAGCGAGAACGGCTCGGCGACGATGCGGTCATGGACGGTCATAAGGTTCTCCTCGATTATGCAGCTTGATTGGGTTGGCTGCTCGGAATCCACCAATCGCGCCCCCGCGCGGTGGTGACATATTCCGGCCAGCGGAAATTGATCGGCGGGTCATAGTCGCAAAGCGGCGCGATCCAGTTGGAGCCACCAATGCCGCCGCCGGTGCGGGTGACGAATTCGTCCATGGCCGCATCGCGCGCGGCCTTGTCCTCGAGCAGGCGGAGGGCTGCAAGCGCAACCGTCTTGGCGGCGCAAATGACCATCGGGTCGATGGTGGCCGAGATACCGCCCAGCGCGTTCATCGCCCAGGATGGATAGGCATGGCCATTCGCCGAGCGCAGCGCCGGGCGGGCGACATAGAAGCGTGCGGTCGGCGTGTGCCACGACATGTCGGTGTAGTCGTCGGAGGTCGAGTTGATCTGCGACGGAGGCAAATCGCGGCGCAGGATTGCCTCGGCCTCTTGCGGCGCAACCAGCCGCTCCATCTCGTCGATGAAAGGGTTGTCGGTCGCGGTGCCGCCGGCATTGACCTGGACCTCGCGACCGATCGCTTTCGCCGCCTCGTCCCAGCTCGGAGCGCCAACGGTGGACAGCGCCTCATAGGCAATCCCCGCCATGGCGTGATTGGCGAGGCCCGGCCTCGACTTCGACACCCAATGGCGCTCATGGCGACAACCGCTGATCGCCGCGGCCGCGGCCGCATTACGGTCGAGCACCGCGGTGACCTGCTCTGCCATGGCAATGGTCGGCACGCGGATCATGTACTGGATCTCGGCCAGCCCCGCCGGCAGATTGTCGGCGGTCGCCTGCCCGGCGGTGAGGATCGCCTCGCTGACCGACCAGCCGCCCTGGTGGGGCAGCATGGAATCGCGCAGCGCCTTGGAGGCCATGTACATCGTCATCAGTGCGTCGTTGGCGCCGGGCGCCCGCACCGCCGAATGCGCCTGCGGGATCGGCGCGCCATCGCCTGTGCGAACCCAGTTTTCGGGTTCGTCGCAGACAAAGCGGTAGATCATCGCATAGGCGGCGCCGCAATGCGTATCCCAGCGCGCCGTGTTGCAGAGCGGCAGCATGTAGAAAGGGTGGAAGGAGATCATGCCGGCAAGGCCGTCATAATAGCCCTGGGCCGCATGGATCGGTTTCGAGCCCCTGACCTTTTCGGCCGGCTCGCCGGTGAAGCGCAGCGTGCCCTCGATGCCGTGGCGTTGCATGGCCGCCTTGGTGGCGAGCAAGCCGCCGAGGCTGGCAATGCCAAGCCCGGAATGCGGATCGGTGTGGCCGCCGGCCTCGCTGCCGAGGCCCGGGCGCGATCGCTTCACCGTTGCCGCGTCCTGGCAGTTGCCGGGCACGGCGTCGTATTCGCCGTACATGCCGATGGTCGGCCCCGGGCCATTCGTCCAGTGGGCGCAAAAGGCGGTCGGCATGCCGGCCGACCCTTCCTCGACCGAAAAGCCCTCATGCTTCAGCCGCGCGACATACCAGGCCGCCGACTGGTATTCGCGCCAGGCTGTTTCGCCGAAATCGAAAATGGTGCGCGTCCACGCCGACAGCGACGGCTGGATGCCATCGAGACAGGCAAGCGCGGTGGCTTGCGCCGAGGTCGTCACCGGTTTCTCCATGCGGCCCAAGAAAGCAGTGAAGCGGCATTGCAAAAAGTGATATGTTTTTCCGGTTCATGCAAATTCGGTTCACCTGAGGCCTCTTGCGAATACCTTCCACACAGGCGCTGCGCGCCCTCGACAGTTTTGCCCGTCACGGCAGCGTCTGGCGCGCCGCCGACGAACTGCACCTCACCCGCAGCGCCGTCAGCCATCAGTTGCGGCTCCTCGAACGCGACCTCGGCTTCGACCTGCTGGAGCGCATCGGCAAGGGCGTGGCGCTGACACCGCGCGGCCAGCGCTATGCCGCCGATGTGAGAAAGGCGCTGACGGTGCTCGGCGATGCGGTGACGCGCCAGGCCGGCACGGGCGTCGGCGGTTCGTTCGCCGTTTCCTGCACGCCGGGCTTCGCCTCTCTGTTTTTATGCACCCACATCGGCGAGTTCCGGCAGATGTATCCGGACGTGGCGCTGTCGATCCTGACGCCCAGGCGGCTGGACGATGTCAGCAATCCGGACGCCGATGCCTTCATTGCCTTTGGCGTCGGCAACTGGCCGAACCGCTCGGTGGAGTTGCTGTGCGAAATCTCGTTCACGCCACTTTGCAGCCCGACACTGCTCAACAAGGTCGGCGGCTTTTCAAAACCGGCCGACGTGCTGCGCGCCAATCTCCTGCATCTCGGCGACACCGAGGACTGGGCGCGCTGGCTGGCGCTGTCCAAGGTGGAAAACCCCGACACCGAAGGCGGCATCTTCTTCTCGGACATGAACCTCGTTTTTTCCGCGGCGATCGCCGGCCAGGGCATCGCCATGGGCGACGAGCTGACCAGCCGCCGGGCGCTGAGCGAAGGCCGTCTGGTGCGCCCCTTCGACATCGCGATCCCCTCGCCGCGCTCGTATTTCCTGGTGTCGGAACATGCCAAGGCCAGCCACCCGGTGCTGGAAGCATTCAATGGGTGGTTGAGGTCGAAGCTGTCGGAGAACCGGATCAGCCCGTACTAGCCTCCCATCCGTGAATCAAATTTGCCGATCAGGCGAAAACTATTCGGTTGCGGTGAGCCGGCGCACTGCCCTACGCTCAAGCCACGATCAAGGAAGAGGCAGGATGCAGCAACCCGGCCGGGCCGCAGAGATCAAGGCAATCGGGATCGGCAAGAGCTTCGGCTCGTTCCAGGCGCTGGACGATCTGACGCTCAATATCGGCCGCGGCGAGTTTTTGACGCTGCTCGGCCCCTCGGGTTCCGGCAAGACCACCTTCCTGATGATTCTGGCCGGCTTCGTGCAGCCCACCGTCGGCAGGCTTTTCAGCGACGGCGTCGATATCACCGAACGGCCGGCCGAGCAGCGTGCCGCCGGCATGGTGTTCCAAGGTTATGCGCTGTTTCCGCATATGTCGGTCGAAGCCAACATCGCTTTCCCGCTCAAGGTACGCAAGAAATCGGCTGCCGAGATCAAGCGCCGCGTTGCCGAGATGATCGAGCGCGTCGGGCTGAAGGGCCATGAGACGAAACTGCCGGCGCAGCTTTCCGGCGGCCAGCAGCAGCGCGTGGCACTGGCGCGCGCGCTGGTGTTCGAACCCGGCGTGCTGCTCCTCGACGAACCCTTCTCGGCACTGGACAAGGGCCTGCGCGGCCAGATGCAGGCCGAAATGAAGCGGCTGCATCAGGAGACCGGCACCACCTTCGTCTTCGTCACCCACGACCAGAGCGAGGCGCTGGCGCTGTCGTCGCGCGTCGCCATCTTCAACCATGGCAAATTGCTGCAGGTCGGAGCGCCGGACGAGGTGTATGACCGGCCGGCCAACCGCTTCGTCGCCGAGTTCCTGGGCGAGATCAACATGCTGCCGTTGAAGGGGGTCAAGCCCGCCGACAATGGCTCGACGGGCCTCTGCGAGGACCGCGCGGTCAACATGCTCTGCAAGGCCGAGAAAGTCCGTGGCGATGCGATCCTGGCGATCCGGCCCGAGCATATGTCGATCGCGCGCGAAGCCGCCGCCGGCGAGAATGGCATCGCCGCCACCGCCATCGGCTCGACCTATCTGGGCGCGGCGACCAAACTCGATCTGACGACGCGCCAGGGCGCCAAGGTGACCGTCTCGGTGCCGAACGAGGTCGCGGCGGCGGCGCTGAGCAAAGGCAATTCCGTCTGGCTGACCTGGCCGGCGGAAAAGGGTTTCCTCCTTCCGGACGGAGGATGACGACGAGAACGGCGAAGTCTTCCAGCAAAGAATCTGGAGCGCGCCATAACCACCGGAACCAACAACGAAAAAGGGGAACTAAAATGACAGACCAAAGCAAAAAACAAGCCATGGACGCGCTATCCGCCCGGGCTGTGCGCGGCGAGATTTCGCGCCGGCAATTCACCCAGCTTGCAGCCTTCGTGCTGGCCGGCACGCCGATGCTGCTGCGCTCGACCGGCGCGTTTGCGCAGGCCAAGGAACTGGTGCTGGTCAACTGGGGTGGCGATGCCCTCACCGCTTATGACGCCGCCTATGGCCAGGCCTTCACTAAGGAGACCGGCATCGCCGTCAAGATGGACGGTTCGGGCCCGACCGAAGGCGCGATTGCCGCACAGTTCAAGAGCGGCGCGCCGACCTGGGATCTCGTCGACGTCGACCCGTTCTCGGCCATCACGCTCGGCGCGCAGGGTGCGCTCGAGCCGATCGACTACGCCATCGTCGACAAGAAGAAGATGCGCGAGGGGTTCGGCTGGGAATACGCGGCGTCGACCTATTTCTTCTCCTATGTCATCGCCTATGATTCGGAGAAATACGGCAAGGACGCGCCGACCGGCATGGCCGACTTCTTCGACGTGAAGAAGTTTCCGGGCAAGCGCTCGCTCTACAAATGGGGCGTGTCGAGTTGGGAAGCCGCACTTCTCGCAGACGGCATCGCGCCGGCCTCGCTCTACCCGCTCGACCTGAAGCGCGCGCATGACAAGATCGCCGCCTTCAAGGAAAACGTCGTGGCTTACTGGGGCGGCGGCGCCGAGAGCCAGAGCGTGCTGCTCAACGGCGAAGCCTCGATGGCGATCGTGTGGTCGACCCGCGCCTCGCTGATCGAGCAGGACTCGGGCGGCAAGATCAAGTTCATCTGGGATCAGGGCCTGATTTCGCCCGGCGCGCTGGCCGTGCTCAAGGGCAACCCCGGCGGCAAGGACGCAGCGATGAAGTTCATCGCCAGCGCCCAGGATCCGCAAAAGCAACTGGTGATGTTCGACAAGCTCGGACAGGGTCCGGCCAATCCGGCCGCCGATGCGCTGATCCCCGCCGACAAGAAGCGCATCAACCCGGTCGATCCCGAAAACATGAAGAAGCAGATCGCGCTCGACATGGACTGGTACGCCAAGAATTACGGGGCAGCACTCGACGAATACACCAAGATCATCTCGGCCTGACCAGGCCGGGCACGAGCTTCGATGAGAGGCACCCTCTCCGACAGGATGGGCGCGGCGGTGCTGATGGCGCCGCTGCTCCTGTTCCTTGTGCTGGCCTACGCCTGGCCGTTCCTCGGCGTCGTCAAGTGGAGCGTCACCTTGCCGACACCGGGACTCGGCCAGTATGGCGCGCTCGCCACCGATGCCCTGGTGCAGTCTGTGTTCATCCGCACGCTGCGCATCGCGCTGATCGTCACCGTGGTTTCCGTGGCGGCGGCATACGCCATCACCATGGTGTGGGTGCGCGGCAGCCCGGCACAGCGCATAATCGCTGAATTCTGCATTCTCGTCCCCTTCTGGATCTCGGTGCTGACCCGCGCCTTCGGCTGGGTGGCGCTTTTGTCCAACCGCGGCCTGATCAACACCTGGCTGCAATCGATCGGCTTCATCTCCGAGCCGCTGGCGCTGGTGCGCAACGAGTTCGGCGTCATCGTCGGCATGACGCATTTCCTCATTCCCTTCGCGGTGTTCCCGCTGGCCTCCGCCATGCGCAGCCTCGACGAGCGCGTGCTGCTCGCGGCGCGCGGGCTCGGCTCCAGCCGTATGCGCACCTTCTGGACCGTGTTCGTGCCGATGACGCGCTCCGGCATCATCGGTTCGGCGATGATCGTGTTCGTCTTCTCGCTCGGCTTCTTCGTCACGCCGGCGATCCTCGGCGGCGGCCGCAGCGTGATGATCGCCGAGCTGATCTATCTGCGCATCTTCCAGAGTCCCGATTGGGGACTGGGCGCGGCGATCAGCGTCGTGCTGGTGCTGTTCGTCGGCGCGCTCATGGCGCTGCTGTTCCGCTATGTCAGACCGAAGCAACTGATCTGATGCCGACCTATCGCCCCGGTCCCGTCTCGCTGATCCTCGCCGTGCTGGTGGCACTGTTCCTGCTGCTGCCGCTGCTGGCGGTCATCCCAGTGTCGCTGACGCCAAGCCGCATGCTGGCTATGCCGACGGGCGAACTGTCGCTGCGCCACTACCGCGCGCTGATCGAGGATCCGCGCTGGCTCGACGCCATCCTGCTGTCGATCCGCATCGGCATCGTCAGCAGCGTCATCTCCACCGTGCTGGCGCTGTGCTTCAGCCTTGGCGTCTGGATGTTCCAGCCGCGCTTCACGGCCACCCTTGTCGGCTTCGTGCTGTTGCCGATGGTGGTGCCGCCGGTGGTCTCGGCGATCACGCTCTACTTCCTGCTGACGTCGATCTCGGGCATGAGCTCGTTCTTCGGCTACGACACCTGGCTGGGCGTCGCCATGGCGCATTCGGTGATGACGGTGCCTTTCGCCACGGTGCTGATCCTGGTCTCGCTCAGCCAGCTCGACCGCCGCATCGACCTTGCCGCGCGCGGCCTTGGCGCCGGCGTGTGGGAGCGCGCCACGCGCATCATCATGCCCAACATCAAGTTCGGCATCGTCACCGCCGCGCTGCTGTCCTTCGTGCTGTCCTGGGAAGAGATCGGCGTCACCCTGTTCATCACCTCGGTCAACGCCATCACGCTGCCGCGGCTGATGTGGATGGGCCTGCGCGACAACATCGACCCGGCGATCGCCGCGCTCTCGGTGATCCTGATCATCATCACTGTGCTGGTGCTGGCGGTGAGGACTGTGGTGGTGAAGATGCGCGGCGGGCACTGAGCCAAGGTGGCCAACAACAATCGGCGATAGCCAAGCCGCTGTGTGAAGGGCGTTACGGACGGTGAGCGCCGGGTACATTACGCGGCGTCATGGGAAACCTGCCGCTGGTGACATTTGCCTTCGTGTCGGTGCTCGGAATGGCGGTTCCGGGACCGGACGTCGTGCTCGCCATCACCAACGGCTCCCGCTACGGTTTTCGACGCGCGTTTCTCGGCATGGCCGGCGTCGTACTGTCTGATTTCGTTCTTATCAGCATCGTCGCGCTGGGCTTCGGCGCTCTTCTGCTGGCTTCGGAATTCTATCTCTCGGCTCTCAGGATGTTCGGCGCGGGCTATCTGCTTTTCGTCGCCATCGGTACCCTGCGCACCGCATCCCGACCTTCGTTCAACCCTAACCTTCCCGAAACACGCCATTCAGCCAAGGCACTCATTGGGCGCTGCTTCCTGGTGGCGGTCACAAATCCGGCGGCCTGGCTGCTTTTCCCCGCGATCCTGCCGCATTTTGTCCGCGAGGATGAGCCGATCGCGATCCAGTATGGCATCCTGGCCATTATCGCCGCGCTTGCCGATGTGTTTGTGCTGACGTTTTACGCAGCCCTTGGCGCGCGGGCTGCAAGGCTTCTGGCTGGGCCAAACGCCGTGTGGATCGACCGGTTTTACGGTATCGCCCTGCTTGGTCTTTCGAGCACTTTGATCCTGCAATCCCTCGGCCATCTGAGATAGTCGACACAGGAACACACAGGCCCGGATTTTAGCAACCGGCCCGCAGTCAGCTTGCGAAGAATCTCGACAGCCTTGCAGCCGTGTCTCCGGGGTGCTCTTCCGGGAAGAAATGCCCACCCTTGACCGAGCCGCCTCCGACGTTATCAGCCCATTGCCGCCAGATCGCCAACGGGCCGCCCTCCTCCGCATACCAGTTCTCCAACCCGCCCTCGCCGCTCCAGAGCGCAAGCAGCGGGCATCTGATGCGACAGCCATTAGCCTGGTCCTGCGCGTCGTGCTCGCGGTCGATGCCTGCGGCGGCGCGATATTCCTCGCAGATGGCGTGGGCATGGGCGGGATCACGCAGCGCCTCGATATAGGCGGCCCTGACCTCAGCGGGAAAAGCATCTGGAGCCGAGCCCCAGCCGGCGATCGCATTGTCGACAACTGCGTCGGGTGCTGCGGACAACAGGCGCTCAGGCAGCGGTTCCGGCTGGGCGAGCAGGCTCCACGGCCAGAAGGCCAGCGCCAACCTGGCATCGGCCCGATCCCAGGCGGAGGCCGTGGGGACGATGTCGAGAACGGCGACCTTCGATACGATTTCACGGTGGTCGAGCGCCATGCGGTAGGCGACGCGGCCGCCACGGTCGTGGCCGGCAACCATGAAGCGGTCGAAACCGAGTGCGTCCATAACCTGCACCATGTCGCGCGCCATCGCCCGTTTGGAATAGGAGGCATGATCGGCAGTGGAGACTGGACAGCCGCTTTGGCCGTAGCCCCTGAGATCGGCGGCAACCACGCTGAAGTGCGATGCCAGGGCCAGCGCTATGTCGCGCCACATCACATGCGTTTCGGGAAAGCCATGCAGGAGCAGCAGCGGCGGCCCTGAGCCACCGGCCCTGACGAAGATCGATGTCTCCTCCATTTGAACGGTCCTGGCGTCAAAGCCCGCAAACATCAGCTGCCGCCAACCATTCCGTGGCTGGAAAGGATGCGCAACACCTGGACACCCTTCGGCAATTCGATCAGGAACTCCTTGTCGCGGTCGAGATGGTGGATGCTTTGCGGATCGCCGCCGGTAAAGGCGGCCATTGCTTCGACGCTCTCCCAATAGGAGATGGTGATGAATTCCGAATGTGTCGGCGTGTCCTCGCGAAAAGTCTGCACGCCAAGCGCTTTCTCGATCAGCGGCTTGATACCAGCCTCGTAATTGTAGCGCTCATAGGCATCGGCCTTGTCGGGCGAGGTCCTGCCGCGCCAGATGCGCGCAATGGTGGGCGTCTTCGGTGCCATCTGCGACAAACGCCTGAACGCGAGCCGCGTTCCGAACACCTCGACTGGTGGCAGCCGGATCGCGGTCCGAACCTGCGAGCAGAGGCGGGCCAAGTTGACTAGCTGTCGCGATCAATGCACAAGGAGCCATGGTCTGAGGGCGGGACGGTGACGCATCGGTCTGCAAAACCGACGTAGTGGGTTCAATTCCCACTCAGGCCTCCACACTATCTCTTTGAAGTTGTTGGCGATCCCGACAGGATTCGAACCTGTGACCATCGGCTTAGAAGGCCGGTGCTCTATCCAGCTGAGCTACGGGACCGCTGGCCGGCATTTGATATCTTGGCCGGCTGGTGTCTATGTGCCAGGCGCTGACCGCCGGTCAATGCGTCCAGGGTATCCTGCGGTCATAGCGGAAATTTTCCGCATAGGAAATCTGCCGGCGCTTGGTCTCTTTCGGCTCCTCGACACGGAAGGCCAGCCCCTGCTTTTCGGCATAGGCCACCGCTTCTTCCCTGGTGTCGAAGGTCAGCCTGATCTGGCTCAGCATGTCGCCCGATGTGGTGTAGCCCATCAGCGGGTCGATCTTCTTGCGTTGGGCGGGATCGAATTCCAGCACCCAATGGCCGGTCTTGGCCTTGCCGGACTGCATCGCGGTTTTGGCTGGGCTGAAAATTCGCGCGGACATGGGCACCTCGTAGCTGCGTTGGCGGTAGCGCCGCCTTATTTCAGTCAATACTGTGCAACACTGCCGACGGCAAGGCCGAAGCGGCCTGCAACCAGGCCGCTTCGGCAGCGGCATCGGCCCGATACACTGGCGTAGCATCAAAAGTCATGGTCATGATGGCGACACAAAGAGGCATGGACGCAGGGATTTTGCACGCCGAGGCCGACAGCCAAGCGATTTTCGACGGCGCGATCGTGATCGGCGCCGGGGCAGCCGGCTTGACCGCAGCCCATGCGCTGCTCAAGACCGGAGTGCCTGTGATGGTGTTGGAAAAGGAAGCCCGGCTGGCCGAGCCATGGCACGGGCGGCACGAGCGACTGCATCTCAACACGCATCGCGACCTTTCGGCGCTGCCGGGCGTTTCCTTTCCTGCCGGCACCCCTGCCTTTCCGCACCGAAACACCATCATCGGCCATTTGAACGAATTCCACGCCATGCACCGGCTGCCGGTCGAGTTCGGCATCGCGGTCGAGGAGATTGGCTTCGAGGGCGACCACTGGCTTGTGCGGACCAGTGCCGGGCCGCGGCTGGCGCGCCATGTCGTCATCGCCACCGGGCGCGACCGGCAGCCCTTCATCCCGGCCTGGAAAGGCATGAAGGCCTTTGCCGGGCGCATCATCCATTCGGCCGCATTCGGTAACGCCAAGGCCTATGCGGGCAAGAAAGTGCTGGTCGTCGGCGCCGGCAATTCCGGCTTCGACGTGCTCAATCACCTGGTGGCAGCCGACGCGGGACAGATCTGGCTGTCGGCGCGCAACGGTCCGGCACTGCTGCCCAAGCGCCTCGGCCAGATCGCCGTCCACCGATTTTCGCCGATCCTGGCGCGGCTGCCGTTCAAGCTCGCCGATGCGGTGATGGCGGCGACGCAGCGATGGGCCTTCGGCGACCTCACGGCCTACGGCCTGCCGCCGACGCCTTCGGGCGGCGCAAGCCGGCTGGCGTCGGATTATACCGCCATCGCCACCGATGACGGCGCCGTCGATGCCATCAAGGACCGCAGGATCATCGTGCTGCCAACCGTGCGGGAATTTACCGGCGACACGGTCGTTTTCGACAATGGCGCGACGATCCAGCCCGATATCGTCATCGCCGCGACCGGCTACCGCACCGGGCTCGAGGCCATGCTGGGCAAGCTCCGCGTGCTCGACCAAAAGGGCGTGCCGCTGTTCAACGGCGCCGACAGCGACCCGAAACTGCCGGGCCTGTGGTTCACCGGCATGCGGCCAAGCATCCGCGGCTGCTTCGCCAATGCTCGCATCCAGGCCAAGGCGATCGCAGCCAGGATTGCGCGGGAGCGCAGACTGCCAAGCCCCGTTTGATGTTTTAGGGGTTGCGCGACAGGGTCCGGAACCGTATACGCCGCAGGGCCTCGGAGTGTAGCGCAGCCTGGTAGCGCATCTGGTTTGGGACCAGAGGGTCGGGAGTTCGAATCTCTCCACTCCGACCATTTTTTCCCACAAAGCCAGTCCTTGCCCAAGGTCACTCCCAAGGTCGCCAATGGCTGCCTCGCCGGTAGCGCATGGCGGCACGCATTGCCCAAGCAGCAGCCGCTCGCCGATCGGACCCTACATTGGAACACCAGTTCGCTCCGAGAGTTGTGTATGTTCAACCCAAGGAGCAAACAATGAAAACCCTTCTCATCGCCTCGATGATCGCGTTCGCCGGAACGGCGGCTTTGATCGCACCGGCGCAAGCCGCCAGTCTGACTATCCAGTCCGATGACGACGATCAATATTCGTCCGACGATGGCGATATACAGATTCTTCGCCATCACCAGCGCCACAAAGACTATAGCGACGACTATGGCGACGACTACAGCGACAACCAGGATGGCCAATGGCGGCGCCACCACCGCCATCACCGCTGCCATATCGAACTGGTCAGGCACTGGCGCCATCACCACAGGGTCGTCGAAGAGGTCAGGGTCTGCGGCTGATCCGATCGCTTTGGACCTGCTCCGGCCGGGTTGGCGGCCGGGTTGGCGGCCGGAGCACCAATCTGACCTAAAGCGCGTCTCATTTGAACGGACTCACGCGACGCGCTTGAGGTCCTGTTTGATGCATGCGGTTCTCTCAAAACCGGGGCCACTTGAGCGACATGCATCAGGCGCCCGTGTCATCGAACAGCATCCCTTCGGCGGGTTTGGCTGAAAATCGACGCAGGGATAATCCCCTCGCTTCCACCTCTATCGCCGGTCTAAAAGCGCGTCGCGCTGAAACGTATCCAGGCGACGCGCTTTGATTTTTGTTTTGATGCATGTCGTTCTCTCAAAACCGGGACCACTTTTGAGCGACATGCATTAGACTCCGGGCAAAGGGGAGATTCTGGATGCTTGGTCTCGAGGCATGGCTTTCGCTGATTGGCCCTGCCTACTTCGCTTACATCGGCATCACGGTTCCGTTCGTCGTCGTCTGGGCCATTATCTGTGCAGCCCTGTGGATCTGGAACAACCGGCCGAGCAAGAGGCAAGGCCGTCCCCGCTCGTGGCCCGCCAGCGTGCTGTTCTTTGTCGTCGTCGCCGCGTGCTACGTGGCAGCGCATACGGTGGTCTATCTGCTGGTCCGGTATCTGGCGGCGTTGTGGCTATAGGGCACCCTCCCGGACACTCCGGTGACTGCTCTACGAAGGTAAGCTCGCCGGGCGAGAACCCCAATCATCACTCCCGGCGAGCCTACAACCCGATCAGGAACGCGACCAGGACCGGGGTCAGCCGGCAAGTTCCCAGGTGCAAGACGGATGCCAGATAATGTTTCCCGAAATGGGACAGCGGCCCTCATGCGGCGGTGGGCACGGAGAGATCGAGTGTATTCATTCGAACACGCTGTCGTCGCTGTAGAGGAAATCCTGCGGAAACGCATGTTCGCAGCTCGCGCTCTGGTCGGGCTGCCGTACCTGGTTACGGCTCCCAAGGATCGATGACAGGCACGCCGGCCGCATGTAATGGCGCCGTGTCACGCGAGGCGACATGAAAGCCGTTTGCGGAGGCGATTGCCGCGATGTAGCCGTCGGGCACAGGAAACCCCTTGCCGGCTGCCCTCGCCTTCACTGCAAGTCGGGCATAGTGCCGGGCCGCCTCGGTATCGAAAGGCAGGATGCGGCGCTCAAACACGGCGCACGCACCGGCGAAGGTTTCAGCGAGCGCAGCCTTGCGCCGACCCGCCGGCATGGCCTCGATGCCGAACAGCACTTCGGCGAGCGTCACACTGGAGAGGTAAAGCGTTTCCTCGGCCTGGTCATCAAGCCAGGCCAACACAGCTTGATGCGGTTCGGGCTTCATGGCCTCCGAAACGACATTGGTATCGAGGAGGATCATTCGAACCCCAGCGGTTCGGCCGGCGCCTTGTCGCGAGCCTGCTCGAGGACCTTCACGTCTTCATTGGTCAGCCCGGCGCGTCGGGCAATGTCTGCCAGAACGGAGCCGAGTTTCACACGGCCGTCCGGCCGCACCGCGTTTTCCAGAATGTCGCGTATCTCGGCCTCGGTGCTGCGACCGTGCAAGGCCGCCCGTACACGCAGAGCTCGGTGGGTCGCTTCCGGAAGATTTCGGACGGTCACTGCAGGCATTGATATCGCTCCGATGTCATTGATTGAAAGTATAATATTGTTTCAGGTGATGTCACGATCCATGTTTTGAAAACGTCGCACGGGCGGGATCGACAATCGCCGTCCAGGGAATTGCAGCAGGATCTAAACCTCGAACTCGCCCTGCCCTTCGTCCATTGCGCTGACGGTTTCGGCGGCGAGCGCCCTGGTGATCGGCGTCTTGCGCTCGAGCGCGGTGCGGTCGAGGCGCTCGACCACGCGCATGGCGGTGGCCAGCGAGCGCTCGATGCGGCGCACCAGATATTGCACGACATGCGGCTCGACCTCGACCTGGCGGTCGGCGAAGAGTTTGGTGATGACACCGGCCAGAAGCAAATCGTCCGGCTCATGGATCTCGACGGTTGCCGCCGCCTTCAGCCGCGAGGCAAGATCGGGCAACCTCACCCTCCAGGCGGCGGGGAAGCGCCGCGCCGTCAACAGCAAGGTGGCCCCGGCGCCGCGCACTTCATTGATGAGATGGAACAGGCCCGCCTCGTCGATGGCTGTCTTGTCGACATCGTCGATCAGCGCGGGCCTGCCGCCAAGCCCGGTGATGGCATTGCCGATGCGCTGGGCATCGACCGCCACAGCGTTGGCCCGCGCCTGCCAGATCGAGCCCAGATGTGTCTTGCCGGAACCGGCCGGGCCAGCGAGCACGATCACCGGCGACGGCCAGTCCGGCCAGCGATCGACAAGGGCTGCCGCCTCACGGTTGGTGGCCGACACCACCAGCTCGTCGCGCGAATAGCCGGTGCCATGGCCAAGGTCGAGCGGCAGCTGGCGCGGCGGTTCGGTCTTTTGATCCGCCACGTTCAGCCGCGCGGCGAGCGGTGGCCGCCGCCGCGATCGGCAGGCAGCGGCGGGACTGGCTCGGTGGAGTGTCCCTTGTAGAGCGGCGATTCCAGATAGCGGGCAATGGCAAAGCGCACCAGCACGGCAACCGCCGCCGAAGCAGGAACGGCGATCAGCAGGCCGACGAAGCCGAACAGGGCGCCGAAAGCGAACAGCGCAAACATCAGCCAGACCGGATGCAGGCCGACGCTTTTTCCGACCAATCTGGGCTGCAGGATGTTGCCTTCGATGAACTGGCCGATGAAGAACACCACGGCGACAGCAACGATCATGGTCCAGTCCGGCCAGAACTGGACGAAGGCGACGCCGACGGCCAGGACCAGTCCGGTCAGCGAGCCGACATAAGGGATGAACGAGATCAGCCCGGCGAAGAGGCCGATGAGGATGGCGAAATTCAGCCCGGTCAGCGTCAGGCCAGTGGCATACATGCCGCCGAGCACCAGGCAAAGCGTGCCCTGGCCGCGCACGAAGCCGGCGGTCGCGGTGTTGATGTCCCTGGAGATCGCCCTGACCGTCCCGACATAATCGCGCGGCACCCAGCTGTCGACGACCGCCACCATGCGATCCCAGTCGAGCAGCATGTAGAAAGCGACAACCGGAGTGACCACGAACAGGCTGACCACCGACACCAGAGCAACGCCGGAACTCCAGATCGAGGTGAAGACGGTGCTCAGCAGGCCGAAACCGGAAGTGAGCAGCGAATTCAGCCCGTCGCGCAGGCCATTGGCATTGACGCCGAATTTCTGCTCCAGCCATTTCGGATCGAAGCTGGTGATCAGCGACTGCAGCCGGGTCAGATATTCCGGCAGCTTGCTGGCGAAATCGGCCATCTGCGTGGCCAGTACCGGAACCAGGATGACGAAGGCCAGCACCAAAAGGACGATGAAGGCAATCAGGATGACCACCGTCGCCATCAGCCGGGAGAGGCCGAGGCGTTGCAGCCGGTCGGCGACCGGGTCGAGAAAATAGGCCAGCACCATGCCGGCAACGAACGGCAACAGGATGCTGGAAAAAATGTAGAGGAACAGCGCTAGGAAGATTGCCGTGCCCAGCCAGAAGAAAATCTGGCGGCGAAACGCCAGGGACGCAGCCGCGTCTGCTAACGCGGCAGTCGCGGCATTCTTGTCAACTACCCGGGGTGGAGCCTTCGCCATAGCCGCTCATATGCCTCAGCCAAGCCACGAGATAGGCCGCGGCCGAAGCCACGGTCAAGACCCCGGACAGCAATATGAGCGCAGGCCTGAGCGGGTCGAGGTGGAGGCCAAGGGCAAGTTCGCCCAGCACCACGGCGCCAGCACGATCTGGGCGGCGGTGTTGGCCTTCGACACATAGAGCGGCTTCATCTCGACCGGATGCGCCATGACCGTGGACAAAAGCACGGCGCAGATGATCAGCGCATCGCGTGACACCATGGTCACCACCAGCCACAGCGGCAATTGCCCGATGAAGCCCATGACCACGAACACCGAGACCAGAAGCACCTTATCGGCCATCGGATCGAGATAGGCGCCTAGTCTCGATTGCTGGTTGAAGCGGCGGGCGATGAAGCCGTCGACGCCATCGGAAATTCCGGCAACGAGAAATCCAGCAAAGGCCCAGTCCCAGCGCATGTTCAGCATCGCCAGCACCACCGCCGGCACCAGCACGAAGCGCAGGATGGTGATGAGGTTGGGAATGGTCAAAGGCATGTCCCGCCATGCTTGTTCTGCAGATAGATGATGGAGTTGGATTGTGGGTGCAAGGACCAACGGTGAAGGGGCGACTGTCCACGTATTTATCTTGGGCAAAAGCCCGGTATCCTGTCGTCATCCTTGCCCCCCGAAACCATTCATGCGAAGAGCCGCCGAGGGAAACAGGGATGCGCCGACGATGAGCAAGGGCGACCGGGCCAAGCGCAAGAACGGGCTCACCTATGCCGAGGCGGGCGTCGACATCGATGCCGGCAACCTCATGGTCGAGAAGATCAAGCCGCTGGTGCGCGCGACGCGCCGGCCGGGCGCCGATGGCGAGATCGGCGGTTTTGGCGGCCTGTTCGACCTCAAGGCGGCGGGTTTCACGGATCCGGTGCTGGTTGCCGCCAATGACGGCGTCGGCACCAAGCTGAAGATCGCCATCGATGCCGGCAAGCACGACACGATCGGCATCGACCTCGTCGCCATGTGCGTCAACGACATCGTCGTGCAGGGCGCCGAGCCACTGTTCTTCCTCGACTATTTCGCCACCGGCAAGCTCGACCCCGACCAGGGGACGGCAATCGTCGGCGGCATAGCAATCGGCTGCCGACAGGCCGGCTGCGCGCTGATCGGCGGCGAGACCGCCGAAATGCCCGGCATGTATCACGACAAGGATTACGACCTTGCCGGTTTCGCCGTCGGTGCTGCCGAACGCGGCCAGTTGCTGCCGACCGACGATATCGTCGAAGGCGACGTGCTGCTTGGCCTGGCTTCCTCGGGCCTGCATTCGAATGGCTTTTCGCTGGTGCGCCGCATCGTTGGCGTCAGCGGGCTTGCCTGGAGCGATCCGGCGCCGTTCAACGATGAGGCGACGCTGGCCGAAGCGCTGCTCGAGCCGACCCGCATCTATGTGAAGTCGATCTTGAAGGCGATCCGCAACACGCATGGCATCAAGGCGCTGGCCCATATCACCGGCGGCGGCTTTCCCGAAAACATTCCGCGCGTCCTGCCGAAGGACTTTTCCGCAGAACTCGATCTCAATGCCATCGATGTGCCGCCGGTGTTTTCCTGGCTGGCGAAGACTGGCGGCGTGGCGCCGGAGGAGATGATGCGCACCTTCAACTGCGGCATCGGCATGATCCTCGTCGTCGCCTCCGGCCAGGCGGCACAGGTCGCAGCCGTGCTGCAGGAGGCCGGCGAGACTGTGACGCCGATCGGCCGCATCGTTCCGCGCCGCGACGCCGGCGTCATCTATCGGGGCTCGATCGGCCTATGAGCAGGAAACGCACGGTTGTTTTGATCTCGGGACGCGGCTCCAACATGACGGCGCTGATCGCGGCGGCCAGCGACCCGGCCTATCCGGCCGAGATCGTTGGCGTCATTTCCGACCGGGCCAACGCCGCCGGCCTCGGCATCGCGGCCGCGCGCGGTATCCCGACCAAGGTCATCGTGCGCGCCGACCATGCCAGCAAGGAAGCCCATGATGCGGCGATCGACGCCGCGCTGATTGCATTCAACGCCGAGATCGTGGCGCTGGCCGGCTATCTGCGCATCCTGTCCCGCGGCCTGGTCGAGAAGTGGCAGGGGCGCATGATCAACATCCACCCTGCCCTGCTGCCGGCCTTCAAGGGCCTGGATACCCATGCACGCGCATTGCGCGCCGGCATGCGTATCCATGGCTGCACGGTGCATTTCGTTACGCCTGAGATGGATGACGGCCCGATCATCGCGCAAGCCGCGGTGCCGGTGATGGTCGGCGACAATGAGGACACACTGGCCGCCCGCGTTCTGAAAGCCGAGCACCGGCTCTACGCGCTGGCGCTCGGCCTCGTCGCCGACGGCAAGGCGCGCATGGAAGGCGGCCGCACTGTGCTGGCGCATTTCGCTGACGATGCCGAAAACGGAACTTCGGTGGTGATGGCCCCCGACCCGCTGCGCGAAGAGCGCGATCTCGAACATCTGGCGCGGATCACGCCGTAGGCCGACATTGGCGACACCGAGACAATTGCTCCTGCTGCGCCACGCCAAGTCGAGCTGGGACGACCCGGCGCTTGCTGATTTCGACCGGCCGCTCGGGCCGCGCGGGCTGAAGACGGCGCCGCTGATGGGGCGCGAACTGGCCCGGCGCAGTTGGCAGCCTGACCTGGCGCTGGTGTCGCCGGCGCTGCGTACGCGCGAGACATGGCGGCTGGTCTCGGCGGAACTGTCGGCGAGCGTAACGGTGGAGTTCGCCGAGGCGCTTTTCGAAGCCACGGCTGGCGACATTCTGGCCGAGCTGCAGCAGGCAGTCGCATCGGCTAGCTGTCTCCTGGTGCTCGGCCATAATCCCGGCCTGGAGGACTTTGCCCGCCGGCTTGCCAGTCCGCGATCGGGTGTGGCTGCTCTCAGGAAACTTGAAGAGAAATTCCCGACCGGCGCCCTTGCCCGCTTTGTCATCGACGGCGACTGGGCGGATCTCGGCTTCGGCGCGGCCCGGTTGACGCATTGCATCAAGCCGAAGGATCTAAGCTAGACCAAGCTGCCTAACGGGCTAGCCGCAGGTGACAGCCGCAAACCGTGTTTTGAAAAGACCACGGTCAAACAAGGAGATAGGACCAATTGCTGGCGGATTGATTCAAGATCTTTGCGGCCCGAGTCGATTGCATACAAGAGCGGTGGGCCGGGCCCACCGCTCTTTGTGGTCGTAGATTTCTCAGAAAATCAACGACCCCAGATGCCCTGGCCGGATTCCGGCTGGTTCGAGTCGCCCTTGATCGTGAAATCGCCGAGGCTGGCCGGCTTGCGGATCGAGGCGGTATAATTGTGATCGATGTTGCCGGCGGGCGCTGTCACAGCAGGCTGGTTGACGCCGTCGGAGCCGTAGTGGTCGCTGCCTGCGAAAGCGGTGCCGGTGGCAAGGAGGATGGCAGCAGCGGTAAGTGCGATCTTGGTCATTTCAGGTAATCCAGATTTTTCAGTTCTGTCCGTCAAGTGGCGTGCCTTGGGAGGAATTCGCGTCGCTCGAACCACCCCGAAATGGGTGTGCGTTGCTGCCATTGCCAATCACAAAAATGTGCGAACCGAACCGTTCGGTTCGGTCTAGGAAGGCGCGAAATGGCGTAGTTGTTGCTATATTCTATTCTCTAGGCGGCTCCGACCTCGCAACGCCCCTCGTTGCGTTACCCTTGTATCTCAAAAGGTCGTGAAGCCCAGTACGTCGCGCATGTCGTATTCGCGGGGAGGCCGGACGGCAACCCAGCGCGCTGCCGCAATGGCGCCGCGCGCGAACATCGAGCGGTCGCCGGCTGAATGCGAGAGCGTAAGCGTTTCGCCCTCACCGAGGAAGCTCACGCTGTGCTCGCCGACGATGCTGCCGCCGCGCAGCACGGCAAAGCCGATCTCGCCGGCAGGGCGTGGACCTGTAACGCCGTCGCGGATGCGTTTCGCCACATCGTCCAGCCTGACGCCATGTCCGCGAGCGGCCGCCTCGCCCAGCATCAGCGCCGTGCCCGACGGTGCGTCGACCTTCATGCGGTGATGCGCTTCCAGGATCTCGATGTCGGCGGCGGGACCAAGTGCTCGCGCCGCCTGTTCGACCAGCCCAGCCAGCATGTTGAGCCCCAGCGAGTAGCTGCCTGAGCGAACGATGGCGACGGACTTCGAAGCAGCAGCGATGGCGGCGAGATCGGCCGGCTCGAAGCCGGTCGAGCCGATGACCAGCGCCGGGCCGCCGCGGGCCGCGCAAGTCTTCGCCAATTCGATGGAGGCCGCAGGCGTGGTGAAATCGATGACGACATCCGCAAGCGCCAGTGCTTCGTCGCGCTCGACCAGCCCCTCACCGATGCTGCCCGGCCTGTGAAAGCGGGCGACGAGCGCCAGCCTGGGATCGGTCTCGACGGCCAGCGCCATCTCCCTGCCCATGCGGCCGAGCGCACCGGCTATGGCTAACTTCAACAGATGCGGCATGGCGGCTTTCACTGGAAATGCGAGTCACAACAATGATCTATCATGCCGCCCCGCCAGATTGGTTCAGCCGGCGCCATGGGTCTTGAGCATCATGCCGGCGATCTCCTTGACCAGCTTGGCGGCAACCAGCGCAGTGAGATTGGAGACATCCTGGCTTGCATTGTATTCGACGACATCGGCGCCGACGATGGGCTGGTCGATCCGCTGGATCAGGTTGATCACTTGCCGGGTTGTAAGACCACCGGGTTCGCGGTGCGACACGCCGGGCGCACAAGCCGGGTCGAGGCCGTCGAGATCGACCGAGAGATAGACCGGCGTCTTGAGATCGAGCTGCAGATCCTCGCTGAAATGCCGCGCCTCGATCATTTCGACGCCGAAGCGCTTGAGCTGGTCACGAAGCTCATCATTGAGGGTGCGCAGGCCGATCTGGATCAGCCGGTCAGCCAGCCCCTCCTCCAGGATGCGCGCGAAGGACGAGGTGTGGGACCGCCTGTTGCCCTGATAGGCATCGTAGATGTCGGGATGGGCGTCGATCTGGACGATCGTTAGCCTGGCATGGCGGCGGCGCACGGCACGCAGCACCGGCCAGGCGATGGCATGATCGCCGCCGAGGCTGATCAACGGGTGGCCGGCATCCAGCGCGCGGCCGACCTCGGCCTCGATTCGCTCCCACGGATCGCCGGCGCCTGAAAAGTCGATGTCGCCGTGGTCGACGAAACTGTCCGCCACATCGAAGCCGGTTTCGCTCCACGAGCTGTGCGCGTCGCTTTTGAGTTCGCGCCGGATCAGGGCCGGCGCTGCAGCCGCGCCCTTGAGATAGGACGAGTTCTCGTCATGTGGTATTCCCAGAAGCGAAACCCTGGTCATCGGCGTGCGATCTCCGGCAACAGGCAATCTCCCTAAACCCGGCATCTGGCTGGCGATAGCAGTGCCGCTTGGGCCAGTTGCGAAGGCGATCAGGCGTCACTTCCCGATCGCGCCGCCCAGTCTTTGCCTGACGATCGCGATATGGAAATCCGTGCCGTGCAACAGCCCGTCATCGTTGAAGTCGTAGCTGGAATTGTGCAGCGGCGGCGAGGTCTCGCCATTGCCGAGAAAGACGAAGCAGCCCGGTACGTGATCGAGGAAGCGGGCGAAATCCTCCGAGGCGGTCATCGGCTCCGCCGCGATGCTGGCGGCGCCATAGGCCAGCACGCGCCTTGCGGCGACAAAGGCCGCGTCCACCAGGTCGGCATCGTTCTGCAGCGGCACGAATTCCCTGCTATAGGTCACGTCGGCGGTGACATTGTAGGCAGCGGCGGTGCCCGCCGCGATGACCCGCATCTGGCGCTCGATCTCGGCGCTGACCTCGGGACGAAAACTGCGGGCGTCACCGAGGATGCGGGCGAGGCCGGGCAATGCGTTGCGGGTGCCGTCGGTGATCAGCTCGGTCACCGAAACCACCGAAATGTCGGCGGGACTCAGCCGGCGCGAGACGATGGTTTGCAGATTGGTTACCAGCGCGCAGGCGGCGACCAGCGTCTCGTTCCCGGAATGTGGACGCGCCGCATGGCCGCCGATCCCCTTGAGCACGATCTCGAAATTGTCCTCCGCCGACATGAACGGGCCGGCACGGGTCTCGAAATGTCCAATGGGCAGGCCCGGCATGTTGTGCAGGCCAAAGATCTCGTCGAAGGGGAAGCGCTGCAGCAGCCCGTCATCGAGCATTGCCAGCGCGCCCTTGCCCCACTCCTCGGCCGGCTGGAAAACGAAACGCACGGTGCCGTCGAAACCGCCCTCGGCGGCGAGCAGCTTTGCCGCGCCGAGCAGCATGGTGGTGTGGCCGTCATGGCCGCAGGCATGCATGATGCCGGGGTTCTGCGAGCCATAGGCTGTCGCGGACTGCTCGGTGATCCGCAGCGCATCCATGTCGGCCCTGAGCGCAATCGCCCGGTTGCCGCTGCCGCGCTTCAATGTGCCGACGATGCCGGTGCCGCCGACCCCCTCTGCAACGTCGTCCAGCCCGAATTCGCGCAGCTTCGCGGCGACGAAGGCGGCGGTGCGCTTTTCTTCGAAGCCGAACTCGGGATGCGCGTGCAAGTCGCGCCGCCAGCCGGTCATTTCCTGCTTCAGCACATCACGATCGAGCTCAGCCATTTTCTCCCCGACCTATTTTGCAAGCTCACTGGCGACATCAAGCAGGATGTTGGCGCCGGCGACAAGCTCGGCATCTTCAGTGTGTTCGCGCGGATTGTGGCTGATGCCGCCGGCGCTCGGCACGAAGATCATCGCCGCCGGCGCGATGCGGGCCATCATCTGCGCATCATGTCCGGCGCCCGATGTCATGCGCCTGACGCCAAGGCCACGATTTTTGGCAGCGGCCTCGATCCGTTCGACGATGCCGGTATCGAACAGCACCGGCTCGAAGCGGGCGAGCTGCTCGACCGAGATCGACACGTTCTCGGCGGCGGCAAGCTCTTCCATATAGGCGGCAAGGGCCGCCTCATGTGCCTGCAGGCGCTGTTCGTCGGGGTCACGCAGATCGATGGTGAAGACAGCGCGCGAGGGAATGACGTTGATGGCATTCGGCTCGAAGCGCATCGTGCCGACGGTGGCGACTGTCGGCGTGTTCGATGCGCTCGCCCGATCATGCAGGAAAGTGATGACGCGGGCGGCAGCATGGCCGGCATCGCTGCGCATCGACATCGGCGTGGTGCCGGCATGGTTGGCGGCGCCGTCAATGGTGATGCGCTGCCAGGAAATGCCTTGCAAATTTTCGACCGCGCCGATCGGCACGCCTTCGCGCTCCAGCACCGGCCCCTGTTCTATATGCAGTTCGAGATAGGCATGCGGCTTGAGGAAGCCGGGTTCGCGGTCGCCGGCATAGCCGATGCGGGCGAGTTCCCGGCCGAGCACGCTGCCGTCCGTGCCGACAGCGGCCAGCATCGCGTCCGCGCCGGCGCCACCGGCATGGACCAGCGAGCCCATCATGTCGGGCGTGTAGCGCACGCCTTCCTCATTGGTGAAAGCGGCGACCGCAATCGGACGCGAGGGCGAGAAACCCGAAGCCTTCAGCGTCTCGATCACCTCAAGCCCGGCCAGCACGCCGTAGCAGCCATCGTAGATGCCGGCGTCGATGACGGTGTCGATGTGCGAACCGATGAGCAGCGGCGCCTGCCCGGCATTGTCAGGACTTTGCCAGATGCCGAAAATATTGCCGACCCGGTCGATGGCGAGATCGAGCCCGGCCTGTTTGAGCCAGCCGACGAAGAGGTCGCGGCCGTGCCTGTCGGTATCTGAGGTGGCCAACCGGGTCAGTCTGCCGTCACCGTCACGACCGACGGCGCCGAGTTCACGGATACGGCCAAGCAGACGCTGCGCGTCGATGGCGATCATGAGGTCGCCTCTGCTGTCATTTTGCCAGCCAGCACATCGCCCGGGCTCATGCCGACCAGTTCGGCGTAGCGGTGCGGGTCGGTGGCGCCTTCCGTGTTGATCAGCAGTACGCGCGATTTTCCATCGAGGCCAAGCTCGGCCTTGTTGTCGGCCACCGCCCGGATCAGCCCGGCAAGGCCAACGCCGCCGCTCTCGCCGGCGACGATCACCGGATCACCGCCAGCTGGCCGTGCGAGCCGCCGCATCACCGCGACCGCCTCGTTCTCGTCCACTGTCATGAAGGCGTCGGCAACACGCGCCAGCACGCGCCAGGCGACCGCTGAAGCCTCGTAGCATTCCAGCATTGCCATCACCGTCGGCTGGTCGTGTGCAACCTTGACGACGCGGCCCGCCTGGGCGGCTGCGACAACGCAGGCGGCGCGGGCCGGCTCGACGACGATGAAGGTCGGTCTGGCATCGCCGAGCACGATGGCGAGATGGCCGGCCACCGCGGCAGCTATGCCGCCAACACCGGCCTGCACGAAGACATGGGTTGGCGGCTGCGGCAACTGGCGCAAGGCTTCGCGCATGATCGACGTATAGCCCTGCATAACCAGACCGGGAATGCGCTCATAGCCCGGCCAAGAGGTATCGGACACCACCGTCCAGCCCTTCTCGGCGGACACCTCGGCAGCTTGCCTGACCGAATCGTCATAATTGCCATCGACGCGAATCATCTCGGCGCCATAGCGAGCGATCGCCGCAATACGCTCTTCGCTGACGCCGGCATGAACGAAGATCGCCGCCTTGGCGCCGACGAGCTGCGCACCTTGCGCAACCGAGCGGCCATGATTGCCATCGGTGGCGCACGCCACCGTCATGCCGGCGGCGACCGCCCGGATTTCGGGCCGGTCGAGATCGGCGACATCGACGGGCCGGCCAAGCGCCCGGCTTGCCTCCTCCAGCACCAGCCGGAAGACGGCATAAGCGCCACCCAGCGCCTTGAAGCTGCCGAGGCCGAGGCGAAAGCCTTCATCCTTGATGTGGACAGCGCCGACGCCGAGTTCGCCGGCCAGCGCCTGCAGCGCACGCAATGGCGTTGGCAAGTGATTGTCGCGATGGGCAAGAAAGCGCTCGACCGTATCGGCGCCGGCAATCCCCAGCGTTTCGGCATCGCCCGGATCGAGCGGCCGGCGGTGCAGGGTATTGCTGTTGAGCAGGAACACGGACGGCCTCCTTAGGGATTAGACGAAATTATATTGCAGCTCAGGCGCAAAGGGCGCTGTAATTGGGTCTTCGAAATGCAAGTTTGTTTCGCCGGGATAGCGTCTTTGCCGACATCGCCTTCGCTCGACAGTTTCGACCTCGCCATCCTTGCCATCCTGCAGCGGGACAACACCACGCCGCAGCGGCTGATCGGCGAAGCCGTCAACCTGTCGGCGCCGGCGGTGCAGCGGCGCATCAAGCGCATGGAACAGTCCGGGGTCATTGCCGGCAACGTCGCGGTCGTCGATCCGGCGGCGGTCGGCCAACCCATCACCATTTTCGTCGAGGTCGAACTGGAGAGCGAACGCGCAGACCTGATCGACGCGGCCAAGCGGCAATTCTCGGCGGCTCGCGAAGTGCAGCAGTGCTACTACGTCACCGGCGAGGCCGACTTCATCCTGGTTATCACCGTGGCCGATATGGGCGCCTATGAGGCGCTGACGCGAAGACTGTTCTTCGACAGCAAGAATGTGCGAAAGTTCCGGACATTCGTCGCCATGGACCGGGTCAAGGTCGGGCTGACGGTGCCTTTGCCGGGATAGGCCAGTCTATTCTTTGTTTTTTACGCAATTCCCAAGGGAAAGCGCTAAGCGCTTTTCCCGGGAAAACCGTTTCACACTTTTCCTGGAATTGCTCTAGCCGGCCGCAGCCAGACCTTGTTGTCGTGGAAGGCCGCACCGCCATAGGGCGCGGGCGCATCGGCGCCGGTCAGCACATTGATGCCCTCGCCGCGCTCATGCGCACTGTTCGGCCAGATGCCTTCGGCGATCACCACGCCGCGCTTGAGTCCGTCGAACAGCTTGGCGTGCAGCACCACCTCGCCGCGCCGGTTGCCGACCTCGATACGGTCGCCGTCGCCCAAGCCAAGCGCGGCAGCGTCGTCCGGATGCAACAACAATTCCGGCCGGCCTTCCTTGGCCTTCGACACCGGCGTTTCCGAGAAGGTCGAATTGAGGAAGTTGCGCGCCGGTGATGTCGTCAGCCGGAACGGATGCTCCGCATCCGCGACCTCGATCAGGTCGACATGGTCGGGGAATTCCGGGAGCTCCGCCACCGGCCCGAACAGGCCCATGCTCTTCGGCGGCCGGTTGGGCGCCGCCTGCCCGCTCCAATTGGCGCGGAAATGGAATTTCTTGTCGGCGTGACCGAAGCCACTGACGAAGTGCGCCGCCTCGAAATCCGGCTGCAGGTCGACCCATTTGTCTTCCTTCAGGCTGGCGAAGCTGCCCAGCCCGCGCTTGCCCAGAATGATGTCGATATGCTGCTGCTCGGTCAGGCCAAAGCCCGGCCGGTCGGCGACGCCGAGACGCTCGGCCAATTGCTCGATGACGAAATGGTTGGTGCGCGGCCCCTCCGGCGGCTCGATCAGCTTGGGGCCAAGCGTGATGTGCTGGTTGCCGCCGCCCTTGTAGACGTCGTCATGCTCGAGAAACATCGTTGCCGGCAGCACGACATCGGCGAGCTTGGCCGTGTCGGTCATGAACTGCTCGTGCACGCAGGTGAACAGATCGTCGCGCAGGAAACCCTGTTTCACCAGCCGCTGCTCGGGCGCGACATTCACCGGGTTGGTGTTCTGGATCAGCATCGCCGTCACCGGCGGGCCACCGTAAAGCGCGTCCGCGGCGCCGGTCAGCACCGGGCCGATGCGCGACTGGTCGAGATAGCGGATATTGGGATCGCGCATCCCGGTGCCTTCCAGCACATCCTGGTTGAGCTTGAAGATGCCGGAATTGGAATGGAAGGCGCCGCCACCCTCATATTGCCAGGCGCCGGTGACGGCGGCGATGCAGGATGCCGCGTGCATGTTGACCGAGCCATTGCGCTGGCGGGCAAAGCCATAGCCGAGGCGGAAATAGGTTTTCCTCGTCGTGCCGACGAGGCGTGCGAAAGCCTCGATCTCGGTGACGGCAAGACCGGTGATGGCAGACGCCCATTCCGGCGTGCGCGTCTCCAGATGCGCTTCGAGCCCCTTCGGATCGTCGGTGTATCTTTCGAGATAGGCGCGGTCGGCCATGCCTTCCCTGAACAGCACATGCATGACCGCGCAGGCCAGCGCGCCATCGGTGCCGGGCTTCAGCACAAGGCCCATATCGGCCTGCTCCATCGTCGCGTTCTCGTAGACATCGATGACGACGATCCTGGCGCCACGCTCCTTCCGCGCCTTGATGGCGTGGGTCATGACATTGACCTGCGTGACCACGGCATTGGTGCCCCAGATCACCACGCAGTCGGACTTCGCCATCTCGCGCGGATCGGGACCACGCAAGGCGCCCGCTCCCATCATCCAGCCGGTCCAGGCCAGATTGGTGCAGATCGAGCCGAAGAAGCCGGAGTATTTTTTCGCATGGCGCAGCCGGTCGATGCCGTCGCGCTGCACCAGCCCCATCGTGCCGGCATAGAAATAAGGCCAGACGGTCTCGGAGCCGTATTTTTCCTCGGCCGCGATGAATTTCTCGGCGACGAGGTCGAGTGCCGCTTCCCAGCTGGATTCCTTCCAGACGCCGGCGCCCTTGGCCCCGGCGCGAACAAGCGGCTTCAGCAGCCGGTCGGGATGGTGGACACGGTCGGCATAGCGCGCGACCTTGGCGCAGACCACACCAGCCGTATACGTATTGGACTTGGCGCCATGGACACGGCCGATGCGGTTGCCATCGAGCAGTTCGACCTCGAGCGCGCAGGTCGAAGGGCAATCATGCGGACAGGTGGAGTGGCCGATTCTGAGCTTGGCGTGCTGGTTCATGCGGGGTTTTTAGCGGGTTTCGCGGGCGGCGTGTAGGGCCAGAAGTGGCGCACCGCTTTGCCTCTGCGAGCAATGCCCCTTGCCTTCTCCCCTGGGGAAGAAGGCAAGGACACTGCCAAGCCGATCGCCACCCAAGACTGGGCCGGTCAGCTATCTGCCTCAGGAGGCTTCTGCCTGGGGCACGCCTTCCAGGCAGAGCCATTTGTGCTTCCTGTTGGGCCAATGAAGAATTTCCGGAGGCAGAAATTCCAGGTCCTCCAGACAGCCGACAGATACCGACAGCGCTTCCGTCAGGCCTTCGGCACGCATGAAGACGATCGATCCGCATGTGGTGCAAAATGTCTGCTCCAGCCATTGCCCTGACGAGCCGTTTCGTCGCCAGGATTTCGTCTCGCCTTTTCGGTCGACTATGGCGGAGTCGTCATAAATGGCTCGGTATGAGAACGCTGCGCCCGTGCATCTCTGGCATTCCAGGCAGCTGCAGGCATAGACGCGCCGAGGCTCCCCGGCGAGCACCAGTTCCACCCCGCGACACGAGCAGGTCGCCCGTCGCCTGGTCTTGCCATCACGCATTCGCAGGCTCCCTGCCATGATGCGGCGAACTATTTCCGAACAGGGGCGAGAGAGATGCAAAATCATCATCTGCGCGCCCGCCAGAAAGCGCCTGCTGGAAAATTGCGTCCATGGCGCGCGGCATGGCAGCGTCGAGACCTCGTTCCTGGCATGCTTCGAGCAGATGCCGGAAGGCGCTGTAGTGGGCGCCCAATGACGCGAGCGTTGCGTCGTCGCCGGCAAAACGGCGCGCCTTCGTCCGGTCAACCACATCGAACAAGGCGGCATCGACAACCGGCTTGAATGCAGTCAGATGGCTCCTGAACGTCTCCAGATCGAGACCTTCGGCCTCGGCGACAGCCATGCCCTGGAGCGCGCCAAAGAGCCCGCCCCACATCTGCGTGAGCAGCGCGGTATCAAGCGCGGAGGCCTGGCCCGGCAACTCGCCGACATAACTTGTGCCGCCGCCAAGCGCAAAGAGCAGGGTCTTGTTCGTTTCGTAGACGGCGCGGGAGCCTGAGTAAAGCAATGCTGTGTCGGGTTTGCCGATAAAATCCGGGGTCGCCAGGATCGCCCCGTCCAGATAGCTGGCGCCATGCGCTTCTATCCAGCGCGCTTCCTCCCGTGCCAAGCGCGCTGAGCCGGAGGTGAGTTGCACGATGGCTTTGCCGGCCAGTGCCGAAGCAACACTGCGCTGCTTGAGCAGCGCATCGCTAGCGGCATAATCCAGAACATTTATGATCACGACATCGGCCGACCGGATTCCATCCTCGACTGAAGAGGCTACCCTCGCACCAAGAATACCTAGGGGCTGGCACCTGGCCGCAGTACGATTCCACACCGATGTTGGATAATTTCGGTCGAGCAACGTTCGAACAATGGACGAGCCCATGCGGCCCGCGCCGAGCACGCAGACATTGGATTTCATGACGATTTCTCCGATAGCGATAGCTGGTTTGTCTTTGGCGCGCTAATCTGAAGATATATATTCTTCCTGCGTTGAGAAGTACGCACCTTGAGGTAAGTTATTGGAATCATGTCAGGAGTAGTCACATGAGGAGCAAGGAAACAGACAGCTGCGGCTTTGCTGCCGCGATGCAGGCAATCGGCGGAAAGTGGAAAACCTCGTTGTTGTGGGAATTGCACCTGCGGCCTCACCGCTTCGCCGAATTGCACCGGCGGTTGTCGGGGATCAGTGAGAAGATGCTCGCGCAACAATTGCGACAGATGGAGGCCGACGGGCTTGTCAGCCGACGCGCCTATGACCAGGTACCGCCGCGCGTGGAATATTCGGTGACGCCACTGGGCTTCAGCCTGAACGATGCCGTGACCGCAATGTCGGCATGGGGGAAGCGGCACGAGACGTGGAAAGTTCAGCGGAAAGCCGCCTGAAAGCAGGAGCTCGTTTGGTGATCCGCGCGAGCCAAATTACGGTCCGCTTCTCGACGCCGAAGACGGCAATAAACACCGGGCCGCGTCGCCCGGGTGCGTAAGAGAAGCCGTAGCAAGAGCCTCGGTGCCGAAGGCTTTTCAGGTGTTGGATCCCCCGCTGCTTTGCAGCGTCCCGGCGTTCGCTGGCCTTTCATCATGCGACTGGGCGCAACCGGCCGCTTTACTCCGCCGTGCCCTCTTCATACTCCGCCGACATGGTCAGCCACTTTTCTTCGTGACCGGCAAGCTGCTGGGCCAGTTGCGAGCGCTCCTTGGCCAGCCGGGTCGCCGTCGATGGATCCTTCTCGTATACCGCCGGATTGGCGAGTTCATCCTCGATCAGGTCGATGCGCTTGCGGATGCGGTCCATCAGCGCTTCGGTGGCGCGGATTTCCTTTGCCAGCGGCTCGAAGGCGGCGCGGCGCGCCGCGGCATCGCGGCGGCGATCGGCCTTGGATGCCTTCTCGGCCTCGCGCTTGCCGCGTCGGTCGCCGGACACGCCGGTGACCAGCGTCTTGTAGTCCTCAAGGTCGCCGTCATACGGGTTGACCGCCCCGTCCTTGACCAGCCACAGCCGGTCGGCGGTCGCTTCCAGCAGATGGCGGTCATGCGAGATGAGGATGACGGCGCCGGGAAACTCGTTCAGCGCATGGATCAGGGACTCGCGGCTGTCGATGTCCAAATGGTTGGTCGGTTCGTCGAGGATGAACAAGTTTGGCCCCTCAAAGGCCGACAGGCCCATCAGCAGGCGCGCCTTCTCGCCGCCGGACAGGTCCTTGGCGGCGGTGTTCATCTTCTCGGTGGTGAGACCGAACTGGGCGACGCGGCCACGTACCTTGGATTCCGGCGCCTCCGGCATCAGCCGGCGGACATGCTCGTAGGCGTTTTCATCAGGCCTGAGATCGTCGAGCTGATGCTGCGCGAAGATCGCCACCTTCAGGCCCGGCGCCACCGTCATGGTGCCGGTTTCCTGCTTCAGCCGGCCCGAGAGAAGCTTGGCGAAGGTCGACTTGCCGTTGCCGTTGGCGCCGAGCAGCGCGATGCGATCGTCGGCATCGATGCGCAACGTCATCTTCTTCAGGATCGGCTGGCCCTCGGTGTAGCCGACATTGACGTTGTTCAAGGCAATGATCGGCGACGCCACCGTTTTCACCGGTTCGGGGAAAGAGAACGGCCTCACCGTGTCGTTCACGATCGCGGCAATCGGCTTCATCTTCTCCAGCGCCTTGATGCGCGACTGCGCCTGTCTCGCCTTCGAAGCCTTGGCGCGGAAGCGTTCGACGAAGGACTCCATGTGTTTGCGCGCGGCTTCCTGCTTGACGCGGCCCTTCTCCTGCAACTCCTTCTGCTCGGTGTACTGGCGCTCGAACTGGTCGTAGCCGCCGCGCCAGAAGGTCAGCTTCTTCTGGTCGAGATGAACGATGGAATTGACGGCGCGGTTGAGCAGGTCGCGATCGTGCGAGATCAGAAGCACCGTGTGCGGATATTTCGACACGTAGTTTTCCAACCAAAGCGTGCCTTCGAGATCGAGATAGTTGGTCGGCTCGTCGAGCAGCAGAAGGTCGGGCTCGGCAAACAGCACCGCGGCGAGCGCCACACGCATGCGCCAGCCGCCGGAGAAGGACGAGGCCGGGCGGCGCTGCGCGGCGTCGTCGAAGCCAAGGCCAGCGAGGATGGTGGCCGCGCGAGATTCCGCCGAATGCGCATCGATATCCGCCAGCCGCATATGGATGTCGGCAATGCGGTGCGCGTCGGTGGCGGTCTTTTCCTCCTCGAGCAATGCGGTGCGCTCGAGGTCGGCCTTGAGCACGATCTCGATCAGCGGCTCCTCGGTGCCGGGCGCTTCCTGCGCCACCTGGCCGATGCGGGTGTTCTTGGGCAGGCTTATCGAGCCGGTCTCGGAGGGAAAGTCGCCGGTGATGGCCTTGAACAGCGTCGTCTTGCCGGTGCCGTTGCGGCCGACGAGGCCGGCCTTGGTGCCGGCCGGCAAGGTCAGCGAGGCATGATCGAGAAGCAAGCGTCCGGCCATGCGGAGCGAAAGATCGTTGATGATAAGCATGCCGGGGCTTTTGCACGGGAGGGCGGCGCTTCGCAAGGGCCTGGGCGCTGGCGGGGGCATAAGGCATGAAGACGGCGCGCCCAAAGCGCGCCGTCCATCACTGCTAACTGCAGACCGACTTTAAGAGGCTGCCTGGTTCAGGCTTTGGGTTTGCGCTTCGTCACCTTGGCCGCGGCGGCCGGAACGGCCGGCTTGCGGCCGAGGCCCGAGGACTTGGCCAGTGCCGAACGGGTCGCGGAGTAGTTCGGCGCCACCATCGGATAGTCCGACGGCAAGCCCCATTTGCCACGATATTCCTCCGGGCTCAGACCATGGTCGGTCATCAGGTGGCGCTTCAGCGACTTGAATTTCTTGCCGTCCTCAAGACAGACGATGTGATCGGGAAACACCGACCGCTTCGGATTGACAGCGGGGTTCAGCGCGGGGCTTTCCACGGCGGCAATGCTGCCCAGCTTGCGCACCGATGCGCTGACGCTGGCGATCAGATCCGGCAGGCCAGACGCAGGGAGAGGATTGTTGCCGACATAGGCCGAGACGATGTCAGCAGTCAGTTCAATAGCGGTCTTGCTGTCGATGGTGTGCAATTCTGTTTCTCCCGCCGGTCATGAAGTTGCCGGCTTTTTTTAAGACTTCTCTTGATGTATCGACCTAGCTGCACCCCCCAACGGGTCGCTAAAGTCTCAATAAACGATCAAGAATCGGAACAGGAGGATGTTTCCACAACAGGTTGCAACGTTGCAAATTAGAAAATCTAATACTTGGAAACGGCCGACTTCGCGCCAGCAGATTTCAACTGCACGGACGCCGCAGGTTTAGAGTCGGCCAGTATGTCCAGAATGCGCTTCCAGCGGGCGCACCGGCCGAAATCTTTTTGCTCTATCGCCTTTTCGGCCTTCATGGCGGCGTAGAGCGGCGCCTCGGCGCCGAACTCCTTGAGCAGCCAGAATGCTTCCTGTCTGGCGAGGCGTTCATCGTCGTCAAGCATGTTCAGCCTCCGAGCGTTCTATGCCCACCGCAATACAGCTGCCGATGACGAGGACCGCACCGGCTATCGCGGTAAGCGTCAGCCTTTCGCCCGAAAGTGTCAGCAGCAGCGTCGATGCGATCGGCGTCAGATAGGCGATGACCGCAACCTTGCCGCCGCCTTCAAGCTTCAAGGCGCGCGACCAGAAATAATATCCCAGCCCCATCGGGCCGGCACCGAGATAGAGGCCAAGCAGGAGGTGCTCACTGGATGGCCAGGCAGCGCCGTCGTGAATACACCACAGCAAGGTCAGGCCGACGCCGACCAACGCCGAAGGCAAAAGCAAACGCTCCGACGGTGTGGCCAGGCGGGCGACCGCAATCGAATAGAAGGCCATGCACAGCGCCGAGCCGAAGGCAGCGAGATAGCCGACGATGCTGCCTTGGAGAAAAGGCTGGCCGCGACCACCCGAGATCACCAGCGCCACGCCGACAAAGCCGAGCACGGCAGTCAACCCCAGCAGCACGGGGCGTTGCCGCTTGCCCAGCACGATGACCGCCGCCGCGACCATCAGCGGCCAGGTGTAGGCGACGAGATTGGCCTCGATCACCGGCATGGAGGCAAAGGCGATGTATTGCAGCACCATGGTGCCGACCAGGCCAATAAAGCCGACCGCGACCGGCGCCAGGGTGCCGTCAGCACCCTTGGAAAAGGCTGCGTCTTGCGTGTCCCCCTTCCGGCTCGCCAGATGGATGACGGCGAACACCAGAGCCGCTCCACAAAATTGCAGCAACTGCACGAGCGACACTGGATGGCTGGCCAGCAGGGATTTGCCGACCAGCGCGTTGGTCGACCACAGGGCGACCGCGCCGGCGGCGAAGACCAGGGCCGATGGCGAGCCGGATCCATCCCGGAATCGGCGCGACGGTGCCTTGTCCTTATCGCCGACCATGATGTTACCGACGACCAAACCGGCGTCCACTTCTATGCTCTGGCTACCATGAATCCCTTGACCCGCCCGGGACCGGCGCATCGGCCGCCGCCGCAACCCGACGTTCTTCCTCGAAGCGGCGATAGGCCGGCAGCTGGTTCGTCCAGACGTCTTCGGCCAGTTCGTTGACCCATTCGCGATCGTGATCATTGTCGGCTGCGAGATAGAACATGCGATTGTCGTCGACGTAGGGCTTGGCCACAGAGCGCTGGTTGAGGACCAGCGTGACGCGCGAGCCGAGCTGTATCGGCGCGGTGCGGTGCAGCACACCGAGAAACTGGCCGAGCGTGGCGTAGTTCATCTTGTGGTCGATGCGCATGACCTGGTTGCGCGGAATCTCGCGGCCGGATTCAAGGATGGCGCGGCCGGTCTCGGAATCGTCGCAGTAGATTTCGAGATGGCCGCCGACCAGCGGATTGCTGATCGACAGCGGAATGAGTTCGGTGACCGGGACACCGTCGCAATGCCAATCGACGGCGCCGTCCTTGGGATTCATGAAAGTGACGGTCGAGCCGACGATCGACAGCGGATAGGGCTCGAGCTTGGTGCCCATCATGTCGGACAGACGTTCCAGGCGCAGCTTGTCATGCAGCAGTTCCTTGATCTCCGGGATAAAACGGTCGGCGCCGGTGATGAAGGTAAGGTCGAGGTGCTTGTGCACGGCGTGGCTGGCCTTGAGCTTCAACGCCGCCTCTTCGATCGCCGCCAGCAGCGCCGGGTCGTAGCCATGCAGATACTGCGCAACGCCGAAACCCGACACTTTCCAGGCCGTCTCATGGCCGATAATGGCTTCTCGGCTCATCGCGTAGCGCAGTTCAGGTATGGTATGGGCGTTCATTCTACTTCTCCAGGATGGGGGCATCACTTGGTAAACTGTCGATTAATTTCCCCACCCCTGTAAAATTAGGAATGCTGGTGCTAGTGTAAGCCCAGCTTAAGGTCGAAACGCGTGCGTCTGCTCAGTCAGGTCAACCTCAATTCGCTGAAGATTGTCGAAAGTGCCGCCCGGCACCGTAACTTCACGCGCGCGGGCGAAGAGCAGTTTATTACTGCTTCCGCCGTCAGCCAGCGCGTCAAAAGCCTCGAGGACCAGCTGCGCTTCAAGATCTTCCAGCGCGGCGGCAATGCGGTGTCGCTGACACCCGAAGGCGAGACCTATGTGTCGCGCGTTCGCGAGGCGCTGGAGCGCATCGTGGCGGCCAGCATGGAGGCGACCGGACAGTCGCAGGCGCATGTGCTGAAGATTTCGGTACTGCCGACGTTCGCAGCGCGCTGGCTGTTTGCCCGCCTGCCGCTGTTCCAGCGGCAATATCCCGAAATCGAAATGCGGGTCTCGACCTCCTACGCCACCAATGAGTTCGCCACCTCCGAGTTCGACCTCGAGATCCGCTATGGCGACGGCAGCTTTCCCGACCTCAAAGCGGACCTGCTGTTCAAGGAGGATTTGACGCCGGTGTGCAGCAGGAAGCTGTTCCACGAGGTTCTCGGCGACACGCCGCCGTCACAGGTGACGCCCGACGACCTCAGGCATTTCACGCTGCTGCATTCCGACACCTGCACGCAGAACTGGCAGTCGTGGCTGGGTTTTGCCGGCGCGAGTTCCGTGCTCGGCGAGACCAAGAGCATCTATTTCGATTCCTGCATGATGTCCTATGAGGCGGCCAATGCCGGCATGGGCTTTGCAGTCGCCAACCGCGCCTATATGGCGAGCGAGATCCGCGCAGAGAGACTGGTGGCGCCGTTTGCCGTGCATCACCCCAACACCGCCGGCTGGTATTTCGTCTGCCCGGTCACCGCGCCCTACACGCGCAAGGTGGAACTGTTCAAGCAGTGGATAATGGCCGAGGCGGCGCTGACGCAGTGCCAGCTGGACGCCGGGATTGCCGGCGGCCCGGTGCTGCGCAAGGCCATTGCCTGAGGTCCTCCCGTCGAGTTTCGTTCCGCACGCCATCTGACATCGAAGTTGTTTTGTGCAGAAGCGCCGTCATGAAGCAGGTCGATGCGGCCCACCTCATGACGCAGGCGAGAGACTCAGCTATCTTCGGTTGTTGCGGCGGACCTGATATCCGCCTGGCCGGCGCTATCAGCTCACCTCCCAAGCGGCGCCGGCCTTCTTCTCCCGAAGGCTACCTTCAGCCTTGTCGTCCCGCTAAAACGATCATTGCGCGGGCTGATCGCCGCCGGCCGCCGGCTTTGGCGCCGAATCCGACTGCGGGGCATGGTCGAGCAAGGGTGCTTTGGTCGGCTGGATATTGTTGTCGCAGGCGGCGAGCGCCAAGCCGACGGCCAACAGAACAGGGAGCTTCTTCATGGCAACCTCCTTCGTTTGCCCTCCCCTCGTGAAGGCAACGAGAGGATTCAGCTTTGGTTGCACGCTCGCAAACGACACCGCGTCGGCTGGAACCAAACGGCGGCTCTGAGGTTGGTTGCCTAAAGGAGATCGCGCCATGATCCGTCTGCTCATAACCGGCCTTTTCGCTTACGCGACCTATCGCATCGCCAAGGAGATCATCAAGGACGTGCCTGACAATTTCGATCCGTTGCCGGTGCCTGGCGACGAACGCGCCGCCTTGCGGCGCCAGTCGGCGGCAACGGGTGTCGCGCCACGGCGGTAAGGGCGACTTCCGCCCGTTGCGAACAAAGCGGAAACGATGCTTGATAGGCGATGACCATCGCCATCAATGATTCGTCCTTGCGGCCCGCCTATCTGGCGAAGCTCAACGCCGAGCAGCGGCTCGCCGTCGAACATGGCGACGGCCAGATCGCCGGGCCGCTGCTGGTGATCGCCGGCGCCGGCTCCGGCAAGACCAACACGCTCGCCCACCGGGTTGCGCATCTGATCGTCAAGGGGGCTGATCCCAGACGCATTCTGCTTATGACATTCTCGCGCCGCGCCGCCACCGAAATGGCCAGGCGGGTCGAACGCATCGCCGGCGAGGTCCTGGGCCGAGACGCGTCCGTCATCGCCGACGCGCTGGCCTGGGCCGGTACGTTTCACGGCATCGGCGCCAGGCTGCTGCGCGACTATGCGCTGACGATCGGCCTCGACCCGGCCTTTACCATTCACGACCGCGAGGATTCCGCCGACCTGATGAATCTTGCCCGGCATGAACTTGGATTCTCGAAGACCGAAAGCCGGTTTCCGACCAAGGGCACCTGCCTGGCGATCTATTCGCGCGCTGTCAACGCGCAGGCGCCGCTTGGCGAGGTGCTGGGTTCGGCCTTTCCGTGGTGTGCCGGCTGGGCCGAACAACTGAAGGCTCTGTTCGCCCGATATGTCGAGGCCAAGCAGGCGCAGAACGTGCTCGATTACGACGACCTCCTGCTCTACTGGGCGCAAATGGCCGCCGAGCCGGAGATCGCGGCGCATCTGGGCTCGCGTTTCGACCATGTGCTGGTCGACGAATACCAGGACACCAACCGGCTGCAGGCCTCGATCCTTTCGGCGCTGAAGCCGGACGGCGCCGGACTGACAGTGGTGGGCGACGACGCGCAGTCGATCTATTCGTTTCGCGCCGCGGAAGTGCGCAACATTCTCGATTTCCCGCAACAATTCGCGCGAGCCGCCGATGTCATCATGCTGGAGCGCAACTACCGCTCGACCGAGACCATTTTGGCGGCAGCCAATGCGGTCATCTCGGAGGCATCGGAGCGCTTCACCAAGAACCTCTGGTCGCAGCGCAAATCCTCGCAAAGGCCGAAACTGGTCAGCGTGCGCGACGAGGCGGAGCAGGCGAACTATGTCTGCCAGGCCATCCTGGCCGAGCGCGAGGCCGGCACGGTGCTGAAATCGCAGGCGGTGTTGTTTCGCGCCTCGCACCACAGCGGCCCGCTGGAGATCGAATTGACGCGCCGCAACATCCCCTTCGTCAAGTTCGGCGGGCTCAAATTCCTCGACGCCGCCCATGTCAAGGACGTGCTTTCGGTGCTGCGTTTTGCCGAGAACCCGCGCGACCGCGTCGCCGGCTTCCGCGTCCTGCAGCTGCTGCCCGGCATCGGCCCTTCGGCGGCGAGCACCATCGTCGAGACCATGGCGACATCGCTCGACGAGGAAATGGGGCTGGCCCGCTACCGGCCGCCGCAACGCGCGGCTGAGGACTGGCCAGCCTTCGTTGCGCTTTATTCCGGCCTGCGCGCCCGGTCGGGGAAATGGCCGGCCGATCTCGAACAGGTCAGGCTGTGGTACGAGCCGCATCTCGAGCGCATGCACGAGGATGCGACGACGCGGCGGGCCGACCTCATGCAGCTCGAGCAGATCGGTTCAGGCTATGCTTCGCGCGAGCGCTTCCTGACCGAGCTGACGCTGGATCCACCGGATGCGACCAGCGACCAGGCCGGGCCGCCGCACCGCGACGAGGACTATCTGATCCTGTCGACCATTCATTCGGCCAAGGGCCAGGAATGGAAGAACGTCTTCGTGCTCAACACCGTCGATGGCTGCATCCCGGCCGATCTCGGCGTCGGCACCAAGGAAGACATCGAGGAAGAGCGCCGGCTGCTTTACGTCGCGATGACGCGGGCCAAGGACGGCCTGCATCTGGTGACGCCGCAGCGCTTCTTCACTCACGGCCAGGCAGCGCGCGGCGACCGCCACGTCTATGCCTCGCGAACCCGTTTCATCCCAGCCTCGATCCTCGGCGCCTTCGAGCAGACCTCTTGGGCGAGCGTCCACGCCAAGGACGATCCGCGCCACAGACCTGAAGTCCGCGTCGACCTCGGCGCCCGCATGCGCGGCATGTGGAAATAGCCGCAACCGCGAATGCCGGCAGGGAGCTACCTCAAGAGCAAATCGTCCTGTCATGGCATCTCTCAGGGAACCTCGGGCCGCCAGCCGCGTTTTCTGGCGTCCAACCCGCGATCGGAGGGCGGCGGCCGCCGCCCTTCCGCCCATCCAGAGAGGCCAGAATGCACGACGCGATGTTCTTCACCCCGGTTGCCGTTAGCGTTGGCGCCGGCCACAAACGCATGCTCGCCTCGCTGTTCGACATGCATGATTTCCTGACCGAATTTCCGCCATCACGCCGGCGCCTGAGCTATGGCGCGGCCGTGAGGGCCTGCGAGGCGGCGCGCGCCGGCGAAATCTCGACCGAGGCCGCACGCGATGCCCTGATCACCTTTGCAGTCACGGCAGGCATCCTCTGGCCCGCGGTCCAGCCGGCCGTCTCGGTCAAGCCGGTCGCACACGGTTATGGCGGCTACGCCGTCTGAGGACCAGGCCTGCCCAGCAAAAAGAATCACTCGGACTTGCCGGCAGACGTCGGCGAGGCCTCTGCCAGCCTTGCCGGCGGGGCGGTCTGTTCGGTGTTGCCGACAAAGAGTTGATCGCCGACAAAGGGATAGGCAAGCTGCTGATGATAGAGCGAGGGAACCGGGTCATCGGTGCCGTATTTCTGCGGCATCCTGTCGGGCATGAACAATGTGCCTCCCAGCATGTCGAGCAAAGGCAGCTGCCCGGCGAAATTCTTGTCCCAGGCTTCGCGCTCATTGGCATGATGCCAGTGATGAAATTGCGGTGACGCCAGCAGCCATTTCAACGGCCCGACCCTGATACGCGTGTCGAATGGATGAACAGCGACTGCCACTGATAGACCAATGTGAAGATCAGTATGGCGGGGGTCGAAAATCGAGCGCGAAGACCGGCAGGAACGACGCCGATTTGGTCAGGATCTGGTCGACACGATGGACGCGGTGCGCTGCCAGCCAATCCATCTCCTATGACCGGCACCGCCTTGAGGCACCCTGCCCTCGTTGGGCCGAAGATCAGCTCGCCAGAGATTAATGCTAAGAGATGAACGGATTGCTGACGGCGGCTGACGGCTGCTTATCGCCAGAAAAATCGAGATTTCGTTTGTATAACGATATTCTCCACCGCTTTCGTGTAACATCGTGGTTATCGCGAAGTCGTTCTCAGAAGCGATAGTTTTACCTGCGCCACGGAAACAAATATGTTGGCCGCCGCTGCACCAAAACTTGGGCGCAATTTTCAATTTTTGCGTTACGAAAACTCGCACCCCACGTAGATCAATTCTTGATGTACATAACTCTCAGAGCATATTGTGCGATCAAGCTTTGATGGCTAACGTGCCTTGGTGAACCGGGAGGACGATCAAGCGACCTGTGCGCTGAACACGTTATTTAGCAGAAACCAACAACTATATCAGCATAGGAATGGGTGGGGCGTTGCAGAATACACAAGGTATATTGACGTACCGACTAGGCAGCCTTTTGAATAGAGCCAATCTTGGCTCTCTGTTCACAGCAGCCGGTCGACCCGGTTTTCGACAGCTTTTTGCTTTTCGAAAACAGCCTGACCTCGACACGACCAATTCGCTGAGTTTTGCGGCACCGCCTCCCGAAGCGCCACCTTCCGAAGCACCGCCTCCCGAAGAATCGTCTGCGGAGCCACCGCATGCCGAAGCACCGCATGCCGAAAAATTTGTCCATTTGATCGACAATCTGTGGTGCGATACGTATGGCGTGTTCGTAAAAGGCTGGGCCCATGCTTGGGACGTCCCGATCACGGCGATGCGGCTGAAGAGCGGGGATTTTCGGGTAGAGGTTTCGGACTTCCACGACCGATCAGACTTGGCGACCTTCTTCCCATCACTGCATTCAATGAAATGCGGCTTCTCGGCCTACTTGGCCTGCAGTCCCTTCCGGCCGGTGGTTTTGGAAATTGAGACCGTCGATGGCTCGGCGGAATTCGAAATCTCCGCACTTTCGGCCAATCATCCTGTCAATACTGTCCTTCCCGAGCCGATGTTCACGCAACGGCGCTTTGCCGATGAGATGAAGAGGACCGGTGGTGTCGTCGTGGAAATCGGTGCGCGTGTCGTGGGGCCGTCATCTTCGCTACAGGCAGGGCAGTTCCAGCCCGAGTGCAAGTTCATCGGTGTCGACATTCATGAAGCGCCAGGCGTCGACGTTGTGGCAGACGCACATTTCCTGGGTGAGCATTTCGAGCCCGGCTCAATAGACGGAATATTCTCTTATGCGGTGATGGAGCATCTTAGTTGTCCGTGGCTGCTGGCGGCGCAAATCAACAGGGTGCTGAAGGTCGGAGGCCTGACCCTGCACTCGGTGCCTCAAGCCTTTCCAGTCCATGAAATGCCCAACGATTTCTGGCGGATTTCGAGCGAAGGCTTGAAAGTCCTGTTCGCACCCGAGATGGGCTTCGAGATCCTCGAAGTCGGAATGACGACGCCGGTCAAAATGTATGTGCACCCGGCGTTCCGGGAAGGTCCCATGCTCGAATTTGCGCTCCACGATGGAATGGCGGCGTCCTATGTCCTGGCGCGCAAGACTTTCGATCTTCCGGATGGTGCGGTTTCCTGGCCGCTCCAGCGCAGCGATTCCATGGACCACAGCAAAGCCTATCCGAAGCACTGATCACAACGATGCCAGAGAGGGGATTCATAAACTTCGACTGCCCACCGGCCCCGGCGGAATTCGTTTGCCCAGCGTGTGGTGGCGCCAATGCCAAGGCAAAAGTTCTGAGCGCCGGCACGATGTCGCTCTACCGATGCGATCAATGTGCGTCGCTGATTTATCACCCGTTCCCATCAATCGACTATACGGAACACACCAACCCGTTGGGTATCCGCAACTACGTTGAAATGAACGCCTCCATCGACACTGTCGCGCGGAACATTCTCAGGGTCGTTCCAGAAGGTCGAGTCGGCAGAGTCGTCGATATCGGTTGCGGTTTCGGCTTTGCCCTGGATGCCGTTCGCACCATCGCCGGCTGGGAGGCCAAGGGCTTCGAGCCTTCACAGTATGGTGGCGCGGGGCGGGATCAACTCGGCCTCGATATCGTCCGCGATTTTGCGCCGCTGAACGCCAATCCACAATATCTGTACGATGTGGTGCATTGCTCGGAGGTAATCGAGCACATTAACGATGTGACCGGCTTTCTGGCAATCCTTAAATCGTATTTGGCCGAGGACGGGGTGATTGTCCTGACCACGCCCAATCCCGAGCGGATCAATCCTGCCACTGAACAATCCACCCTTCTGGCTCTGCTGTCACCTGGAGCTCACACGATCCTCTTTAGCGCTGAAGCGCTGACACGGCTGTTCGATGAAGCGGGATTGCCATTCGTATCCGTCGACAAAAGCGCAGACAGCACCTTGTTCTATGCATCGCGCAAACCGATCGAATTCCAACCCACCGAAAGTTGGCAGAGTAAGATCCTTTGGTATCTGGAGAATGCGGTTTCGCGCGCCACTCCTGGTTCTTCGTTGGCAATCGGCTTGCGCTATCGCCTTTTTCGCGGGGCCATCGATCACGGCAAGTACGAACTGGCGGAAAAGAGCTTCGCTTCAATTCTTGCTGATGCGCGGCCCAGACTGGATGACATAAACACGTTGGCGGAGTTTGCCGACCGGTGGCCGCTTTGCATAGCGGCTTCGACCTACTATCGCGGAATGCTGCTGCTCATCCACAAGGGCGACTACCTGCACGCGGCCGAGCATCTCTGTGCGGCACATCTGCTGTGCCGGAAAAAGCTGTCAATCGATTCCTCGGTAGCGGGCGTCGAAGCCGATTTAATCTGGCGGGCGAAGTATCACGAAGCGCTTTCGTTAAAATATGCAGGCCAGAACCGTCGTGCTCTCTCTGTTCTTCGGGCATTCGAAGAGAATGATTTATCGGTGAAAGTACCGCCAAACCTCATTCCGGATGTCGAAAACCTTAGGATCGATCTTACAAGCTTACTTCCTCGATATGAAACCCTAAATGCTTGAGTTATTCGGTTCTTGGCCACCGTGAAGGTTTTATTAGATGAAACGATCGATCGTTGCCTGCATACCGCTCTACAATGGTCGAAATTTCATTGGAGCGTCGCTGAAAAGCGTGCTCGAGCAAACTCGTCCGCCAGATGAGGTAATCATTGTCGACGATGGTTCCACCGACGGTGGTGCTGAAGTCGCTCGCGAAGTTGCCCGGGGCGACAACCGGGTATGTGTCCTGACGAAAGAGAACGGCGGTCAATCGTCGGCCCGCAATATGGGCGTCCGCAACTCCAAAAGCGACCTGATCGCTTTTCTTGACCAAGACGACTGGTGGTACCCAAAGCATCTCGAGACTTTGGAAGCTGCGGCAGGGCCTGAGCCTCAGGTAGGTCCATTCGGATGGGTCTACAGTGACCTTGACGAATACGATCGGGATGGAAATTTAGTGGTTCGGCAGATGCTCAAGCGACTTGGTTCAGAACATCCGAAACGGACGATCTTCAACTGCCTGTCCCAGAACATGTATGTCCTCCCGTCTGCCTCCCTCATCTCTCGCGAAGCGTTCGAGGCGGTAGGTGGATTTGACGAGCGGCTTTCCGGCTACGAGGACGACGATCTTTTTCTGCGGCTGTTCAGGGCGGGCTACACCAACAGGTTTCTGAGAGAGGCCTTGTCCGCGTGGCGCATTCATGGTGACTCCGCGTCATACAGCGCAAGAATGGCTAGGTCGGCTCTAATCTACGCAGACAAACTTCTGGTGGCATTTCCTGACGATGTTCCCTTGCGACGCTACTACGCCAGAGACCTGATAACGCCGCGTTTCTTTCGCAGTGCGGCTGGCACCTACCGGATTGCAGGCCAGTGCGGAAGCGCTGAACTGCTGATGCCGGCACTTGCGCTTATCGACAGGATCACGCCGACAATGAGGATCAGGCGATGGCTGATCATGCGGGCGATACGGCCTTTCCTCGGCAGCCACTTGGTTGCGAAACTGGCATCTTTGGAATTTACACGTAGCTTTGTAAGCCGGGTTCTCGCAATTTAGCGGCGTCTGGCAATAGCCTGTCCGACTATGCAAGTTGGCTTCGGCGCATTCCCTACGCGACGGCCAGCAAGTAATTGCTCCCCACTCCCGGTCTCCAGTCTGGCTGCGTTGTCGCGCCGGGCATGGCAGCGCGGCTCTCGCGAGATATTGGTATTGGGGTCGATTCAGATGCTGGGAGACGGATTTCTACACAGATACTTTCTCAATAATGGAGGAAAGCGGCTTCATAAGTGGTTCCATTATTTCGATATCTACGAGCGCCATTCGAACGCTTCAGAAACAGAGCGCCAACGATTTCTCGAGATAGGCGTGTCCGGAGGCGGCTCCCTTCAGATGTGGAAGGCTTACTTCGGCCACGGCGCTCGCGTAATTGGCATCGATATCGATCCGATCTGCACAGCGCATGACGAAGTCGGCATAGAGATATTCACTGCCAGCCAAGACGATCCGGCGCTGATCAACCAGATCATCGACAGATATGATGCCTTCTACATCATCATCGATGACGGAAGTCATATCATGCGACACGTAATGAAGAGCTTTGAGCTGCTGTATGACAAGGTCGACCCTCATGGCGTTTACCTCGTCGAGGATCTTCATACTGCGTATTGGGATGAGTATGAGGGCGGCCTGAAGCGAGCCGGGACTTTCATGGAGTTCGTCAAGGACAAGCTTGATGAGATAAACGCGGCACACGCAAGAGGCGCGATCCCCGTCTCTACCTTCACCCGATCGACAGCCTGTATCGCCGTCTACGACAGCGTGGTCGTGTTCGAAAAACGGCCGCAAGGCACCCGCCAAACCTCCATAACGACAGGAATGGGATATGCTGAACAGGAATGAGTTGCTGTTTTCATTATTCGATCCGAGCGGCTTCGGCCTGGAAATCGGACCAAGCTACAATCCTCTTTTGCCAAAGCGCCGTGGCTACAATGTCGAAATCGTCGACCATGCCGACGCCGCCAGCATGCGCGAGAAATATCGCGACGATGCATCAAAGATCGAAGAGGTCGACTATGTCTCGGACGGCCGCACTCTGCTCGAGACCATCGGCTATGAGCAACGATACGATTTCATCTTTGCCTCGCATGTGATCGAACATGTCACCGACATCGTTCGTTTCCTCCAAGACTGCGAAACACTGCTGAAACCCGGGGGACGGCTTGTGCTGGCGGTACCAGACAAGCGCTTTTGCTTCGATGCGCTACGGCCGCTGTCCACTGTCGGTCAGACGCTGCAGGCCCATGCGGAAAAGCGCAAACGCCACACGCCGGGAATTCTGTTTGACCAGGTTTCGTATGTTTGCACCAAGGCCAAACAGACCGTCTGGCTCGAGCCGACCTTTGACGATGTCGCCTTCCTGCAAAGCGACGAAGAGGCAAAAAGCATGTTCGAAGCCGTTCAGGTAGACACGGCCTATTACGATGCTCACGCGTGGCAGTTCACGCCGGCCTCGTTCCGATTTCTGATCAAGAAACTTCGTTCGCTCGGATACATCAAGTCGGGGGAACTTGCGTTTCACAAGAATGAACCGGGTCAGTTACACCTGCATGAGTTTTATATCAGTCTCTCGAAGAACGCCCCTGTCCTGCATGATTCCGATGTCGATCTGCTCAAGGAGGCGGAGCGGGAGCTGCGCGAAGTTGCCGTAAGCCGGGATGAGCTAAGCTTGCAGATCGCGGCCGCACACCAACAAATCCAGAGTCTCATTGCAACGAACCAGGCCCTGCTGAAATCGACATCCTGGAAGATAACCGCCCCGCTACGCTATGTCAGATCGGTGTTCCTGTAACACCACGCACGCCATGCAGGCTCACCCTCAATGCAACGTCGGATCACCGGCCAGCAGGCTGCGCGGCCCGGTCGTTTCGAAACTGACCTGGTCGCGGCCGTTGGACTTGGCCTTGTAGAGGTGCCGGTCGGCCGTCAGGAACATGTCGGCATAGGTGGTCGGTCCGGTGAAGGCGACGCCGCCTATGCTCACCGAGAGCGGACAGGGCCGTCCACCCGGAGCAAACTCGACCTCGCGGATGCGCCGCCGGATCCCCTCGGCAACCAGCCAGGACTGCGACGGGTCGGCGCCAGGCAGGAAGATGGCGAACTCCTCGCCGCCGATGCGCCCGACGATGTCGGCGCCGCGCAGCTGGGCCTTGATCGTCTGCGCAATCAGCTTGAGCGCCTGATCGCCGCAATCGTGGCCCAATCGATCGTTGATGGTCTTGAAATGATCGGCGTCGACGATCAGCAGGGCGCCGGCATCGACGACGGCCTGGCTGCGCGCCTGTTCGAGATAGGCCTCGACCAGCATCGAAAACGCGCCGCGGTTGAACACCGCGGTCAGGCTGTCGGTCGCCGCGACGATGCTCAGATTCTTCTGGGCGATCGCCAGCTGGCGCATCTTGTACATCAGGAAAGAGAAGAACGATCCACCCAGCACGAGCGGCAGCAACAGGTCGGTGAGCTGCGCCCAGCGCAACGCTTCGGGCGACAGCGACGGAAAATTGTAGGAATCGACAAGGAAGGCCGCCGCGATACAGATCGCCGTGCCGACAACCGTGACTGCTATGACCCTGCCCAAGCTCGTGGGCGAAAGATCGACCCGCATGCCATTTCTCCCACTGTGTTCGCCATTTTGCAGCGGGAACACAAATGAAACCCTAAAATCTTACCTGCAATTCGAATGTGGTTAACCAGAACAATTCCAGGAAAGTGTGAGCAGCTTTCCCGGGAGAAGCGCGTGGGCGCTTTCCCTGAGAATTACCAAGACAAAGGGATAGCGCGTTTCACCGTTTCCGTTAAACGATAAAACGCTCCGGCAATCGAAAGGCGCGATCGGTTGCCTTGTGAGTGGCGACAAAAAGCCCGCCACTTGCGCGGCGGGCTTTCCGACTGGCCGGAGGCTTCTCGTCAGCGCATGTCCCTCGGGAAGTCTGGGCCATGCGGTAGGAGAGTGCCGTAAAGCCTCACGGCTGGCTCGACACTCCCGGCGAAACCTGTCTCAGCGACGCGAGATCATAAGGCATAGCTGCCGCAGATCGCTGTCGTAGGTGCCCTCGCTGGCGAGCACATCGACGCAGCGCTTCTTCATACGTGTCAGCTGGCTGTTCGACATGCTGGCGACGACACCGGGTGTCCCAGGGGTGCCTGGTGTTCCAGGAGTTCCTGGAGTGCCGGGGGTACCGGGCGTACCGGGCGTGCCCGGCGTTCCGCCAATGCCGACGCCGACACCGACGTTGATGCCGCTGCCGACGTTGACGCCGACACCGGCATTGATACCTCCGCTGCCGCCGACCGTGGCCCCAACACCGGCCTTGATGCCACCGGCTCCGCCGACCGTCGCGCCAGCGCCGGCCTTGATGCCGCTGCTACCGCCGACTGAGGCGCCGAGGCCCGCAGTAACGCCGCTATTGCCGCCGACCGTTGCGCCAGCACCCGCCTTGATACCGCCGCTGCCGCCGACCGAGGCGCCGGCACCGGCCTTGACCCCGCCGCTGCCGCCTATCGAAGCGCCAACACCTGCATTGATGCCGCCAGCACCGCCGATAGATGCGCCGACACCGACGCCAATTCCGCCTCCTGCATTCGCGGGAGCGGCAAAAATAACGATAATTGCACCCGCCGCCAGTGTTCTAGCGATTTTCTGAGTGATATTGACCATGACACTCTCCTTGTTGCCGTTCTGCTTTGTGCATTGCAACATGCCAGCAAACCAAAGCAGACATATGCTTATGCACTCACAGCTACGCACGAGTCTTCCTTATAGTTTCTTTATTTTTTTCGACATAGGCCCTTGTAGTTCTCAATCAGTGTACTCGGTTTCTAAAAAAAAATATGTTTTTGCTTCAATATTTAAACTTTGTTGAGTTTATTAAATAGAAACTCTACTGAAAAATGGAGCAGGTTGTAGCGGCCCGCCGAGCAAGGGGCGGCGCCAAAGGGCGGCACAAGCCACCGGGCAGCGTCGTGCAAACCACGGGCTTCAAAAACCCGGCTTGGGATTCTTTGGCGCTGTCCGTCGCGTCCAGAGGCGTTTCACTGGTATCGGCGGCCAGGTCGCAGACGGATGGCACAAAGGCACCGAGGGATGTCGCCTCCGGCGTCTTCAAACGCAAACCGCGGTCAAGAAATCAGGCGTAGGCGCGGCCTTCGTCGGTGCGCTGGAAAAAGGCCAGATCGAGCGACACGGAAGGCCGGCCGAGAATGGTCAGGATGGTATGCGCCTGGCCGCGGTGATGGGTCTGGTGGTTGAAGACGTGTCCCAGCGCCGGCGCCAGCCGCTGCGAGACGGTGCGCATGTCGGAGACGGTCATGTAGGAGAAGCGGCCGGACAAAGCCTTTTCGGTCAAACCGCCGACCCAGTCGACGATCCGCCTGTCCTCGGCCTCACGCGCCAGCCTGAGGCCAAGCAGCGCCCGGTGCAGGATGGCGTCGAGCTTCGTCGGCGCGTCACCCTCGCCGGTGAAGCGTTTCATCCAGATGCGGTCGGTGGCCAGCAGATGGTTGAGCGTGCCCATCATCGAGCCGAAAAATGCGCCGACATCGCGGTTGAACTCTTCTTCGTCAAGTGCGGCGACGGCATCGTAGATGCGGCCATTGGCCCATTGATTGTAGGCCGCGAACATCATGAAATGCTGTTTCATCTTTTCTTCCCGCCGACGAGTTCCGCTTCAGCCGCACGCGCCTAATTAGACCGCGAGGACGCAGCCGCCAATGACCATTCTGTTCCATGAACTCGCCGGACACGACGCGACCCGTCCGTTCAGCCCGCATTGCTGGAAGGAGGCGGCGGCAGCAGCTTAGGGAGTAGGCAGTAGGCAATAGGGTCCGAGCGCCGTACTGCCTACTGCCTACTGCCTACTGCCGACTGCCTATTCCCCACACAAGTCTCCTGATCGCCATGCCACCACCCCCCGATTTCACCGATGATTTTCGCGCCGGGCTGGTCACGCTGCTGCGCTGGCGCCGGGATGTGCGGCGCTTCGAGCGGACGGCTTTGCCCGAGGGTACGCTGGAGCGGCTGCTGGAGCTTGCCAGCATCGCGCCGTCCGTCGGTCTCAGCCAGCCGTGGCGCTTCGTGGTGGTCGACAGCGCCGAGCGGCGGGGCGCGGTGAGAGACTGTTTCGAGCGCTGCAATGCCGAGGCGCTGGCATGCTTTTCGGGCGAGCGCGCCGCTCTCTATGCCCGGCTGAAGCTCGCCGGTCTCAATGAAGCGCCCTGCCAGTTCGCGGTTTTCGCCGACCGCACGACGCAACAGGGCCATGGGCTCGGCCGCATGACGATGCCGGCAACCATCGACTATTCGGCCATCATGGCGGTGCACACATTGTGGCTGGCGGCGCGGGCGGAAGGCATCGGCATGGGCTGGGTGTCGATCCTCGACGCCGCCGAGATGGCCGCAATCCTGGACACCCCGCCTGAGTGGACGCTGATCGGCTATTTCTGCCTCGGCTATGCCAGCGAGGAGCATGATCTGCCGACGCTGGAACGCGAGGGCTGGGAGCAGCGGCGGCAGCCGGTGGTGATCAGGCGGTAAGGCTGCCCATCACTTCGTCTCTTCTTTGCCGACCAGCTTGACGCAGATCGGGTCGCCCTTCGGCATCGGCGTGCATTGCCATTCGGGGCCGAAGCCGAAGTTCGTATCTGTGCGGCGACCCAGAAAGAGCAGCAGAACAAGGCCCACGGCAGCAAAAATGCCGATAACCAATAGGCTCCCTTTTATGTCGCCCGGCCTGAGGTGGTGGTAGGGCCAGCGCGTCCCGTCAAACATGGTCCGATGTCTTTCCGTTCCGCTGATTTCCCTTCGAAACCGTGCGTGCCTGCGCAATCGCCATTTTCCCGCAAAGCCTTGCCTTTGACCAGAGCGTTGCGAACAGCCATGCGGGCGGTCGCGGCCGAATAACGCTGCCGGCGTCCCCTTGGCAATGGGCCGGGCGGCTTGTATAGAGCCCGCCACTCCCAATTCCACTCTTCATCACCCAATTCCTCTCTTCATCACAAGGATGACCAATGGCGATCGAACGCACCTTTTCCATGATCAAGCCGGACGCGACCCGGCGCAATCTTACCGGCGCCATCACCAGGATGCTGGAAGAGGCCGGCCTGCGCGTCATTGCCTCACGTCGGGTATGGATGAGCCGCCGCGAGGCCGAAGGCTTTTACGCCGTCCACAAGGATCGTCCGTTCTTCGGCGAACTGGTGGAATTCATGTCGTCGGCGCCGACCATCGTGCAGGTTCTGGAAGGCGAGAACGCCATCGCCAGGAACCGCGAAGTGATGGGCGCCACCAATCCAGCCAACGCCGCCGAAGGCACCATCCGCAAGGTGCACGCGCTGTCGATCGGCGAGAATTCCGTGCACGGCTCCGACGCGCCGGAAACCGCCGCCCAGGAGATCAAGTACTGGTTCTCGGACACCGAGATCGTCGGCTGAGCCGACCATCAGCTTTGAATCGAAAAGGCCGGCTCATTGCCGGCCTTTTTCGTTGCTGCCCGTGATCAACTCGCTGCGTTGAATCGCAAAATGTCGCGGCCGTCTTTGTCGGCGATGATCAGCTTGCCGCCATCGACACGGTATGACGCCGCCTTGGCGAGCGCCTCGAACATGGCCTTTTCCTCGGCCATGATCTCCGGCGCGCAGGCCTTGTAGGTCGAGCCGATGTCGCTGATGACGATGGTCTCGCCATCGACTTTGGCGGTGGCGAAATAGGCGTTGCACGGGCCGCTGCCGCCCGCCTTGCCGGCTTCGCTGACCCGGAACGTCGCCTGCGGCTCCGAAATCACGCCGATACCGTCGATATATTCGACTAGCCAGCTCTGGCCGGACAGCGAGGCCGAGGTCGGCTTGTCGCTCGGCGCCACCATTTTCAGCACAATGGCCTGCGGCGCCTCGCTGAGCGGATCGACCTGATAGCGCGAGTCCGTGAGGAACAGCAGCTTGTCGTCGGCGGTGATGCGCGCCTGCAGCGCATAGGTCATGTTGGGCCGGATCACCGTTGGATCGAAGCTGATCTCGAACTTGATCGGCACCTGGCCGGCCGGCGCTACCTTGCGCTCGCCGACAATGGCGGCCGGCGCATCGGCCAGCGATACATCGGCAAGTTGAACCGACAGCACGGCGTTGGGCGGCAGCGCGATGCGCTCGCGATATATCACCTCGCCCTTCAGGGTTTTCTCGGCGGCGACGGAAGGCTCGGGAACGGCCAGAACGCCGATAACCAGCGGCACAAAACCGAAGACGAAGAATTCGGCGATCCTGTCCAGCATGCCCTTGCTCCCTTTTGCCGGATGCGATTTGGCCAAGGGAATGCGGTCAATGGAAGGCGGCTGCATGGCATTATTCCGGCTGCGGATCAGTCCGCCCGCGACTGTGTCCAGCGCGCCGCAGCCTGGTCGTCGGCGTCCTTGGCCTCGACCCAGCCGCCATCGGTGCCGTCCACGCGGTGCTCCTTCTTCCAGAAGGGTGCACGCGATTTCAGGAAATCCATCAGGAAATTGGCCGCTTCGAACGCCGCCTGCCGGTGCGAGGACGCCGTCACCACCAGCACGATGTTTTCGCCCGGTGCGATCTTGCCGTGGCGATGGATGACGGTCAGCCCTTGCAGGGGCCAGCGCTGAAGTGCCTCGCGGGCGATGCGGGTGATTTCGGCCTCGGCCATGCCGGGATAGTGCTCGAGTTCCAGGGCCGACAGCTGGCCCTGCTCGTCGCGGCAAAGTCCTGAGAAGGACACCACGGCGCCGATGTCGGCGCGACCCTCGGTCAGTTTCGCGATCTCGGCGGCAACGTCGAAATCGTCGCGCTGGATGCGCACCGTCGGCGCGCCGGACATGGTCAGCCCCCGGTCATCGGCGGAAACAGGGCGATCTCGCGCGCGCCGGCTATCTTCTCGCGGTGCTCGACATGTTGCTGGTTGATGGCGACACGGATTACATCAGGATATTGCAGCGCGTGCTCATATTCCTCGCCGCGCGATTTCAGCCAGCGCAACAAATCGGCGACCGTCTCGATGCCCGCGGGCAATTCGACGTCTTCCTCAGGCTTGCCGATCCGTTCGCGCACCCAGGCAAAATAAATGAGCCGGGTGGTCATCTCACTCGTCCATGATGTGCTTGAGGCCGGCGCGGAAATAGTCGTAGCCGGTGTATAGCGTGACGAGGGCTGCGATCCACAGCAGCACCAGTCCGGTCTGCGTGGTCAGCGGGAAGATCTTGTCGCCGGCAGGCCCGGCCAGCAGGAAGGCGATGGCGACCATCTGGATGGCGGTCTTCCATTTGGCGAGCTGCGTCACCGGCACCGAGACTTTCAATGCCGCCAGATATTCGCGCAGCCCCGAGACCAGGATTTCGCGGCACAGGATGATGATTGCCGCCCACAGCGACCAGCCTGCGATGCCGGCATGGCGGTCGGTGTCGGCGGCGAGCAGCAGCAGGCAGGTGGCGACCAGCAGTTTGTCGGCGATCGGGTCCAGCATCTTGCCGATGTTGGACGTCTGCTGCCAGGCGCGCGCCAGATAGCCGTCGAGATAGTCGGTGATCGAAGCCAGCAGGAAGATGATCAACGCCGACCAGCGGGCGAAGTCGCTCGATTTCAGATGGCCCTCGAGAAAAAAGCACAGCACGACCAGCGGCACCGCGACGATGCGGGCGTAGGTAAGCATGTTGGGAAGGTTGAACGCGCGCTTGGCCATATCTCAGGGACTCTTTCTGCCTGCGTACTCAAATCAGAACCGGATGTAGGGGGTCAACAGGCGAGATTCGATTGGCCAGACGAAATAGCGTGCGATTGCGGGGATTCGAGTGGCCTCCGAGAAAGGAACGGCTGCTGCCATTTGATCGGGACAGCGGCGTCACCGGCGCTCAGCTCTCATGGAAATGATTGTAGACGAGCTTGGCGACCTGCTCTGAAATACCGTCGACCTTGACCAGATCCTCGACTGCCGCGCGGCTGACCGCCTTGGCGGTGCCGAAGGCCAGCAGCAGCGCGCGCTTGCGACCGGGACCGATGCCGGCGATCTCGTCGAGCGGGCTCTTGACCAATTCCTTCTTGCGTCGCGCGCGGTGCGAACCGATGGCGAAGCGATGGACCTCGTCGCGCAGCCGCTGGACGAAATAGAGCACGGGATCGCGGACGGGCAGCGAAAACGAGTCCCTGCCTCTGACGAAGAAACGCTCGCGGCCGGCATCGCGGTCCTGGCCCTTGGCGATGCCGATGGCCGCCACGCGATCCTCGATGCCGAGGTCGGCGAGGATCTTGCGCACCGCGCTCATCTGGCCCTGGCCGCCATCGATCAGGATGACGTCGGGCCAGGCCGGGAAGCTGCCGGAGATGTCTTCCTCGATGTCGTCGCCTGCTCCACCGGCTGCCGCGTCGTCGGGAACGACATCGCCATGTTCCTTCAGCAGCCGCGAAAAGCGCCGTTCCATCACCTCGCGCATCATGCCGAAATCGTCACCGGGCGTGATCTCGGTCGAGCGGATGTTGAATTTGCGGTACTGGTTCTTCACAAACCCTTCCGGCCCGGCGACGACCATGGCGCCAACGGCGTTGGTGCCCATAATGTGCGAATTGTCGTAGACCTCGATGCGCACCGGTGGCTTCGGCAGGCCGAAGGTCTCGGCAAAGCCGGCGAGCAGCCGGCCTTGCGTGGAGGTTTCGGCCAGCCGGCGGCCGAGCGCCTCGCGCGCATTCTGCAGCGCGTTGTCCGTCAAATCCTTCTTCTCGCCGCGCTGCGGCACCGAGATCGACACTTTACGGCCGGCCCGGGTGGACAGCGCTTCGGCCAGCAGTTCCTGATCCTGGACGCCTCGCGACAGCAGAATGTTCCGTGGCGTCGGCTTGTCGTCATAGAACTGCGCCAGGAACGAGCCCAGCACTTCCGCCCCCTCCAGTGCCGGATCGGCCTTGGGGAAATAGGCGCGGTTGCCCCAGTTCTGGCCGGTGCGGAAGAAAAACACCTGGATACAGACCTGGCCGCCCTCCTGATGGATGGCAAAGACATCGGCCTCGTCGACCGTGGCCGGGTTGATGCCCTGATGGCTCTGCACATGGGACAGTGCAGCCAACCGGTCGCGATAAATGGCGGCGCGCTCGAAATCGAGCTCCTGCGAGGCCTGCTGCATGGCGGCAGAGATTTCGGTCTTCACCTTCTGGCTGCGGCCGGACAGAAAATCCTTCGCCTCGCTGACCAGCTCGGCATAGTCGCCATGCGAGATTTCGCCGGTGCAGGGACCGGCACAGCGCTTGATCTGGTAGAGCAGGCACGGCCGGGTGCGGTTTTCGTAAAAGGAGTTGGTGCAGCTCCTGAGCAGGAACGCGCGCTGCAGCGAATTGATGGTGCGCCCGACCGCGCCGGCCGACGCAAAAGGTCCGAAATAGTCGCCCTTGCGCGAGCGCGCACCGCGATGCTTGTAGATGCCGGGCGAGACGTGATCGCCGGTCAACAGGATGTAAGGGAACGACTTGTCGTCCCGCATCAGCACATTGAAACGCGGCCGCAAGCGCTTGATGAGATTGGCCTCGAGCAGCAGCGCTTCGATTTCGGTGCGGGTGACGACGAACTCCATCGTCGATGTCTCGCGCACCATGCGGCCGATGCGGGCGGTGTGGAACCGGCCTTGCGCGTAGTTGGTCACCCGCTTCTTCAGGCTGCGCGCCTTGCCGACATAAAGCACGTCGCCGGCAGCGTTCATCATGCGGTAGACGCCGGGCGCATTGGGCAGCCGCTTGACCAATGTCTGGATGACCTCGGCGCCGACCATGCCGTCGGCGTCGCCGGCATGCGGCGCCCAGTCTATCGCTGTGAAGGCGACATCGGGCCCGGTGGCCTCGGGCTCGACGATCTCCTCGACCGCCTCATCCTCAAGGTCGATGTCGGGCGGCATATCGTCGGCGGCGCCGGCGCGCGTCTTGTGTTTCTGGTCTGCGGGACTCATTCCACCATGCCTGTCACATCCGGCGTCTGCCATGCAAGATGCTGGCCGCCGTCGAGCGCGATCATCTGGCCGGTCACCGAGCGCGCATCCCAGAGATAGCGAATGGTGGCGCCGAATTCGGCCAATTGCGGGCCGCGCTTCAGAATCAGGCCATCGACCTGCTTCTGGAAATCATCATCGTCCTGGCGCGCATTCTTCAGAGTCGGACCGGGTCCGATGGCGTTGACGCGGATGCGCGGACCGAGCGCCTGCGCCAGCATTTCGGTCTGCGTCCACAAGGCCGACTTCGACAGCGCATAGGAGAAATAGCGCGGCGTCGGCCGCCAGACGCGCTGGTCGATGATGTTGACGATCAGCCCCTCCTGCCCTGGCGGCAAGGCGCGGGCGAAGTTTTGCGCCAACAGCGCCGGCGTCTTCACATGGATGGCGAAGTGAAGGTCCCATGCCGCCCAGTCGAAGTCCTCGAAGCTATCGTCGACGAACAGCGACGCATTGTTGACCAGAAGCGTGACCGGGCCGAGCGCTGCCTCGGCGCGGCCGACGAGATCGCCAACCGCATCCATGTCGGTCAGATCGGCGGCTACCACGCCGGCGCGGGCGCCTCCGTCCCTGATGCTCGCAGCCAGCGCGTCGGCCTCGGCGGTCGAGCGGTTGGCGTGGATGGCGACGGCAAAACCGTGCGCGGCCAGATCCTCGACGATCGCCTTGCCGATCCGCTTCCCCCCGCCCGTCACCAGCGCCGTTCCGGCGGCTTCGATCATCTGTCAATCCTCAATCTGCGCCTCAATTCGGCTGGCGGCACATTGTGACGCGTCCAGGGGTTAAATGCCGTTTCCACCTGGGGCAGGAATGTGGCGAAACGGCTTTTTCGCCGCCGGCACCGCCCCGGATTCGGGTCGGCAGGACCGCAATATAGGACGCTGAACCCGTTGCACCAAGCCGAGTGCAGTGCAGCATCGCCTGCGTACTGACATTTCGCTGTTGCGAAGATGCAACGTCAAGCTTCGGCCTCATTCGTGCCGGGGAATGACCCATTTTCAGGTTCGCTGCCGCCGCATTTTGACACGACATTCGGAACCGTTGAGTGCCAGATCCGTTTCACCCCCCGGACGGGTTGATGGCGCTCAGGACAAACAAGCCTACGTGTCTTGTGGCTTAAGGAGTAAACAACAATGCAAACCAATCTCAAATTCGCGCCGCTCGCGGTTGCGCTCGGGCTCTTCGCCCTCAGCGGTACCGCTTTTGCTGCCGATGTCGTCTCGGAAGAGCCCCCGGCGCCGGCCCCGATCGCCGAGCTCCCCGTCGCTTCCTGGGCCGGCCCGTATGCCGGTCTCAGCGCCGGCTACGGCTTCAGCGGTCATGCCAAAGTCCAGGACGGCGGCCCCGACATCAAGACCAAGGGCTTTGTCGGCGGCGTTTTCGGCGGCTACCAGTGGCAGCAGGAAAACTTCGTGTACGGTGCTGAAGCCGATCTCGGCTACAATGGCGTCAAGGGTGACAGCGGCGGCGTCAATTCCAAGGGCGGCTTCGAAGGCTCGCTGCGCGCCCGTCTGGGTTACGCCGTGACCCCGGAAATCCTGCTCTACGGCACCGGCGGCGGCGCCCTGAAGAACCAGAAGGTCTCGGTCCCCGGCGACAGCGACAGCAACACCATGCTCGGCTGGACGGCCGGCGTCGGCACCGACATCAAGATCACCGACAATGTGTTCGGCCGTGTCGAGTACCGCTACACCGACTTCGGTTCCAAGAGCTTCGACAGTGTCGGCACCAAGGTCAAAGAGAGCGACAACCGCGTCACCTTCGGCGTCGGTATGAAGTTCTAACTGTCGTTCAAGCCACGACACAAGAAAGCCGGGCCTCGCGCCCGGCTTTTTTTGTTTCGCCCGTCAGGCCGGCACAGCCACCTTCAGCCCCGGAAACTTCTCATCGAAACGCGCTGCCCAGCGGGTCAGGCGGCCGCGGCCCTTTTCCCATTTGCCGGCGAAGCGCAGAGAGAGGTAGCCGAGGCAGGCACGCAACGCCAGTTGGCCAAGCGTGATCTTCTTCGGCAGCTTCGGCGGATTGGCGTTGAGGAAATCGAGTGCGGCGGTGATCTTGGTCCACTGGCGATCGAGCCAGGGTTGATAGACCATCTCCTCCGGACGCGTGCGCCGCTCATAGACCATCGACAGCGCGCAGTCGCATATGCCGTCGGCCAGCGCCTCCAGCACTTCGGCCTCGAGGCGCTTGTCGGCATTGCGCGGCAACAACAGGCTCTTCGAAGCGCGGTTGAGATGCTGAGTGATCGCGCGGCTGTCATGGATCGAGCGGCCGTCGTCGAGCACCAGCACCGGAATCTTGCCGAGAGGATTGGCTGACATCAGTTCAGCAGGCTTGTCCTCGGTCTTGACCGGAACGAGCTCGACGGCAATGCCGGCATGGAGTGCTGCCATGCGCACCTTGGAACTGTAGGGGGATGAGGACGCGTAGAGCAGCTTCGGCATGATCGGTTCCCTGTTTTCGGACGGCCAGTGCATGTCGCTCAAAAATGCGATTCCGGTCTTGAGAACGACGCGCGTAAAACAAAGGTCTAGAGCGTGTCGCCTGAACCCCATCGAATGCGACCGCCTTAGTGTTGGCCGATCTTCCCTGAGGGAGCAACTGCCAGAAGGGCAAAACCAGGCGGCCAATCCGCCGACAATGAAATCGCCAACATGTCTTACAGAAGTGGCGTCAATTTCGAGAGAACGACATGCATCAAAACAAGACCTAAATCACAACAAAAAAGCTCCCGGGAATCTGCCAGTCGGCAAAGTTCCCGGGAGCTTTGAGATGGACCGCTGTTACTTCTTCTTGGCGGCTGGCTTTTTGGCCGGTGCAGCCTTCTTCACAGCGGCCGTCGACTTGGCGGCGGCGGCCTTCATCGGAGCCTTGGCGGCGGGTTTTGCCGCTGCCTTGGCTGCCGGCTTCTTGGCGGCGGGCTTGGCTGCTGCCTTCGCAGCAGGCTTCGCCACAGCCTTGGCGGCCGGCTTCTTGGCGGCGGGTTTCGCTGCTGCCTTGGCGGCGGGTTTTGCTACTGCCTTAGCTGCCGGCTTTGCCGCTGCCTTGGCGGCCGGCTTTGCCGCTGCCTTCGGTGCTGCCTTCTTTACTGCTGCAGGTTTCGCGGCAGCTTTCAGTGCCGCTTTCTTTGCCGGCGCTTTCGCCGCCGGCGCCTTCGTCGTGGTCTTTGCCATGCGATGCCCCTTGCGTTTGTGCCGATGGCCGTGAGTGACCCGGCGAGCTAATGCATATCTGACTCGTGCGTATCTAGCCAGCGAAGCATTACATAGAATTTCGCAAATTAAGTTTCGGTTACGCTGAGAGCATTATCGCAATGATCGGCACAGAAATCGGCAAAGAATCTTCCCGCTTCGCAGCGAACTGTTGCGAGAGAAATCTCTGATATCGCGACTCACACGATCTTCTCGTCAAGCTCACATTCTCTTGCAACGCCGTCGATCTCACGCGGTCATCGGCGGCCTATCAGATGGCAACAATCATCGCACCGCAGAGGCTGATCTTGCTTCATCCCAACGGTTGCAGGAACAGCACTAAACTAGACGCGAGCTTTTTACTCGTATATCGAAAGTGGTTGGATGAAAGCCAGGAAAGACAGCACTTGAAGGACAGCCTGTTGTGTGTCGGACGTCTCCCAGACGAGAAGGGGGATCGCCAGCTTCGGCGCAAGAGATGCCTAACGGAAATGGGAAACGAAGATCGGGGAATCCTCCTCCCGGGAAGCCGCGATCCCTTGGAAGCCAAGGGGTGCAGGCCCCTAAGCGCCAACCCGCTCGCGCACCTGCAGCCGGCGCGAAGGCTCGGCGTGGTGGAGGTGGACGGCAAACGTATCCCACGGCGGCGCAATTCCGATCTGCATCAGGATCCGCCCGATCTCGCCGCGGTGATAGCCGCCATGCGTGACGACATGTGTCAGCATTTCCTGGCGTGACATCATCGCCCTGTCGCCGTCGGTGAAGGTGAAAGGCACAGGCTCTGACATGAGCTTTGGCGAGACGGCTTCGATATAGTCGAGATACCAACGATCCATCGCAGCGACATCAGCGCTCAATTCATCGAGTGCCGGTGTGTCCTCGGTGTTGTCGGACGCATAGCCATGACGCGTGCCGGAAAGATGCGCGGCGAATATCTTCGATACGACAAGGTTGTGGTTGATGAGACGGGTCGCCGTGTGGCGCTGATCGATATGCTCCTGCTGGTCGAGGCCCGCAAGCTTCTCCAGCAATTCACCGTTCGCCCAGGCTTGATAAACGAAGAGGTTGCGGAGCAAATCCAGCGCGTCCATGGTCTGTATCCTTTGCAAAAAATGTGAGTATGTTATCTATATTCTTGGCTGCTGGAGCAGACATGTCTACTCGCATTGCAAAGCCGCGCTCACGCATGCGCAAGCAGCCGCGCCAGGCGCGTTCGAGAGCGACGGTCGAGGCGCTCATCGAAGCCGGTGCTCATGTTCTGAGCGCGCTCGGCTGGGCCGGCTTCACCACCAACAAGGTGGCCGATGCGGCCGGCGTCAGCATCGGCTCGCTCTATCAATATTTTCCCGACAAGCTGTCGCTGGTCGAAGCAATTCGCCGGCGACATTTCGATCAGGTGCTGTCGGTGATCGCCGAATCAGCAGAAGGCGACAAGCCGCTCAAGCGATTCGCGCAGGAGCTGGTGCGCGGCATGATCGATGCGCACAGCATCCATCCGACGCTGCATCAGGTGCTGCTCGACGAGGCGCCGGGCGATCGCGGCTCACGCGCCGCCCATGCCTCGTTCCAGTCGCGCTATCTGGATCACTACACGGCGGCGGTGGCGCAATATCGCAGGCGCAGAAAGGACAATGAGACCGTGGCCCGGGTGCTGTCCTCAGCGGTCGAGGGCGTCATCCACAATGCCGCGCGGCGAGACATGCTCGACGCGCCGGAACTGCAGAAGCAGTTGGTCGAGCTGATCTGCGCTTACGTATCTGGTGGGAAGGCGATGTGAGGCAGCGGCAGCAGTTCGGAGATTGGCGAAACCGGAGCGACATCAGATCTCCCCCTTGCAGGAGATGGCAGGTGCAACGGCGGTTCTTATCCGACCTTAGCGCAGGACGCGGCAGCGGCCGTTGTAGACCATCCAGCGGTCGAAGCCCGAGACGCAGAATTCGACATTGTCGCCGATCGAGGCAAAACCCTGGCCTTCCTCGATCAAGTACCAGATGGTGCGGGCGCGGCCGTCGGAAAGGCTGACGGTGGCGCCGCAATAGCGGCGGCCGATCGGCCATTCTTCGCTGGCCGGGAGATAGCGATGCTGGTGGATGCGTTGGAAATCGGTGATCGAAACATCCGGCAGATGCGGCACGTGATGCACCTGGTAGGAGAAGCGGCTGGAGATTTTGCTTAGCACCCAGGCCTCGCCGCAAACGCCGCTGTCCTCGTCGGAATAGACGGAAAGATCGGCGGCCTGCGCTGGCTGGCCAAAGGGTGCGGCCAGCGGCGTGCAAAGCGAAATCAGGGCAGCAAGAGCGGATTTGGCAAAGCGAGTCATGGCAGCCTCTCAAAGGTCGACTGCGCCCACTTTGCGGATTCGGCGGCGCGCGGTCAAGCGGTCGCCCTGACGATGGTTTCCCGCTCCGCAACCGGTTTTGCCGGTGCGAAGCTGCGAAACCACGTCCTGACCTTCGAAAAAGCTCGCCTTGCCCATTAGGAAAAGCGGCCTGCCCATGGCCGGCGGGCCGCCGAAACCCGGTTCAGCCTTGCCAGGCTGCGATTGTACATGAAGCCATAATCCTGTTGGGCGTTAATGTCGGCGGCGCCGCCATTTTTCGCCGCCGCCTCGTTCATCGCATCGACCGCCGCGCGGCTGTCGCAGGACACGGCAAGCATGACCTCGCTCGAGGTGGCCGGCGGGATGGGGCGATCGGTGAACTGACGCCATTTGGCGTGGGTGAGCAGCATGACGTTGATCGTTTCGCTCAGCACCATGCAGGCTGCGGTGTCGTCGGTGAAGTGCGGGTTGTTGTCGAAGCCGAGGGCTTTGTAGAATGCCATCGACGCAGCGAGATCGGCGACGGGCAGGTTGACGAAGATCATGCGGGGCATAGGGTCTCCTTGACAGTACACAGTTGAAACCGGACCGGCGTTTCGCCGGACCATCCTCCGATGCCTTCTCTCAACGCACCGGTTTTGCTTTGCCGCGCACCCTCTCGGTCTGCGCCTTCTGCATCGCTTCGACCTCTTGATAAGCCGAGCAAAAACTGCATCTCGGCCGCCGAATATTCTCCAGCAATGCGGCGCCCGCCTCGAGGATCGGATGGTAGCAGCGCCGGACGAGTTCCTCGGTCTTCTTGCCCGCCGCGACCATGACCTTGCGCCTGTCATCGGGATCCGGCTGGCGGCTGACGAAGCCGCGCTTTTCCAGCCGGTCAATCAACGTCGTAACCGCCGCCGGCGTGAGATTTGTCTCCCTCGCTACGACGTTTGCCGGCCGCGGGCCGTGACTGATCGCGCCGAGACAGCGGCGCTCGGCAGCGCTCAGCACATAGATTTCGGCAACGGTCCCATCGAACGTTTCAACGGCATCCTGCCGGCGCGACATCGCGAAGCCTATCGCGTTGACCAGTTCCTTTTTTGTCGATCTTGGCTTCGATTCGAAATCTAATAATTAGACATCTATCTATCTGATTCTGGGATTAGCGTCAACCCCAAGCCGATTAGATGTGCATCTCCATGGTTTCGGTTCGTTGAACACAGCTGAGCATTCGCGGATGGCGCCACCGTCAAATCTTCTAGCGACTTTGTGTCTTTGCCGCGGGCGTCGCCCGCTGCGAAGCGTCGCTACTCCCCGGCCAGCCATTCCAGCGACCAGTGCGCCGGCTTTTCGACCGCCAGCAATCTGTGCAGGACCGGCAGCACGATGCGCAGTTCGCGCTCCAGCGTGAAGGGCGGGTTGACCACCACCATGCCGCTGCCGTCGAGGCTTGGTTCACGCGATGCCGGCCGGATCTCGAACTCGATGTCGAGCAGTTTTGGGACGCCGGATTGCTTGAGCGCCTTGCGGAAGGCGATGATCGCTTTGCGATCCTTGATCGGATACCACAGCGCGTAGATGCCACCCGGCCAGCGCCTGTGCGCTTTCTGCATGCCGTCGACCAGGCGGTCGAATTCGCCCGCTTCCTCGAACGGCGGATCGATCAGCACAAGGCCGCGCTTTTCCTTTAGCGGCAGATGCGCGCCAAGCGCCAGCCAGCCGTCGAGTTCGATCACCCTTGTCTGGAAATCGCCGGCAAACAGCGTCTTCAGCCTGGCGGCATCTGCGCCGTGCAGTTCGATCGCCGACAACCGGTCCTGCTTTCGCATGAGGTGCCTGGCGATCAATGGCGAGCCCGGATATTTCTTCACCCCGCCATCGGGATTGAGCGAACGCACCGCTTCAAGATAGGGGGCAAGCAGCGCAGCCGCCGATTTTTCGATCGGGGCGTGGATGAGGCGGCCGATGCCGCCTTGCCATTCGCCGGTCTTTTGCGCTTCCGCCGACGAAAGATCGTAGCGGCCAATGCCGGCATGAGTGTCGACGACACGGAACGCCTTGTCCTTCTGCTTCAGATAGTCGAGCAGAAGGCTGAGCACGACATGCTTGACGACGTCGGCGAAATTGCCGGCGTGATAGGCGTGACGGTAGTTCATGCTGCGCTCATTTCGAGGAGCCTCTGCCCCAACGCGGCGGTGGCGGCTTCGAGTTCGGGTTCTCCGGCCGGCGACCGCCGAAAGCCAGAGCAAGCAGGAAGCCGATCAGGCCGACGGCTATCAGCCCATAGCCAACCGGCCGTGCGCGTTGATCGATCTCACCGGCGCCGGAGCGCAGTATCAGATCCACTGCGCGTATCGGGATATCGTCGGCGTCGCCCGGGCCGGCGGTGAAGAGATAGGCGCCGGGACTGACGGTTTCGATCACGCCGGCCTCGTCGCGAAAGATCTTGTCGGGCAGTTGCGGGCTGACCTGGCGCGGATTGTCGGCGTGGTTGAATTGCAGCGTCGAGGCAAGCACCGTGCGCCCGGCTGTGGCGGCAGTCAGCGTCAGCACGGTGCGCTGCTGCGAGACAATGCGCTCGGCCTTTGCCGTCAGGTCGACCAGCACTCTGACCGGCGCGTCGCCAGCTTTCAGCGTCACCGTCACAGGCCTAAACCGTCCCTGGTCGTAGACGCGCCAGGTGCCGATCTCGTGGCCGGAGAAATTGCTCATGGCCCAGGGATAGACGAAGCCAATGGCGGCGCCGGCAAGCAGTATCAGGACAAACAGAAAGCGCATTGAGGAGATCCGGGTGTTCGACAGATTGCCAATAACGCCCTGAAGGCCAAAAAGCGATGGCTGACGCAGCGGAGCCACCTTTGTGGAGTCCGTTGGCGGCACGCAAGCCATGTGGCACTTATGGCGAATGAAGCCTTCCGCAGAAGCATTGACTCGTCTTTTCCAACCGATGCCGGTGGCTCATGCCCAATAGCACCGTGCTGATCACCGGTGCCCGCGCGCCGGTGGCGCTGCACTTGGCGCGGCTGCTGCATGGCGCCGGTTGCCGGGTGATCCTGGCCGACAGCCCGGCCCGGCCGATCGCCGCAGGGAGCACGGCCTGCGCCGCCTACAATCGCCTGCCGCCGCCGCGCTTTGCCGCCGACGCCTATGCCAAGGCGGTGGAAGCGCTTGTCCGCGCGGAAGGCATCGAACTCGTTATCCCGACCTGCGAGGAAGTCTTTTATCTCGGTCGTCTCTGGCAGCACCGCGCCATGCCGGCCCGCCTCTTCGCACCCGAGATGGCGATGCTCGCCCGCGTTCACGACAAGCATGCCTTCATCCGGCTGGCGCAGAGCCTTGGGCTCGACGTGCCGGAAACGATACTGCTGCAAAGCGAGGCCGATCTCGACGGCGTTCGTGGCCAATCGCGCGAATTGGTGTTCAAACCTGTGTGGTCACGTTTTGCCCGTGACGTACTGCTGCGGCCATCGCCGGACGAACTCGACGCCGTCCGCCCCTCGCCCGCCGCTCCTTGGGTGGCGCAGCGCTACATCGCAGGTGAAGAGATCAGCGCCTATGCGGTGGCGGTCGAGGGTGAACTCAAAGCGCTGGCGCTCTACAGTTCGCTCTATCGCGCCGGCATGGGCGCCGGCATCTGTTTCGAGCCAGTCGGGGATGCGGCTGCCCGGCGCTTCGTCGAAACCTTCGTCGCCGGTGCCGGCTGGACCGGCCAGATCTCCTTCGACCTGATGCGCGAGAATAACGGCACGGTGCTGCCACTGGAGTGCAATCCGCGCGCCGTGAGCGGCCTGCACTTCTTTCGCGATCCGCGGCGCTTCGCCGACGCGGTCCTGGAGGATGGCGCCGAGGTGAAGCCCGACGTGACGGCGCCGCAGACGGTGAGGCTTGCGATGTGGATCTACGGGATGCCGGCGGCACTGCGCTCCGGTGGTCTCGGCAGCTTTCGCCAGGCGATGCACGATGCCGATGAGCTGCTCGACTGGCCGGGCGACCCCGCGCCGAAGCGGGCGCAGTGGCGCACGCTGGCCGAGATCGCCGGCACAGCACTGCGCCAGCGCATCAGCCTTCAGGCTGCGTCGACGCGCGATATCGAGTGGAATGGGCCGGAGCAGGACTAGTCGAGTTGAAGCGGAACTTCCCGTTTTCAGCTGAGTGCGTAAGTCCTGCTAAGGTTGCCTAAACGGGATTAACTGGCTTTGCGGACAATTGCAGGCCAAGCGCCTTGGTTACGCCCAGCAATGTACTGAGGCGCGGATCGCCCTTTTCGCTCAGCGCCTTGTAGAGTGCCTCTCGGGTCACGCCGGCGTCCTTCGCTATGCTTGTCATGCCGCGGGCGCGCGCGACAATGCCGAGGGCGTGCGCAATATAAGTCGCGTCCCCGGTCTCGAACGCATCAGCGAGCAGTTCGGCTTGAGACTCAGCATCATCAAGATATTCGGCGGCGTCGAATGGTGTGGTTCTGAGGGTCATATCAAACTTCCTTTGCCATTTTCCTGGCTTTTCCGATGTCCCTGTCCTGCGAGCCTTTGTCACCGCCGCAGAGCAGGATAATGACCGTGTTGCCGCGCCGGACGAAGTACACGCGGTATCCCGGACCGTAATCTACGCGCAATTCTCCTATGCCATCGAAGAACTTGGCGTCTCCCGCCAGCCCAGCCTGAACGCGGACAATCCGTTGGGTGATCTTCTTTACGGCGCGAATGTCCGTGAGCCCTCTGAGCCATTTTCGGAATTCGTCAGTGGATCGAACTTCGATCATCCGTGAACTATAATTTACAGCAGAACTGGAATCAAGTGCCGTGAACTTTAGATTACAGCTCGATTTGGTGCACCCGCGGCTCTGCCGCCGCCGGTGGCATCTTGCCGTCGATGATCGCCGCTATGTCGCGGCGCAGGAAATCCAGCGGGCCGATCGCCGGCTGAACCTGCGGCGATATACGGGCGTTGTCGCTGGCCGATTTCAGCGCACGGCGATCCTGCTGCAGGGCAAAGGCAAAGAGCGGCCGGAAAGCAAGCGCCTTGAGTTCGCCGAACAGGCCCTGTCGCGGGCCGATCAGCCAGCCGACGCCTTCGACGGTCCGTTCGTCCGCCTGACGCAAATGGAAAGTGGTCGCCAGCGCCAAGCCGCCCTTGCCCCAATATTCGAGTTCGACGATGCCGGGATGTCGGTAGCGGCCGATGGTCCTGGCGCGCTCGCCTTCCAGCAGCCGGCTGACCAGCCCCTGTTGGCGGTCCTCGCCGGTGTAGCAGCTTTCGACCCAGCCCTTGCCGCCGGTCACCTCGACGCGCACGAGATGGCGCTTTGCGGTCAGGCCGCGCAGCACACCCTTGTGGGTGAAGTGGGTGTGAGTGGCGTCGAGAATGTTCTCGGCGGCGTCGAGCACCGTCGATCGCGCCGAGCTTCGCACCCGCTTCACGACGACATCCTTGCCTTGCATGCAATGGAGATAGGGCTCGCCCTCAGGCGTGCCTGCCGAGACGAAGACGACGCCGTCGCGCTCGATCGCGCTGTAGCGGCGGACACGGTAATGCGGGACGTCGCCGACATGGCCGGGAATGGCGGTACAGCGCCCTTCCCCATTGTAGCGCCAGCCATGATAGGGACATTCGATCTCGCCACCGACGACCTTGCCGGTCGAGAGTTCGACCAGGCGGTGAGCGCAGCGGTCGAAGAGGGCTGCAATCCCCTGCGCCGAGCGGAACAGCACCAGCGGCGTGCCATCGAACAGGATGCGCTTCGGCTTGCCTTTGATATCGACTGACCGCACTACCGCCTGCCAATAGTCTTTGTCTTTTTGCTGCCGGGCTTCGCTCAAAGTTCAAATCTCCTAAGCAGAGGGATGCCGATCTTCGCGAGCACAGATTCCATGATACGCACTGCAGCGCGCTGGCGGCGCCGAAGATGGCCGGCATAGACGGCGTTGTACTCCACCGTTGCCACGGCGCCGCGCAAGCGTTTGAAGGCGGCGGCACCGGCGCTCATGTTGAAGAACAGGCCGTGCACCATCGCATGATCCTGAGCCAGCGCCATCATCATGCGGTAAAGGCCTTCGCTCACCGGGAGGCCGGTGTCGTAGCCGACGATGGGCTGCGTCAGTGTCCTGCCGTTCTGAGACAAAGCGGCGACGGCGACCAGTTCACCGCCGGGACGACGCAGGCCTGCCAGTTGCAGGATGCCGCGACGGTGCGTCTCGCCGATATAGCGGGCGGTGTAGTGCGGGTTGAGCGGCGTGTATTTGTCGAGATAGAGCATCCGGTAGAGCGCTTCGGCGCGCGCATAGTCGGCCTCGGTGAAGTCGCCATTGCCGACCCGCTCGAACGGCGTCGTGCGCAGCCGCTTGCGGTCGCGCTTCATGTCGTTGGTCATGACCGAACCGCGGCCGGCGAAGATGTAGATTTGCCGCGCCGCCAGCATTCGAAAACCCTCCGCCTTCAGCGCTGCGATTGTCGAGGGATCGGCGATCTCGTTCAGGGAGCGGATGAGAACAGCGCGATCGGGAAAACGCGCCGTGAGATCGTCGCGGATCGCAGCGACCGCGTTGCGATCGAGCAGCGGCACCGGATTGGTCGAATAGAGCCAGTTGTTGACCTGAACCTGATGGTCGAGGCCGCTCATCCTGACCAGCGGCGCGCACAGGCCAATCAACATGCGGATCGCTCTTTGCAGCATGGGCGACGAGACGAAATTGCGGGTCTCGTCGATGGCGTAGTCGATATAGGCGCTGGACGGGCAGCAGACATAGCAGTTCGGCGCCTCGCTTCTGTCGTTCAGCGTCAGTGGAAAGAAGCGGCCAGCGATCTCGAGGGCCTCGACGGCGACCGTCAGATTTCGCACGAGGTCGCGCACCGGCACCTCGTTGAATAGCTGAACGAAGGCTTCGACCTCACGCGGGTTGTTTTCAACCTGGTCCAGTTGAGCGACTGGCAATGCGGCAGGCCGATTCACGTCCTCATCCCCAGTCGGCATTCTACACGGCGCAGTTTACGGCTGGTCTCCAGCGGCAGGCTCTTGCGCAGGAGGCTGACTCTCACCGTCGCCTGGCGCGCGGCCAGTAGCGTTCGCACGGCTGCATGCGCGGCAGTGGCGGCTTCGTCGGCGAGCTTGGGCGCAAGTCTAAGTTCGATGACGTCGGCAGCGGTCTGGACCAGGCGGAAATCGTCGATGCGCCGGTCGGCCTTGAGCACCGCATTGCGTAGTATGTCGGGCGTGACGAGGAGCTGCCCGTGCGGCGAGGCGAGCCGGAAAGCGTCGTCCATGCGGCCGACGATCTCGTCCAGCGTGCGCAGCGGCGAGCCGCAGCGGCATGGCTTTTCGGACAGCCGCAGCAAGTCGTTCATCCGGTAGCGCGCCATGATCTGGGTCCGGCGGCGAAAGGCGGTGATCAGCGGCATGACCAGGCCGTCGCCGGCCGGTTCGAACTCGAAGAACACCGAATCCTCGGCCAGATGCAGCCCGCCCTGGCGGCAGGTGACGGCGAACAGCCCTTCGGTCGCCATGTAGATCTGGTCGACCTGACCACCAAAGAATGCCTGGATGACCGGCCGGTCAACCGGGTCGAGCGTTTCGGCGGCGCTGAAGACACGCTGCGGCTTGAGCCGAAAGCCCTCGGCCGCGAAGTGCCGCAGTATCTTCGGTGGCGCGATGATCACCGTCGGCGCGAAATCTTCGAGAGCGCCGCGCCAGCTCTCCGGACCGCGCGTCAGATCGAAGAAGCGCAGGTCGATACGCCGCGATTTGCGCGCGCTATCGTAGAGCCCGGTGTTTTGCGGCAGGATCACCGCAACGCGCTGCCGGCGCCAGAGCAGATCGGGCACGGCTTTGGCCAGGATGGTGCCCAGCCAGCGGTATTTTTCCGCCTCGGAAATGACGAACAGGCCACGATTGCCCGACGTGCCGGTGCTGGAGCCGACAGTCAGCTCGCCAATGCGGCTATCGCCGGCCTGCGCCTTCCAGGCCTCGGCGGCCGAGACGCCATGAATGTTGAAGCGCTCGAAATTGCCCATCACCGTCGCCTTGTCGGTCACCGGCAGGTCGCCGAGAAGACGCGGCGCCTTGCCGTAGAACGGCGCGCGCGGCAGGTCGCGGTCGAGAAAGCGGCGCAAGGCTTGCGCCTGCCAGCGCTCGAAACTCTCGCGGCTTTTGCGCGAAACCCATTGCGTCAGCGCAAACGAGCGGATCGCTTCGGCCGGCCCGTTCACGCGCTCTCTCCGGCCACATCGTAGGCCGTCACCGCCGGATCATGACAAAGAACAACCTCGCCGCCGGTCGCCAGAAACCGACGCAACATTACGCTGGTCGGCTCGATCGCGGCGGCATCCTCGGCCAGCAGGGTTGCAGGCAGACCGGGAGTTCGGTTTTCCACCAATGCTCTGATCAGCCATTGCGCATCGACGGCGTAGAGCAGCGGCCGCTCCAGATTGGGGAACAAAAGGCCGAACTGGCCATCGGCATGGCCGGGCAGATCGACTGCGACGACGCTGCCGTCGCCGAACAGATCGGCGCCGCCCGGTACGCCGCCACGCGGCTCGACCTGCCGCTTCGACGACAGCCCGTCGAGTCGGGCCTCGAAGTCAGACGGGAACAGTTCCTTGAAGACGCCATGGCGCAGATTCTGCCGGGAAGTCTTGGCCTTCGCCCGCGCCCAGGCGGTGTCATTGGCGATAAGCCGAGAGTTGGGAAACAGCGACAGGCCCGACATGTGGTCGGCATGGAAATGCGTGACAATGACGGTGCGCACGTCCTGCGGCGAGAGGCCGAAGCGCGCCAGTACCGCGAGCGGCTGCTCGGCTTCGTTGAGCTGGGGCCGGAGGATCGCACTGTAAAGACGCAGCGCCGTGCTGCGCCCACTGCCTTGTGTCACATGCGGCGTGTAGCCGGTATCGATCAGGACGGGGCCGGCTCGCGGATGCATGATCAGGCCGTAGCGGACACGTAGCCTGACCTTCGCCCAGCTGCCGCCGCGCAGGATCAGGCGCTCGGCTGCGCTGACAGAGGCGCTGTTGGCGAAGACGATCTTCACGCTGCCCTCCTGCTTTCCATCGCCTTGCCGAATGTGCGATCGAGCCCTTCCTCGAACGACACTTTCGGCGCCCAGCCGAGGATGCGGCCTGCCTTGGAAAGATCGAGGCTCTGCGCATAGGCGAACAGGCCAAGACCGTAGCGCGTCACCGGCGGTTCCGGGCGGCCGGGCAATATATTCGCTACCGTCTCCGCTATCCCGGCCGCCAGCATGGCGGGCCAGAGCGGCATTCTGCGCCAGCGCGGCTGCACGCCGGCGCGGGCGCAGGCCGCCTCGGCAATGCGGCGGACCGGCACCACTTCGCCGCCGGAGATGTTGAATATCTGTTCCTCGGCAGCGCTGCCAGCGGACAGCGCGGCAAGCACCGCATCGACGACATCCTCTATATAAGTGAGATCGATGCGCGCCTTGCCGTCGCGAAACAGCGGCAGCGGGCGCTGCCGTGCCACCTGCAGCAGACGCGGCAGCAGCGTGCGGTCGCCGGGACCGTAGAGGCCGCGCGGCCGCAGCACCACCGGGCTGATCTCAGGCGCCGCCAGCACGATCTCCTCGGCCTGCCGCTTGGTGCGGGCATAGTGGTTGACCGGAGGGGGCAAGGCCGCATTCTCGGAAACTCCGAGCTGGTCGCGATAGGCGAAACAGACCGTCGGGCTGGAGATATGGACGAAGCGGCGCACGCCTTGCCCGCGCGCGAAATCGCTGAGGTTGCGGGTAGCTGTGACATTTGCCGTCTGGAAATCCGCCAACCTGCCGAAGGGCGCGGAAAGTGCCGCGCAGTGGATGATCGCATCGACGCCGTCGAGAGCGCGCGCGGCAGCTGCATCGAATGGTTGAGACAAATCGAGCCGAACGACCCGATGACCAGCGGCTTCGAGCGCCGCGCAGCGTTTGGCGTCCCTGCCAAGACCCAGCGCCGGTGTACCCAGTGCCGCCAGCCGCGCCATGATATGCGCGCCGAGGAAGCCGCTGGCGCCGGTGACGAGGACGCGTCCCACGGTCATGCTTCCAGCGCCATGCCGCCGAACGACACGCCGGCCGAGGTGCCGAGGAACAGCACCTTGGCGCCCGGCACAATGCGTTGTTCGCGGCGCGCGACGTCGAGCGCAAACGGGATGGAAGCGGCGATCTGATTGCCGTAGCGCGCCGCGATGTCGACGAGCTTTTCCCTGGCGAAGCCGGTCTGACGCGCCATGTGGGCGAGCGCCAAAGGGCTCGCCTGATGCGGCACGACGAGGTCAACATCGTCGTGCCGCCAGCCGGCGCGATCGAGCAACTCCGCTACAAAGCCGTTGAAATGGCGTGACGTGACGCGAAACAGTTCCTTACCCTCCATGTGGAACAGGCTGTGGCGGGCAAATTCCTCAGGCTCACGATGAAAGTCGAACCGGGTGCCGCCGGAGCCGATGCTGCAGGCCTCATAGGCGGAAGGGTAGGTGCGCATCAGGTTGGCCGCGACTCGACCCTCGGCAGGGGCTGCCTGCTGCAGCACGGCGGCCGCCGCGCCATCGCCGAAGAGGGCAGCAATTTCCGGCTGGTCCTGCCACGGCAGGGCGCGCGAGGCGATTTCAGACGAGAACACCAGCGCCGTCCGGCATTGCCCGGCCTCGATCAGGCGCGACGCGGTCTCGAAGGCTGTGAGGAAGCCGAGGCAGGTGCTGTTGACGTCGAAAGCGGCCGCCGACCCATCGGCAAGGCCGAGGCGCTGCATGACCAGCGGCGCCGTCGACGGCAACGGCTGGTAAGGCACGCCGCAACCGCCGATGACCAGATCGACACTGCCTGTCTCAAGTTCGGCATCGGCAAGCGCCAGACGGGCTGCGGCACAAGCAAGGTCGACCTGCGATTCGGCCTCGCAGACATAGCGTTCGATGATGCCGGTCGCGGCCTCGAAATGTCCATCGCCATACCCCAGCCGCGCATCGAGGGCGCGCGACGTCACGCATCGAGCCGGCACGGCCCGCCCGGTTCCGATGATCCTGATCCGCATTCTCAGCCCGCCCAATGAGCCTGCATCCAGTCAATCCATAAAACGGATCCAATGTGATGGCCATCATCAAGACGAATGCGTGGGAACTATGGAGCCTTCAGTGGATTGCGGCTAGAATCTCTCGCAAGTATAAAGACCCGTACGGGGGCGATTATGGCCAGATCTTTTTTCCGCTTTATTTCTTCAATTTTTGGCGCGTCCGACGCCAGACAGGAAGGAAAAGCCGAGGCCAACAGAGCCAATACAGGGGGCTTGATCAGAGCCGAATGGCCCCATGACTATCAGTTCCTCTTTATCGAACCACCTGCGAACGAAGTCGCGGAAGCGTTGGACGGCTGGAAGTGGATCGGACTGGATGGCCTTGAACCAGCTGCGGTGTCAGCTTTCGGCGACATATTTTTCCGTGCCGGCGACGGGTCGGTTCGTCATCTCGATATGCTCGACGGGAAATTGACCAGAATTGCGGGTCATTGGGCGGAATTTCAGGCCGACTTGCAGAATGAAGCGCGCCGCGACGAGTTGCTGCTGGCGGGCCTTGTCGTTGCCGCCCGAAAGAACGGACTGATTCCGGCAGCCGGCCAATGCTATGATTTCAAGAAGCCGCCGGTGCTTGGCGGCGAAATGAGTCTGCGAGAGATGGAAACGACGTTTTTCGTTGTGAAGGTGCATATCGCCGGCCAAATCCATCGGCAGGTGAAAGATCTCCCGCAGGGCGCGAAGATAAACAAGGTTACGATCAGCGACCGATAACGCGACTTACGCCTTGCGCTCCCAGCGACGGTCGGGCGTCTGCTGCCAGTAGGTGACAGCGTGGCCCGCTTCTTTCAACACCTTCCAATGCGTCCGCGCCCCTTCGACCTGGGCCGCGTCATGGCCGTCGAACAGGAACACGGCGCGTTCGTAGCCGGCGAGATCGGCGGGTGCGGCGCCATCGACGAGGAAGCGTATCTGCGCCTGGTTGGGGTTGGCGTCGCTCGTGGTGAGCAGGATTGGCTGTTCGGCCGGATGGGCTTCACGGTCGGTCGCGTGCGCGAGGAACGAATCGTCCCTGAATGTCCACAGATGCAGGTCGAGCGCATCGCGCCGCTCCTCGGTCCCTGTCTGCACCACGGCGCGCCAGCCGCGATCGACGCTGCGCTCGAGCAGGCCGGGAAGCGCATCCTCCAGCGTCGATTCGGTCAGGTGGTAGAACAGGACATCGGCCATTCCCTGCCTTATCCCTCGTAATTGTCGCGCACCAGCCGGTCGAGCAGCCTGACGCCGAAACCCGAGCCCCAGGACTGGTTGATCTCGCTCGGCGGCGAGCCCATCGCGGTGCCGGCGATGTCGAGATGCGCCCACGGCGTTTCCTTGACGAACCGGTGCAGGAACTGCGCGGCGATGATGGCGCCACCATAGCGGCCGCCGATGTTCTTCATGTCGGCGTTCTTGGAATCGATCAGCTTGTCGTATTCGGGCCCAAGCGGCATGCGCCAGAGCCGCTCCTGACTCGCCTGGCCGGCCGCCGTCAACCTGTCCGAAAGTTCGTCATTGTTGGAGAACAGGCCGGCATAATGCTGGCCGAGCGCGACCATGATGGCGCCAGTCAGCGTCGCCAGATTGACCATGAATTTCGGCTGGAAGCGGTCGTTGCAATACCACAGCGCGTCGGCCAGAACGAGGCGTCCTTCGGCATCGGTGTTGAGCACCTCGATGGTCTGACCCGACATCGAGGTGACGATGTCGCCGGGGCGCTGGGCATGGCCGTCGACGGCATTTTCCACCAGCCCGACGATGCCGACGACATTGGCCTTGGCCTTTCGCGCGGCCAGCGCCTGGATGAGCCCGATGACGGCCGCGGCACCGCCCATGTCGCCCTTCATGTCTTCCATGCCGGAGGCCGGCTTCATAGAATTGCCGCCGGTGTCGAAGGTGACGCCCTTGCCGACGAAGGCGACCGGTGCGTCCTTGGCCTTGCCGCCCTTCCATTGCATGACAGCCATCCGGGCGCCGCGCGGCGAACCCTGCGCGACACCGAGGAGCGAGCCCATGCCGAGCTTCTTCATTTCCTTCTCGGTGAGGATCTCGACCTCGACGCCGAGCGCTTCCAGTTCCTTGGCGCGGGCGGCGAATTCGATCGGGCCGAGCGTATTGGCCGGTTCGTTGACAAGGTCGCGCGCCAGAAGCACGCCGTCGATGACCGCAACCTCGTCGGCGAAGGCCTTTTTCGCCGCGGCGGGATCGGCGGTGTGGATGGTCACCTTGACCGGTTTCTTCGGCTCGGCATCGTCCTTGTCTTTCCTGGTCTTGTATTTGTCGAAGGAGTAGCTGCGAAGAATGATGCCGGCGGCAAGGTTCGCCGCTTGCCTGCCGCCAATCTTTGCGCCCGGCACATCGAGGATGACGGCCACCTCCGCTGCCTTGCGCAGGGACGCGGCGATGGTGCCGCCAAGCTTCAGCCAGGCAAAGTCATCGAGGCCGGCGACCTTGCCGGCGCCGACCGCCACCAGTCGGTCGAGCGATGTTCCCTGCGGCGCCAGCACTTCGACGACACCGGCGAATTTTCCGGAAAACTCCGCCACCGGAAACGCCCGCGCCAGCGTTCCTGAGGGGTCGCAGGCCTTTGCCGGTTCGCCAAGACCACCATCGTCGGCCGCCAGCACGAAGATGCTGCCCTTTTTGGGTGCGGCAAATTTGGCGAAGGCGATCAATGGTCTCAAAGTCATCAGGTCCTGCTTTCGGGAAACGGCTCAGATTTTCAGGAAAAATGCATTCTCAGGGAAGATGCGCGACATTTGGGCGTTTTCCTTGATTTGGCAAGACTTTGCCGGAATCAGGGCTCATATGCGCAGCGGAATCGATAACGATTCGTCGCGGCACGGCTCCGCTTTCCTGCCGCAACCTGTTGTTAACCATTGATGTTCTCCCTTTCTTATCCATTGCCGCCGACACTCCGGCCTGCGGGACGGGCGATGTGGGACGGAGAATCGGATCGAACCGCCTGAAAGAAATGGCCAAACGCACCCAGTTGTACAGCCGCAGCCGGACGACTACCTTGTCGGCGGGCATGATGCCGTTCGGCAAATCGAGAAAAGCCTTACATGAAGGTCGTTGAACGCTACATCATGCGTCGCGCACTGGCGGTGTTTCTCGCTGCGCTGATCTGGACGCTGGCCATTGTCTGGACGACGCAGGTGCTTGCCCGCATCGACCTGGTCACCGATAGTGGCCAATCGGCGCTGACTTTTTTCGAGGTCGCGGGCCTCATCATCCCCACCATCATCCCGATCGTGGTGCCATTCGCCCTGGTGGTGGCGGTGGCCCAGACGCTCAGCGTCATGAACTCCGATTCGGAATTGGCCGTCATCAACGCCGCCGGCGCCTCGCGCTGGACGATTGTGCGGCCGGTCCTGCTGATCGCGCTGGCGGCCAGCGTCTTTTCCTTCGCGGTCGACAATGGCGTCGAACCCTATGCCAGGCAGAAGAACCGCCAGCTGATCGCGTCCTCGCGCGCCGATCTCTTGTCGCTGATCATCCAGGAAGGCACGTTCCGCAAGATCGACGACGGGCTGTTCCTGCAGATAGGCGAGCGGCTGCCGGACAACCGGCTCGGCGGCATCTTCGTGGCCGATTCGCGCGAGGAAGGCGCCAATCTGATCTATTATGCCAAGAGTGGTAGCGTCGTCGAAAAGGGTGATGAGAAGGTGCTGATGATGAATGACGGCGTCATTCATCGCAAGACGCTGACCGGCGATCTGTCGGTTATCCGCTTCACGTCCTACGCCTTCGACCTTTCCGCCTTCATGTCGGCGGCGAACGATATCATGCTCCTGCCCAAGGACCGAACGACGCAATACCTGCTCAACCCGGATCCGAACGACAAGATCTTCCAGCGCAGGCCCGGCGCCTACAAGGCCGAGCTCGACCAGCGCTTTTCCGAATGGTCCTATTCGCTGGTGTTCGCGCTGATCGCGCTGGCGGTCGCAGGCGATGCGCGCTCACACCGCGAGGCGCGCATCCACCCGCTGATCACAGCCATCGCCATTGCGCTGTTCGTGCGCTGGCTGGGCTTCTTTGCCGCCGGCAAGGCCGACAAGATCCCGCAATACGCCTATATGGTCTATGGCGTGCCGGTCATCGCCTCGGCGGTCGCCATCTGGTTCATCGTCACCTCGCGAAGCATGGAACTGCCCGGCAGCTGGGCCGACTGGATGACGAATTTCGCCGGCCGCGTCAGCGATGGCTGGACGGCGCTCAAGCTGCGCCTCAATCGGCGCTACACATCCGGCCAGGGAGCCTGACGATGGGCTGGACCCTGGGCCGCTACTTCTTCTTTCGCTACGTGTCGATCACGATCTGGTTCTTCATCGGCCTTCTGGCGCTGGTGTTCCTGATCGACTTCACCGAGCTGTCCGGCCGCATCACCGGCCTGCCGGGCTTCACCTACGGCACGGCGGTCGCCATCTCGGCGCTGAGGATGCCGATGATCATGCTGCAGACGGTGCCGTTCGTCGGCCTGTTCTCGGCGATGGCGACGCTGGTCTCGCTCAACCGAAAATACGAGCTGGTGATTGCGCGCTCGGCCGGAGTGTCGGCCTGGCAGTTTCTGTTGCCCTGCTGCATCGGTGCGCTGTTATTCGGCATATTGTCGGTCGGCGTGCTCAATCCGATCGCCGCGCATGGCTTCTCATGGTCGGAGCAGATGGAAAACCAGCTGCGATCCGGCAATTCGAACGCGGTGGCGGCCGATGCCACGCCGTGGATCCGCCAGAAAACCAACTCCGGCGATACCATCATCGGCGCCCGCGCCATCCTGAACCAGGGCCTGGAAATGGCCGACACCGTGTTCTTCGTCCTCGATCCGCAGGGCAATATCGTCGAGCGCAAGGACGCGGCCCGGGCCTTTCTGCGCGACGGCTACTGGGAATTGCAGGACGTCAAGGTGTTCAAGGACGGCAACATCCGTTCCGAAACGACCGACCAGTTGCCGACCAACCTCAAGCCGGAATTCGTGCAGGAACGGCTGGCGCGCCCCGAAACCATCCCGTTTTACGACCTTCCCGGCAAGATTGAGGTTGCCCGCTCCTTCGGCCTCAAGGCAAATGCCTTCGCCATGCAGTTCGATTCGCTGGTGGCGTTACCGTTCCTGCTTGTGGCCATGACGCTGATTGCGGCAACAGTTTCAATGCGATTTGCGAGGATGGGGCAGTCGGCAACGATGATTCTGGGTGGCGTCCTCGCCGGCTTTCTGCTTTATGTCGTTTCGGTATTGGTCAAGGCATTCGGCGTTGCGGGATTCGTGCCCACAGCCGTGGCTGCATGGGTTCCGGTTGTCGTGGCTATGTTCTTTGGGGTGACATTCCTGCTATACAAGGAAGACGGCTAGTGAGGGAGGCGGCTTTGCGCAGCCATAGGCAGGCCGGTTTGGCGCGCCTCTATTCGGCGAGCGCCTTGGCATGCCTGCTCGCCTGCGGCGTGCTGACGGCCCCTGCGCTGGCGCAGGACGTTACCGACGTGGCAACGAAGGTTCCCTCCGGCTCCCAGATGCTGCTGGCGGCCGACACGCTCGTCTATAACAACGACAACCAGACGGTCACCGCCATCGGCGGCGTCCAGATCGACTATGGCGGCAACAAGCTCGTCGCCCAGCGCGTCGTCTATGATCGAAACACCAAGCGGCTGGTTGCCAGCGGCAATGTCGAGATCGTCAACAGCGACGGCACCAAGATCAACTCGCAGCATATCGACATTACCGACGATTTCGCTGACGGTTTCGTTAATGCGCTGCGCGTCGAAACGCCCGAAAAGGCCTATTTCGCCGCCGAAAGCGCCGAGCGCATGGGCGGCGTGCTGACGACGTTCCACAACGGCGTCTATACGGCCTGCGAGCCTTGCGAAGACAAGCCGGACAAGGCGCCGACCTGGCGGATCAAAGCCAGGAAGATCATCTGGAACGGCGAAAAGAAGACGGTTCGCTTCGAGAATGCGAATTTCGAATTCTTCGGTTTCCCGCTGGCTTATCTGCCGGCGTTCGAGATCGCCGACCCGACGGTCAAGCGCAAAAGCGGCTTCCTGATCCCCAGCATCGGCTACAACAACCGTCTCGGCGTCGGCGTCAAAGTCCCCTACTACTTCGCTTTGTCGCCGACCTACGACCTCACCGTTACCGGCAGCGGCTACACCAAGCAGGGTTTCCTCGGCGAGGCCGAGTGGCGCCAGCGCTTCAACAATGGCCAGTACACGCTGAAGCTTGCCGGAATCAACCAGCAGGACCCTGGCGCTTTCCGTGATTTCGCGGCTTTCCCCGACGGCTACAATGTCAATTCGGGGCCAGCAGGCGATCCGAACAAATTCCGCGGCATGATGGGCACCAAAGGCCAGTTCGCCATCAATCCGCGCTGGGACTTCGGCTGGGATATCCTGCTTCAGACCGACAAGAATTTTTCGCGTACCTACACGATCGAAGGCTACAACGACGCCGTGCATCAATCGTCGGTCTACCTGACCGGCCTAAACGACCGCAACTATTTCGATGTGCGCGCCATGCGCTTCCAGGTTCAGGAGAACACACCGGACGGCAACGTCGCATCGCGCAGCGACAAGCAGCCCTGGGTGTTGCCGTCGCTCGACTATGCCTACATCCCCGACATGTCGGTGGCCGGCGGCCAGCTGTCGTTCAACGTCAATGCGCGCATCATCCGCCGCGACGATCTCGATCAGGCCTATTTTACCCCCTATGTGCCGGGCTCAGGCGTCCAGCGCGTGCGCGGCATCGAGGGCGAATCCGGTCGCCTCACCGCCGAGGCCGAATGGAAGCGTACCTTCACCACGGACGGCGGATTGCAGTTGACGCCGCTTCTGGCTCTGCAGGGCGACGTCGACTATCTCAACGCTTCTTCGGCTTCGCTGACTGCGGTAAACCAGATGGCGACGAATGTCGGTGCCGCCGACGACATGCGGTCTTCCTTCGCCCGGTACATGGCGACCGCCGGACTTGAAATGCGCTGGCCGGTGCTGTTCTCGATGACCGGCTCCAGCCATATCGTCGAGCCGATGGCGCAGGTCTTCATGCGCCCGAATGAGCAGTATGTCGGCGGGCTCGCCGTTCCCAACGAGGATGCACAGAGCTTCGTCTTCGACGCCACGACGCTGTTCGAGCGCGACAAGTTCTCCGGCTACGACCGCGTCGAAGGCGGCAGCCGCGCCAATGTCGGGTTCCGCTATTCCGGCGCCTACGACAATGGCTGGGGCACCAACGCGATCTTCGGCCAATCCTACCAGTTGGGCGGGCGCAACTCGTTCGATTCACCGGATCTGGTCAATGCGGGCGCCGATTCCGGCTTGGAGACTTCGACCTCCGACTATGTCGGCCTTGTCGGCTTCAGCAGCCCGAGCGGCTTCTCCGGTTCGCTCAGCGGCCGCTTCGACGAGCAGACCTTCGAAGTTCGCCGTGCCGAGGTGAAGGCCGCCTATTCCGGGCTGCCGGTTTCGCTGAGCGCCAAATACGCCTTCATCCAGGCGCAGCCCCTCTATGGTTTCACCACCGACCGCCACGAAGTCACGCTCGGCGCCTCGACACACCTGGCCGAAAACTGGCGCGTCTTCGGCACCGGCACCTACGACCTGCAACAAAGCGTGCTGGTCAAGGACGGCGTCGGCTTTGCCTACAATGATTCCTGCTTCACCTACCTGATGACGTACTCGGAATCACGCGACATCAACACCAAGGAAGTGTCGCAGAATGTCGGCTTCAACCTGTCGTTCCGCACGCTCGGCGATTTCGGCTCGTCCCAAAGCTCGATCGACTCCATCCAGTAGAGCCGGCTGACGACATCGTTTTGCCGCATAAAGCGGGCACGGATTTCGCCAATATCGGGCTGGAATCGGCCAAAACCGGGCTAGAATTGGGATGCTTTCGATGAGGAAATACCTGTTTTCGGCAGGATTCGCGCTCCTGTTGGCGGCGACCTCGGTCTCCGTCACCATGATAGTACCGCCGGCCTTCGCCAGTGAAATCAAGTATGTCGTCAACAACATGCCGATCACCACCGGCGACATCGCGCACCGGGCTGCCTTCCTGAAACTGCAGCGCAAGAAGGGTGACGCGGGTCAGGAAATGATCGACCAGACGCTGCGTATGGCGGAGGCCAGGCGTCTCGGCATCCGCATCTCCGACGCCCAGGTAGAGGCTGCCTATCAGCGCTTTGCCTCGAGCAACAAGATGCAGCTCAAGCAGCTCGACGGTGTCATGGCGCAGTCCGGCGTGACCAAGGAGCATTTCAAGGAATTCATCCGCTCCCAGATGGCGTGGAACCAGGCGCTGAGCGCACGCTACAGCGGCGGCGGCGGGGAGGTGAGCGAACAGGATCTGGTCAAGCGCATGCTCGAAAAAGGCGGCGCCAAGCCAAGCGCCACCGAGTACATGCTGCAGCAGGTGATCTTCGTGGTGCCGAAGGCCGAGCGCAGTGCCACACTCGCCAAACGCAAGCGCGAGGCCGAAGCCATGCGCGCCCGCTTCAATGGCTGCAACACCACGCGTGAATTCGCCAAGGGCCTGATCGACGTCACCGTTCGCGACCTCCCCCGATTGCTGGCGCCGCAACTGCCGCCGGACTGGGCCGAGCAGATCAAGGCCACCAAGCTGGGCGGCGCCACGGCCGTGCGCGAGACCGATCGCGGCATCGAATTCATCGGCATCTGCTCATCGCGCGAGGTTTCCGACGACAAGGCGGCCCAGATGGTGTTCCAGAGCGAAGGCAGCGGCGACAAGAACGCCGACGAGCTCTCGGCCAAGTATGTCGAAGAGCTGAAGGCGAAAGCCAAGATCGTTACGCGCTGAACCGGCCCAGCCGTGCATGAGACAGAGCTTCCGCTGGCGCTGAGCGTCGGCGATCCATCCGGCGTCGGTCCGGAAATCGCCATTGCCGCGTGGCAGAGCGCCCGCGGTTCCGGTGCCGCGCCCTTCTATCTTCTCGCCGATCCGGCGCTGATTGCCGCGCGGGCGCGCCGGCTCGGCGCGGCGGTGGCAATCGCCGAGACGGTGCCGGCCCAAGCAGCTGGTGTCTTTCAACACGCCTTGCCCGTGGTGCCGCTGGCGGCCCACTTCACCGACGATCCCGGCCGGCCCGACCCGGCCAATGCCGCCGGTATCATCGAGGCCATCGATCGCGCGGTCGCCGACTGCCTTGCCGGTCACGCGGCCGCGGTCGTCACCTGCCCGATCGCCAAGAAGCCGCTTTACGATGCCGGCTTCGGCTTTCCCGGTCACACCGAATATCTGGCGCATCTGGCCTCGCTCCACACCGGCGGCACGGTAACGCCGGTGATGCTGCTCGCCGGCCCCGAATTGCGCACCGTTCCGGTCACCATCCACATCGCGCTGGCCGAGGTGCCGAAGACGCTGACGACGGAGCTGATCGTTGCCATCGCGCGCATCACCGCCGGCGATCTTGCACGCCGTTTCGGCATCGCCAGGCCGAGGCTCGCGCTTGCCGGCCTCAATCCGCATGCCGGCGAAAGCGGCGCCATGGGGACAGAGGACGAGCGCATCATTCGTCCTGCGGTCGACATGTTGCGGGCGCAAGGCATCGATGCCTTCGGGCCGCTGCCGGCCGATACGATGTTTCATGCGCGCGCCCGCGCCGGCTACGACGTGGCGGTCTGCATGTATCATGACCAGGCGTTGATCCCGGCCAAGGCGCTGGCCTTCGACGAGGCCGTCAACGTCACGCTTGGCCTGCCGTTCATCCGCACCTCGCCCGATCACGGCACAGCCTTCGACATCGCCGGCAAGGGCATCGCACGTCCCGACAGCCTGATCGCGGCGCTGAAGCTGGCCCGCCGGCTGGCCGATACCGGCGCAAAGCCCGCAGTTGCATGAGCCAAAAATCATGAGCCCAAATCATGAGCCCAAAATTCATGAGCATTGACGGGCTGCCGCCGCTGCGCGAGGTGATCGAGCGCCATGGACTGCAGGCAAAGAAGGCGCTTGGCCAGAATTTCCTGCTCGACCTCAATTTGACCGGCAAGATCGCGCGGGTCGCCGGCGACCTCAGCGACAGCACGGTGATCGAGGTCGGCCCCGGCCCCGGCGGGCTGACCAGGGCGCTGCTCTCTGCCGGTGCCCGTCGCGTCGTCGCTATCGAGCGCGACGAACGCTGCCTGGCGGCCTTGGCCGAGGTCTCCAACCACTATCCGGGCCGGCTCGAGGTGATCAGCGGCGATGCGCTGAAGACGGATTTTGCCGCTCTTGCCAATGCCGCGTCACAAGGCGGCCCGGTGAGGATTGCCGCCAACCTGCCCTACAATATCGGCACCGAGCTGTTGATCCGTTGGCTGACCGTGGCGGACTGGCCGCCCTTCTATCAATCGATGACGCTGATGTTCCAGCGCGAGGTGGCCGAGCGCATTGTCGCCGGTGCCGGCGGCGATGCTTATGGCCGGCTCGGCGTGCTGGCGGGCTGGCGGACCGAGGCGAGGATCGCCTTCGACGTGCCGCCTCAAGCGTTCACGCCGCCCCCCAAGGTAACGTCCTCGGTGGTGCATCTGGTGCCGCGCGCCAACCCTTTGTCAACCGACGTGAAAAAACTCGGCCGCGTCACCGAAGCCGCTTTCGGCCAGCGCCGGAAGATGCTGCGGCAGAGCGTGAAGAGCCTGGGTGGCGAGGCACTGCTGACGCGCGCCGGCATCGATCCGACCCGGCGTGCGGAGACGCTCAGCGTCGAGGAATTCGTGCGGCTGACAAACGCGGTTTGACCGGCGGCGCTAGCGCGGCCGTGGACCCAAATCGCATCCTGTGTGACAGCGACGACAAGCAGCATATAGCGGCATGCAGTTGCCGGTGAGTCGCCGAGCGTGATATTGTCGTCATATGAAAAAGAGTACCTCAAGCCTCCGGCCGACCCAAAATGGCCAGTTTGTCCTGACCAGCGGCAGGGGCGAAAAAATCAGCGCGGTTGAAGGCTTGAAGCTATCGCAACGTATGGGCTTCATTCTGAAGGAAAGCCGTGAGCGCGGCCTGAGCGGGGATGAGCGCAGGGCGCTTATCAAGGACCAAGTAACCCGCAAGAAGTAGGATCGGCAGGTGGTCTATGCCGCTGAACATGATCCGCTGTGCTACCCAGGCACGACCGTTCTCCGCAACAGGCTGAATATCAAAGACCAGGCCCGACTCGATGAATTCGAGTTGGCACTTTTCCTGACCAGGGCCGACGAACATATCCCCGCAGGCCGTCTGGATTTCGAGCACTACAAGGCTGTCCACCATCACCTGTTCCAGGACGTTTACGAATGGGCGGGAGAGGTTCGCGCCATCCGCATCGGCAAGGGGGGGGCAACTGGTTCTGCTATCCTGAGTATATCAACCAGGAAATGCATAGAATTTTCGGCGAACTCGCCGACGTGATTATCTCTGCGAACTCGACCTCGACGCCTTCGCCGTTCGGGCCGCGCATGTTTTGGCCGAAATTAATGCCGTCCACCCGTTTCGCGAAGGCAACGGCCGCACGCAGCTTACCTTTCTGGCAATGCTGATGGAGAATGCGGGATTCCCATTCAATGCCGATATGTTCGGTCGCGAAAACGTCCTGAATGCGATGATTGAGAGCTTTGCCGGCGAGGAAACCCCATTTGCAGAACTCATAAAAGATATCGCCAGCCAGTAACAGATGCCCACAGCGTCATATTGCCAGATCGTTTGCCAAAGACGCCTTCATGGGGACAGCCGGCCATCGGGGAACGACAGCTGCCTATTCCGTCTTCTCGTCCAGCAACCCCGAGACGAAATCGAACAGCCCGGGCCGGCGGTCGCGCCGCAGCCTTTCCGCCGTCACGATGCCACGCACTTCGGCAAACGCGCGGTCGAGATCGTCGTTGACGATGACAAAGTCATATTCCTTCCAGTGCTCGATCTCGTTGCGGGCGTTCTTCAGCCTGGTCTCGATCACGTGCTCCTGGTCCTCGGCGCGGCGCTTGAGGCGCGACTTCAATTCCTTCATCGACGGCGGCAGGATGAAGATCGAGACGATGTCGGCGCGCATCTTCTCCTTGAGCTGCTGGGCGCCTTGCCAGTCGATGTCGAAGAGCATGTCACGGCCCTGCGCCAGCGCCAGTTCGGCCGGCTCGCGCGGCGTCGCGTAGCAATTGCCGTGCACCTCGGCCCATTCGAGCAATGCGTCGGAATCGCGCAGCCGCTCGAACTCGCGCGTGGTGCGGAAGTGATAGTGGACGCCCTCGATCTCCGAGCCGCGGCGTGGCCTGGTAGTGACCGAGACCGATAATTCCAGGCTGCCGTCGCTTTCCAGCAGGTTGCGCGCGATCGTCGACTTGCCGGCGCCCGACGGCGACGACAGGACCAGCATCAGCCCGCGGCGGCGAATGCGGGATCCGAGATCCCTGGCAACCATCGGCTCCTTGCCACCCATTCGGGTTTACTCCAGATTTTGGACCTGTTCGCGAAACTGGTCGACCACCGCCTTCAGTTCCAGCCCGATGGCGGTGACAGTGGCGGCGTTCGACTTGGAACACAGCGTATTCGATTCGCGGTTGAATTCCTGCGCCAGAAAATCGAGCTTGCGGCCGATGGCGCCGCCATTTGCCAGCAGCGCTCTGCCCGACGCCACATGCGTCTTCAGCCGGTCGATCTCTTCACGGATATCGGCCTTGGTGGCCAGGAACGCCGCTTCCATGTGCAGCCGGCCGGCATCGAGATTGGCCGACGCATCCATCAGCAGCCGCACCTGTTCGGCGATCCGCTCGCGGATCGCCGCCGGTTCGCGCGACGGGTCGGCCTCGGCTTGAAGCGTCAGCGCCTCAATGGCGTCGATATGGCCGGAAAGCAGCGAACGCAGCGCTTCGCCCTCGCTCTGGCGTGCCTGCTCGAGACCTGTAAGCGCCGTTTCCAGCGCCGACAGGATTGACGCGTCGAGTGCTGCCCGCACCTCCTCGGTTTCGCTGGTTTCAGGGATATCGAGCACGCCGCGCAGAGAAAGCAGACCGTCGGCAGTTGCCGGACCAACACCGAACTGGTCCTGCAGCCGCTTGGCCAAGCCCGCCAGATCCCTGAGGAAGGCTTCGTTGACCACCGGCTGCGCCTGCTGGCCGGCGGCGCGGCCGACGGTCAGCGTCGCTTGGAAATTGCCACGCGAAAAGCGCTTCTGCAGCGTCTGCCGCACAGTCGGTTCGAGCCGCTCGAAACCTTGCGGCAACCGCAACCTGACCTCGACGCTCTTGCCGTTGACCGACTTGACCTCCCAGGCGATCGAGGCGCCGTCATGTTCGGCAACAGTGCGTGCAAATCCGGTCATGCTCTGCAAATTCATGATGCGGCTCGTGTTTCCCTGATGGTCCGATTCTACAAATTGCGCATGCGTTCGATATCACGGGCGGCGCGAATGTCAGAATCGCAATACCGGCAAGATGTTGATTTCCGCTGTCGTTTCGATCGCGCAGGGCTGAAATCGAGAAGCAGAGGCACCCGAGCAAGACCGAAAACGCTTCGAACCCCGCTACTCGTTCAAAGCAGCAGCGCGTCCGCCTCTGTCCGCGTTGCTTAAGGTCGATCCGTCTGAAAGCGCCGACCTGCTACTGGGCGGCACCCGTATCGCCGCCGGCATCACCGCTGCCACCGGCGGCATCGCCACTTGCGTCACCGTTGTCGTCGCCATCCGCCGGCGCATCGGTCTGGCCCGGAGTCTTGGCGCCCTTGGCGGCGTCTTCAGCCTGCTTCTTCTGCAGTGCCCGGTAGCGGGCAACGTTCTCATTGTGCTCGGCAAGCGTGGTGGCAAAGACGTGGCCGCCGGTGCCGTCGGCGACGAAATAGAGATCATCGGTCTTCGACGGGTTGGCGACGGCTTCGAGCGCGGCGCGGCCGGGATTGGCGATCGGCGTCGGCGGCAGGCCATTGATCAGATAGGTGTTGTAAGGCGTCTGTTTCTGGATGTCAGATTGATAAATCGGCCGGTCGGCGGGTTTGCCCTTGCCGCCGAACAGGCCGTAAATGATGGTCGGATCGGATTGCAGCCGCATGCCCTTGGCCAGACGGTTGAGGAAGACGGCGGCAACGCGCGAGCGCTCGTCGCCCCGGCCGGTTTCCTTTTCGACGATCGAGGCCAAGGTGACGAAGTCGTCGACATTGGCCAGAGGCAGGTCGGGCGCGCGCCGCTGCCAGACCTCGTCGACCAGCTTCTTCTGGTCGGCGAGCAGCTTGTCGACCATCTGTTGGCGCGTGGCGCCGCGGGTAAAGCGCAGCGTGTCGGTGGCGAGGCTGCCCTCAGCCGGCTTGGCGGCCGGCATGTCGCCGGTCAGCGCATCCTGCTCGGCGATGCGCTGCAGCGCCTGCTCGACCGTCAGGCCCTCGGGAATGGTCAGCGAATACATCACCGACTTGCCGCTCTTCAGAAGCTCCATGATGTCGCGCATGGAGGCGCGCGGCTTTATCTCGTATTCGCCTGCCTTCAGCGCTGAATCATTGCCATAGACCCGCACGGCGATGCGGAAGATGCGGGCATCGCTGATCAGCCCACGCCGTTCGAGCTGGTCGGCAATATCCTGGACGCCGGTGCTCGGCTTGACCAGGAAGGTGTCGCCGGCCACCGACGGGCCCGGTTCGTTGAATGCCTGCTTGCCGAAATAGAGCGAAACGCCGGCGGCGAGGATCATCAACATCACCGCGGAGATGACGAAGTTCATGAACACGACGACTTGGCTGCGCGAGGCGCGCGAGCGCTTTGGTGGTGGTGTGCCGGCTTCCGGGCGCAAAGCTTCGGCCGCGGTCTTCGGCACGATCGGGCCGGTCTGCTGGTTTTGTCCGAATTGTCCGCTGCCGCCCGGATTGGTGTTCATTAGCGCCCTACCATCTGATCTCTTAGAGCGACCATGCGCCCGATTGGACGCACAGCGTGCCCTAACATTTCAAGCCTACGCATCGTGCTTTAAAAAAAAGCGCCTTCGGTTTCAGGCCGATGCGACGAATCCCCAGCGGCAGAGTAGGCTTGAATATGGCAAAATTGACGACAGACCGCTGGCGCGCCGGTCGATACCGCAATCAGCCTGTATAACGCTGGAATACCAGCGAAGCGTTGGTGCCGCCGAAGCCGAAGGAGTTGGACAGCGCCACGTCGACCTGGCGATGCCGTGGCGTGTTCGGAACAAGATCGATCGCGGTTTCGCGTTCCGGGTTGTCAAGATTGATGGTGGCTGGCGCGATGTTGTCTCTGATAGCGAGGATCGAAAAGATCGCCTCGGCGGCACCCGCGGCACCCAGGAGATGGCCGATCGACGACTTGGTCGACGACATCGAGATTTTCGAGGCGGCGTTGCCGACCAGCCGCTCGACGGCGCCGAGTTCGATCGTGTCGGCCATGGTCGAGGTGCCGTGCGCGTTGATGTAGTCGACGTCGGCGGGCGTCAGCTTGGCCCGGTTCAGCGCCGCCGTCATGCAGCGGAAGGCGCCGTCGCCGTCTTCGGCCGGTGCAGTGATGTGATAGGCATCGCCGGTCAGGCCGTAGCCGGTGACCTCGGCATAGATCTTGGCGCCGCGCGCCTTGGCGTGTTCGAGTTCTTCCAGCACGACGACCCCGGCGCCCTCGCCCATGACGAAGCCGTCACGGTCGCGGTCATAGGGACGCGAGGCCTTCTCAGGCGTGTCGTTGCGGTCGGTGGACAGTGCCCGGCAAGCAGCGAAGCCGGCAAGCGATAGTCTGGTCACCGGCGATTCCGCGCCGCCGGCCAGCATCACGTCGGCATCGCCGAAGATGATCAGCCGGGCGGCATCGCCAATGGCGTGCGCGCCGGTCGAGCAGGCGGTGACGACGGCGTGGTTGGGGCCTCTCAGCCCATGCCGGATCGATACCTGGCCAGATACCAGGTTGATAATGTTGCCGGGAATGAAGAATGGACTGATACGGCGCGGTCCGCGCTCTTTCAGGATGATAGCGTTCTCGGCGATGCCCTCGAGGCCGCCAATGCCGGAGCCGATCATGACGCCGGTGGCGCAGCGCTCGGCTTCGGTGCTGGGCTCCCAGCCGGAATCCTTCAGCGCTTCGTCGGCGGCCGCAATCCCGTAAAGGATGAAGTCGCCGATCTTGCGCAGTTCCTTGGGCTCGAGCACGGCTTCGGGATTGAGCGTGCCGTTGGTGCCGTCACCGCGAGGAATGACGTGGGCGATCTTGCAGGCAAGATCTTCCACTTCGAACTCGGTGACGCGCTTGGCGGCGCTGCGGCCGGTCAGAAGTTCCTTCCAGCTGTGCTCGAAGCCCATGCCGAACGGCGAAACCAGGCCAAGGCCCGTGACGACGACACGCCTCATCGCAGGTCCTCCCCGGTGATGACTGCGGATAGTGTCAGGCCGAAGCCTTGTCGATGTACTTCACGGCATCGCCGACGGTCAGGATGGTCTCGGCCGCATCGTCCGGAATCTCGACGCCGAACTCTTCTTCGAAGGCCATGACGAGTTCGACCGTGTCGAGGCTGTCCGCGCCCAGATCATCGATGAAGCTCGCCTGCTCCGTCACCTTGTCGGCATCGACGCCAAGATGTTCGATGACGATCTTCTTGACGCGCTCTGCGGTGTCACTCATTTGGGGCATCCTCGTCTTTTGTTTGTCTGTCTTCGTTAGCGGGCAGAATGCCGCTAATCAAGCTGAAAGATGGTCCTGCCGGAAACGCAACGATGCCGGACCGGTTTTTGCCCGAACCGCCGGGTTGCGGGCCGCATTACACGAAAAATGGCTGAGGTCCAAGGCGAAATGGTCTCTTTTCACAAGCCGGCCATGTCTTCTTATCACCCGGCAATATCCCGTCAGATCATGGCCATGCCACCGTTGACATGGATGGTCTGGCCGGTGACGTAGGCTGCCTCGTTGGAGGCGAGATAGGCGACGGCCGACGCCACTTCAACACTCGTGCCCATGCGGCGCGTCGGGATCGCGGCCATTATCGCGTCTTTCTGCTTGTCGTTGAGCTTGTCGGTCATGGCCGATTCGATAAAGCCCGGGGCGACGCAGTTGACGGTGATGTTGCGGGTGGCGATCTCCTGCGCCAGCGACTTGGAAAAGCCGATCATGCCGGCCTTGGAGGCGCAATAATTGGTCTGACCAGGATTGCCGGTGACGCCGACCACCGAGGTGATGTTGATGATGCGGCCATGGCGGCGGCGCATCATCGGATGGGTCAGCTCGCGGGTCAGCCGGAACACGGCGGTGAGGTTCACCTCCAGCACGCTGTCCCAATCCGCGTCCGCCATGCGCACGAACAGGCCGTCCTTGGTGATGCCGGCATTGTTGACCAGTATGTCGACGCCTTCGAGTTCGGCTTCGGCCTTCTGGCCAAGCGCCTTGACCTCGTCACGGTCGGCAAGATTGGCCGGGAACAGCTTTACCCGGTCGCCGAGTTCGCCGGCCAGGGTCTCCAGTTTCTCGATGCGGGTGCCGTGCAAGCCGACAATGGCGCCTTGCGCATGCAGCACCCGGGCAATCGCCTCGCCAATGCCGCCCGATGCGCCGGTGATGAGCGCCTTGCGGCCGGTCAGTTCGAACATTTTCGTCTCCTGATCTTAAGAGAACACCCTTCCCACGGGAGGGGTTGAATCGCCAGTGGATTATGCAAGCGCGGCCAGCGCCGCCTCGACTTCGGCCGGCGTGCCGACGGCAGATGTGGCGATGTCGCGGTTGATTCGCCGCGCCAGGCCGGAAAGCACCTTGCCGGCGCCGATCTCAAACAACGTGGCGACGCCATTGGCGCCGAACCACTCCACCGTTTCGCGCCAGCGCACGCGGCCGGTGATCTGCTCGACCAGGCGGCGCGCGATCTCGTCGGGGTCGCTGGTCGGGGCTACAGTGACGTTGGAGACGGCGGGCACCACCGGTGCATTCTTGGTCACGCCGGCCAGCGCCTCGCGCATGACTTCGGCCGCCGGCGCCATCAGCGCTGAATGGAAGGGTGCGGAGACCTGCAGCATCAGCGCCCGCTTCGCGCCCTTTTCGGTGCACAGTTTCGCGGCGAGTTCCACCGCCGCCCTGGCGCCGGAGATCACAAGCTGGCCGCCGCCATTGTCGTTGGCGATCTGGCAGACTTTGCCGGATCCCGTTGCGGCCTCGGTGCAAGCGGCTTCGACGTCGGGCTGTTCCAGTCCGATGATCGCCGCCATGGCGCCCTCGCCGGCCGGCACCGCCGCCTGCATGGCGTTGCCGCGGATGCGCAGCAGCCGGGCAGCATCGGCGACCGAAACGAAACCGGCCGCGGCAAGGGCGGAATATTCGCCGAGCGAATGACCGGCAACGTAGGCAACCTTGTCCTTCAGCGAAAAGCCGCGCGCTTCCAGCGAGCGGATTCCCGCCAGCGAGACCGCCATCAGCGCCGGCTGGGCATTGGCAGTCAGGGTCAGCGCCTCTTCCGGGCCTTCCCAGATCAGTTTCGACAGCTTTTCGCCCAGCGCATCATCGACTTCCTCGAACACCCTGCGTGCCTCGGGGAAGGCGTCGGCGAGGTCCTTGCCCATGCCGACAGCCTGGCTGCCCTGTCCCGGAAAGGTGAATGCGACGGCCATTTGGGCGCTCTCCAGCGGCTGATTTTTCCTGCCTGTGACGCAAGGCGGACCGCCAAGTCAAGCCCGAAGGCGGCATTTCGGCTCTCGCTTGAACCGGAGCTGACCTCGAGTCCCTGTTCCCAAAGGCTTTTTGCCGATCACACCTGATGAAAACCGCTCACGAATCGTTTGCTGGCTCTTCTTATTTTCGCCACAGGCGCTAGCTTTTGCATGACAGTTCTATGACAGAACGGTGGCGCGAGTGGAAATACGCGTTGCTTGGGCCGGGGGAAGAGACGTGGCTAGGATCAGGAAGGGCACGGCCGTACCCGCGCCACAGTTCTTGGAAGACGATCCGTCCACCGGCTACCTGCCGGGGCGCAGATGGCCGGTCATCCGCTACGGTCTGGTCACGCTGCTTGCCTCCGCCATCCTGGTGTTCGCCATCGAATGGATCGTGCGGGGCGACTTCTTCGGCACGGTCGACTTCTTCCTGCAGCCATTCAAGCCGGGCTGGACCACCATCATTGTCTTTGCATTGGTGCTGATGGGACTGGACGCCGTGCTTGGCCGCAGTCACCAGAGCCTGATGATCGTGGCGCCGCTGACGCTGGCGCTGGCCTTTGTCGGGCATCAGAAGTCGCATTATCTCGGCGATCCGCTCTACCCAACCGATTTTCTTTATTCGCGCCAGATCATGGCACTGATGCCGCTCTTGGTGCGCGAACGGCCCTGGACGGCGCTCGCCATGGCGGTCGGCATCGTCGCCGGCCTGTCGCTGCTGATCTATGGCTGGCGGTTGTGGCGCCGCAAGGTTCCGATCCTCAGCCGCAAAGGGCGGCTGGCGCGGCTGACGCTGGCAGTGCCGCTGCTCGCCTTCTTCGTCTCGATCATGGACTACGCCACCTTCTCGTGGACCCGCGACCGGCTGCAGATCATCCCGATCATGTGGGACCAGAAGGAGAACTACGCCTCCAACGGGTTTGCGCTGGCCTTCGCGCTCAACGTGCCGATGGCGCATGTCTCGGCCCCGGCGGGCTATTCCGACAACGCGATCAACGCGATCGACAGGCCTGATGTGGCGGCCTCGGTACCGGATGAGAAACCCGACATCATCGTGGTGATGAGCGAATCTTTCTGGGATCCGACCAAGCTGCCCGGCGTCACAATCACGCCTGACCCGATCCCCAATGTGCGGGCGCTGCGTTCCGGCTATATGTTCTCGCCGGAATTCGGCGGCATGACCGCCAACATCGAATTCGAGGCGCTGACCGGCTTTTCCAATGCCTTCCTGCCGGCGGGCTCGATCCCCTATCAGCAATATGTGCGCACGCCGACGCCGTCGCTGGCGACCTTCCTGAAAAGCGAGGGATACCGGGCGCGCGCCATCCATCCGGGCACCAACTGGTTCTGGAACAGGGGCGCCGTCTATGCCGATTTCGGCTTCAACGATTTCCGCTCGGAAGAGACGCTGCCGCCACTGGAAAAGCGCGGGCCGCTGGCTTCCGATGCCTCGATGACCGACGAGATCATCGCAGAGGCCGACGCCAGCGAGCGGCCGGTGTTCTTCTTCGCCGTCAGCCTGCAGAACCACGGTCCCTACGAGCCGTACCGCTATTACAATCCGACCCACAAGGTCGCGGCGCCGATCAGCACATGGGCGCGGGAATCGCTGCTCAGCTACGCCGAAGGCTCCGCCGATGCCGACCGTGGCCTCGAACGATTGATCGAATGGGCGAAGAAGCGCGAGCGGCCGACGGTCATCGCCTTCTTCGGCGACCATCTGCCGCCGCTCGGCCCCGTCTATGTCGAAACCGGTTACCTGAAAGACAATGTCGCGCCGCGCAAGGAACCGACGCCGGAGGCGGCACTGGAGCATCATCAGACGCCGCTGGTCATCTGGTCTAACCGCACCGGTCCGGCGCAGGATATGGGCGCGGTGAGCCCGGCCTTCCTGCCCTACCATATCCTTACCACGGCCGGGATCACGCACCCCTACTATACCGGCTTCCTGGGCGCGCTGCGCGAACGCTATCGCGTCGTGGATCGCAATCTGCTTTTGACACCGTCAGGTGAGGCCACGGCGGACTGGGCGCGGCAGAAGGACATCGATCCGGCGATCAACGATTTCCGCCTGCTGCAATACGATATGATGTTCGGCAAGCGTAAGGCGGCTCCGGACTTCTTCCCCGAAACGATCAACGGTCGTACCCCGCATACGAGTTGATGCCTGGTCTTTTCCAACCCTGCGACGCCAGGACGCTGTCCGGAGCATGCGTTACCCCTTGCCTTCCAGCCAAATTGCTATATAGACGCCCGCAATCTGCCGGTCCTTGCTGGGGGCTGAACGGAGGGCCGGAGGTTTTATCCAAAACCTTCGTGTGAAGCCAGAAGCGCTTCCGCCTCCCGTGTCTCCGCTCTCGACCGTCTCGAAATGCTCCTTTCTTCCTCGCCCCCTCGGGACCAGCGGGTCAGAGAAGTTGCAGAGGCTTTTGCCGCGAGGATCCGGGAGAGAAACGAAGAAAGGCACTGAACCACTATGGCTCTATACGAACATGTGTTCCTTGCCCGGCAGGACCTCTCGCAGCAGCAGGTCGATGCGCTTGTCGAACAGTACAAGGGCGTCATCTCCGCAAATGGCGGGTCCGTCGGCCGGGTCGAGAACTGGGGACTGAAGTCCCTCACCTACCGGGTCAACAAGAACCGGAAGGCTTACTACACGCTTATGGACCTCAACTGCCCGCCGGCAGCGCTCAACGAGATGGAGCGCCAGATGGGCCTGTCCGAGGACGTGCTGCGTTTCCTGACCGTCAAGGTCGAGGCGCATGAGGAAGGCCCGTCGGCCATGATGCAGAAGCGCGAAGAGCGCTCGGAACGCGGCGGCTTCGGCGACCGCGACCGTGGTGATCGTGGTCCGCGCTCGTTCGGCGACCGTGATCGCGGCGACCGTGGCGATCGTCCGCCGCGCTCATTTGGCGACGCCGGTGGTGATCGTGGTCCGCGCCGTCCGCGCGAAGGCGTTGAAGGAGGTGCAGAATAATGGTCGACATCAATCAGATCCCGACCCGGCGCCCGTTCCATCGCCGCCGCAAGACCTGCCCGTTCTCCGGCGCCAACGCGCCCAAGATCGACTACAAGGACGTGCGTCTTCTGCAGCGCTACATTTCCGAGCGCGGCAAGATCGTGCCGTCGCGCATCACCGCCGTCAGCCAGAAGAAGCAGCGCGAACTCGCCAAGGCGATCAAGCGCGCCCGCTTCCTCGGCCTGCTGCCCTACGTGGTTCGCTAAGACTTTCGAGCGGGCGGTTCGCCGCCTGCTTCCTTCTCCCACGGCGACGGGCGCCGCAGGGGTAATTTGATGATGCATGTCGTTGTCCCAAAACCGGGACCACTTTTGGCGACATGCATTGAAATCCCGAGTTGAGGTGAAAAGCCTCTAACTGCCGCGACAGGCAGGACAGCGACACCGGCGCCAAGGCGCTCAGAGCTTCCTGACCTGTTCCATTCAATTCGGCGCCGATCCCGCGGTCGGTGCCCAGACGAAGGAACAAAACCATGCAAGTGATTCTTCTCGAACGCGTTTCCCGCCTCGGCCAGATGGGCGATACCGTCAAGGTCAAGGACGGCTTTGCCCGCAACTTCCTCTTGCCGCAGGGCAAGGCGCTGCGCGCCAACGAAGCCAACAAGAAGAAGTTCGAAGGGCAGCGCGCGCAGCTCGAAGCGCGCAACCTCGAGCGCAAGTCGGAAGCCAGCCAGGTTGCCGAAAAGCTCGACGGCAAGAGCTTCATCGCCGTACGTTCGGCCGGCGAGACAGGCCAGCTCTACGGTTCGGTGTCGACCCGCGACATCGCCGACCTGCTGACCGCCGAAGGGTTCTCGGTCAACCGCAACCAGATCCAGCTCAACCAGCCGATCAAGACCATCGGCGTCACCAATGTGGCGATTGCGCTGCATCCGGAAGTCGAGGTCACCATCAGCCTCAACATCGCCCGCACGGCCGACGAAGCCGAACGCCAGGCCAAGGGCGAGACGCTGACCACCGCCGAAGCCATCTATGGCGATGACATCAACGACAACGCACGGCCGGAGAACTTCTTCGACCCGAACACCGAGTTCGAAGGCGGCGAAGAAGACAACGCCTGATCTCGCACGGGCCTGATCGCACAGGAAGCGAGCGGAGCAGCGCTCCAAGTCGTCATCCAGCCTTTCTGGACCAATGCCCGGGCCTCTCGCCCGGGCATTTTTGTGCCAAATGGAACTTTTCGAACCCCTATATATTGTTGCAGAATTGGTCCGCCAGTCTGACCGTGAGGGGACATTTGGTGATGAATATTCTGTTGAAACGCGTTCTCGACCGCCTGGTGCGTACGGGCAATCTGAAAGTCACCGGCCCGAAGGGCTCGACAGTGGTTTTCGGCGACGGCAGCGGCGAGCCGGTGCATATGCACATCAAGACCGCGCATGCCGAGCGCGCCATTACCTTCGATCCGATGCTGGCCGTGCCGGAAGCCTATATGGACGGCGAACTCGACATCATCGAGGGCGGCGTACTGGGTATGATGCGCATCGCCTTCCAGAACATGGGCAGTGGCGGTATCGACGCCACCTGGTCGAAGGCCATCGAGGGTCTGCGCCACGCCTTTCGCCGCCTGCAGCAGATCAACACCGCATCACGGGCGCGCCGCAACGTGCAGCGCCACTATGATTTGTCGGGTGACCTCTACCGGCTCTTCCTCGACGACGACATGCAGTATTCCTGCGCCTACTTCGAACAGCCGGACATGACGCTCGACGAGGCGCAGATGGCCAAGAAACGCCATATCGCCGCCAAGCTCAGGCTGAAGGCCGGCCAGACCGTGCTCGATATCGGCTCCGGCTGGGGTGGGCTCGGCCTCTATCTCGCCAAGGCTTTCGATGTCGACGTGCAAGGCGTGACGCTGTCGACCGAGCAGCACGGCGTCGCCACCGACCGGGCGCATGCGCAAGGCTTGCAGGACCGCGTGCATTTCGACCTCAAGGACTACCGCGAACTCAACGAACGCTTCGACCGCATCGTCTCGGTCGGCATGTTCGAGCATGTCGGCGTCAACCACTTCCGCACTTTCTTCGACAAGTCGGCGACGTTGTTGAAGCCCGACGGCGTCATGCTCTTGCACACGATCGGCCGCTCCGGCGTGCCGTGGGCGACCAGCGCCTTCATCCGCAAGTACATTTTTCCGGGCGGCTACATTCCTTCGCTGTCGGAGGTGATGCCGGCGATCGAGAAGTCGGGCCTTGTAGTCACCGACATCGAGATTCTGCGGCTGCACTATGCCGATACGCTGAAGCATTGGGGCCAGCGCTTTGCCGCCAACCGGGACATGGCCAAGGCCATCTACGACGAGCGCTTCTGCAGGATGTGGGAGTTCTATCTGGCGGCTTCGGAAGCCGCCTTCCGCTGGCAGGATCTGGTGATCTTCCAGATCCAGATCGCCAAGAAGAACGACACGCTGCCGATGACGCGCGACTACATGGCCAAATGTGAAAAGGCGCTCGAAATGCGCGAAATGGGGCATCGCCAGGAGACGGCGGGCGCCGAGCCTGCTGTCGCCAGGTCTGTGCCTGCCAGGTCCGTTGCTGTCAGGTCCGTTGCGGCCAAGCCAGCGCGCCGTCGCAAGGTGGCGGATCGCGAATAACGCCTCGATTGCGATTGCCGCTTGCCATTGACGGCTCTGACACTGAAAAAAGGTCTCGTTCTCGCGAGACCTTTTTTAATGACCTGCCTGCCCACCATAGCCACCACCCTTGTCGAGTTCGCCGGCGCCTCGGTGCTCGCGCCACGCGGAGCCTGAGCGTGGAACTCCCCGCCTCGCTGCGACAAGGCGTCGAGCGCCTGCTCGAAACGATACCGCTGGCGGTGCTGCGCCAGGCGGCGAAGACGCTGTCCGACCGCTACCGCGCCGAATTGCGCGACGGCCGCCTGCACATGGCCGAAGAGATGGCGGTAAAAGCCTATCTGGCGACGCGGCTGCCGGCGACCTACGCGGCGGTACGGGCCGGTCTCGACGAACTCGCCTATGCGCGGCCCGATTTCCAGCCAACGAGCTTGCTCGATGTCGGCGCCGGTCCTGGCACGGTGCTTTGGGCCACTACAGACCTGTGGCCCGACCTCGAAGAGGCGGTTCTGATTGAAGCAAGCGCCGCGGTGCGCAAGGTTGGCCAGTCGCTCGCCCTTGATACCATCGCCACCAGGATGGACTGGCGCGCCGGCGACGTGACCATCGACCTTGCCGATCTTAAGCCTGCCGATCTGGTCACCTGCGCCTATGTGCTGGACGAGATCGCGCCGGCATCGCTGCCGAAGCTTGTCGGCCGGCTCTGGCAGTTGACCGGCGACACACTGCTGATCGTCGAGCCCGGCACACCGGCAGGCTGGCAGCGCATCCTGGCAGTGCGCCGGCAATTGCTGGAGGCCGGGGCGCATGTGCTGGCGCCTTGTCCGCATGAGGCGCCCTGCCCGCTTGAGCCGCCCGACTGGTGCCATTTTTCTCGCCGCGTCGCCCGCTCGCGCCTGCACCGCCTGGCCAAAGACGCCGACGTGCCGTGGGAGGACGAGAAATTCATCTACGTCGCGGCGTCGCGGCAAGCCGCGCCTGTACGTCAGCCGCGCGTGATTGCGCCGCCGAAATCGGGCTCCGGCAAGGTGCTGCTCAAACTGTGCCAGCCGGATGGCGGCGCCGGCGAGACACTTTTCACCAAGCGCGAGGGCGAGTTGTTCAAGGCAGCGCGGCGACTGGACTGGGGCGATACATTGGACGGAAGAAGCGGATAATCACCGAGATTGTTCTTGCTCTGTTCCAACGACTCGGATAAAAGTCAGCGCCTTTCTGAGTCAACCGGAATCGGGGCGCGGAAACACTCTTCTGTGGACGGTTTGCCGCCCCTGTGAACAACGGGGCATCGAGGTTGATTGGTCGTGCGGTGATGCAGAAAGGTCAGCACCGATTTATCTCGTTCTGATATCGAGAAGCCGGGATCAAAATCGGGGACATCATGGCAGAGGCAGCGCGAAAATTCGGCGTGGCGGAGCAGCAACCGCTTTATCGTGAAGCGCCGAACAACATCGAGGCCGAGCAGGCGCTGCTCGGCGCCATCCTCGTCAACAACGATGCCTTCTACCGCGTCTCCGACTTCCTCAAGGCCGGCCATTTCTACGAGCCGCTGCACCGGAAAATCTTCGAGGTCGCGGCCGAGCTCATCCGCATGGGCAAGGTGGCGACGCCGATCACGCTGAAAACCTTCCTGCCGGCTGACGAGAAGGTCGGCGACATGACGGTGGCGCAATATGTGGTTCGTCTGGCGGTCGAAGCCGTCACCGTCGTCAATGCCACCGATTATGGCCGCGCCATCTACGATCTGGCCACGCGCCGCGCGCTGATCACCGTCGGCGAGGACATGGTCAACATCGCCTATGACGCGCCGGTCGACATGGCGCCGTCCGAACAGATCGAGGATGCCGAGCGGCGGCTGTTCGAACTGGCCGAAACCGGCCGTTACGATGGCGGCTTCGAAAGCTTCACCGATGCGGTCAAGACCGCCGTCGACATGGCCAACGCCGCCTATATGCGCGACGGCCATTTGTCGGGCCTCGCCACCGGCATGCGCGATCTCGACCGCCGCATGGGTGGCCTGCAGGCGTCGGATCTGATCATCATTGCCGGCCGTCCGGGCATGGGCAAGACATCGCTCGCCACCAACATCGCCTTCAACATCGCCGAGATGTATGAGCCGGCGCAACAGGCCGACGGCTCGTTCAAGGCAGCCAACGGCGGCGTCGTCGGCTTCTTCTCACTGGAAATGTCGTCCGAGCAGCTCGCCACCCGCATCATTTCCGAACAGACGGAAATTTCGTCGTCAAAAATCCGCCGCGGCGAGATTTCAGAGATGGATTTCGAAAAGCTGGTCGCCTGCTCGCAGACCATGCAGAAGATCCCGCTGTTCATCGACCAGACCGGCGGTATCTCGATCGCGCAGCTGTCGGCGCGGGCGCGGCGGCTGAAGCGTCAGCGCGGCCTCGACCTCATCGTCATCGACTATATCCAGCTGATGCAGGGGTCGAGCGCGAAATCGTCGCAGAACCGGGTGCAGGAAATCACCGAGATCACCACCGGCCTCAAGGCGCTGGCCAAGGAACTCTCCGTTCCGATCATCGCGCTGTCGCAGCTGTCGCGTCAGGTCGAAAGCCGCGAAGACAAACGCCCGCAGCTGTCCGATCTTCGCGAATCCGGCTCGATCGAGCAGGACGCCGACGTGGTGATGTTCGTCTACCGCGAGGAATATTATCTGAAGAACCGCGAACCGAAGCCCGGCACCGACGAATACATCAAGTGGGAACACGAGATGAACGAGATGCGCGGCAAGGCCGAAGTCATCGTCGCCAAGCAGCGCCACGGCCCGACAGGTTCGGTGAGCCTCGCCTTCCATGGCGAGTTCACACGGTTTTCCGACCTCGCCGAAGAGCATCATATTGCGGAGAGGTTCGAGTAGTCTGTTGAGAAAGGCCTCATTCCTTCGCACCCCCCTCTGTCCTGCCGGACATCTCCCCCTCAAGGGGGGAGATTGGATGTCATGTCGGCTTTCGCCAATTATCAACGTGGCACGGTGGGCGCCGAGACCAAAGCTGCTGATCTCCCCCCTTGAGGGGGAGATGGCCGGCAGGCCAGAGGGGGGTGGTGCCCCACCAGCCTTTCTAGCAACGCTCGAAGCAGGCGGCGCCTGATGGCTAAATCGCGCGTCCAGTTCATCTGCCAGAATTGCGGGTCGGTGCATCAGCGCTGGGCCGGCAAATGCGATGCCTGCGGCGAGTGGAACACGCTGGTCGAGGAAGGCACCTCGGGCGGCATAGGCTCGGGACCGGCCAACACGCGCAATGCGCGCAAGGGCCGCGCCGTGGTGCTGACCAGCCTGTCCGGTGACATCGAGGACGCGCCGCGCATCATCTCGGGCATTGGCGAACTCGACCGCGCCACCGGCGGCGGCTTCGTGCGCGGCTCGGCGCTGCTGGTCGGCGGCGATCCCGGCATCGGCAAGTCGACGCTGCTTACCCAGGCCGCAGCAGCATTGGCGTCAAAAGGCCACCGCATCGTCTATGTCTCGGGCGAAGAGGCTGTCGCGCAGATCCGGCTGCGGGCGCAGCGGCTTGGCGTCGCCGACACGCCGGTCGAACTTGCCGCCGAGACCAATGTCGAGGATATCCTGGCAACAATAGCCGACGGCAGAAGGCCGGACCTCGTCATCCTCGATTCCATCCAGACGCTGTGGACCGACATGGCCGACTCGGCGCCCGGCACCGTCACCCAGGTGCGCGCCTCGGCGCAAGCGATGATCCGCTACGCCAAATCCACCGGTGCTGCCATCGTGCTGGTCGGCCATGTCACCAAGGAAGGCCAGATCGCCGGTCCGCGCGTCGTCGAGCACATGGTCGACGCCGTTCTCTATTTCGAAGGCGAAGGCGGCCATCACTACCGCATCCTGCGCACGGTGAAGAACCGTTTTGGGCCGACCGACGAGATCGGCGTCTTCGAGATGTCGGACAAGGGCTTGCGCGAGGTCGCCAATCCGTCGGAGCTGTTCCTCGGCGAACGCCACGCAAAATCGCCGGGTGCCGCGGTATTTGCCGGCATGGAAGGCACACGTCCGGTGCTGGTCGAGATCCAGGCGCTGGTGGCGCCGTCCACATTGGGCACGCCGCGCCGTGCCGTCGTCGGCTGGGACGGCGCACGGCTGTCGATGATCCTTGCCGTGCTCGAAGCCCATTGCGGCGTGCGCTTCGGCACCCACGATGTCTACCTCAACGTCGCCGGCGGCTACCGGATTTCCGAGCCGGCGGCCGATCTGGCGGTTGCCGCTGCACTGGTTTCGTCGCTCACCGGTCTTGCCCTTCCCGCCGATTGCGTCTATTTCGGCGAAATCAGCCTGTCGGGCGCAGTGAGGCCGGTTGCGCATGCGCAGCAGCGCCTTAAAGAGGCCGAAAAGCTGGGTTTTGGAAGTGCGGTTCTGCCCTTGGGCAGCGAGGAGGTTGTCGGGGGGATCGGGGCCGGCGCTTTCCAGCCGACCGAACTTGCCGATCTCGTCGCACGCATAGCCGGCTCACGGCGCAGCCGTGTCGACGTGGAAGATTGACGCGGCTCGCCCGAGCCGTGAAAAGACAATCTGAGTGGGGCGAAAGACATGCCGATTACGCTGCTGGACGGAATTCTCGTCGGCTTCACCCTGGTCTCGGCGATGCTCGCCATGGTTCGCGGCCTGTCACGCGAAATCCTGTCCGTCGTGTCCTGGGCGGCTGCCGCCGCGGCGGCATTCTTCTTCTACAAGCCGGTGCTGCCTTACGTTCAGCCCTATGTCGAAAGCGACAAGATCGCCATGGCGGCATCCGCCGGCATCGTCTTCCTCATCGCGCTTATCGTCGTTTCCGTCATCACCATGAAGCTAGCCGACTGGATCATCGATTCCAGGATCGGCGCGCTCGACCGTACGCTGGGCTTCCTCTATGGCGCCGCGCGCGGCGTCCTCGTCGTCGCCGTGGCGCTGCTGTTCTTCAACTGGCTGGCCGGCGCCAAGGCGCCTGCCTGGATCGCCAACGCCAAGTCGAAGCCGCTGCTCGAGACCATCGGCGCCAAGCTGGAAAGCCTGCTGCCCGAAGATCCGGAAAACGCCATCCTGAAGAAGCTCAATCCGAATCAGCCGGCAGCCGAGACGCCTCCGGCGGCAGATGCACCGGCGGCGGATGCTCCGGCAACCGGTGACGATACTCCCGCGCCCGACGACGAGACCGACGCTCCAGCCGATAACGCACCCGCGCCCGCTGCTCCGGCTCCGGCCGCGCCGGCAAACTGATACGGACGGATGGTGCCGGACAGGCGCCATCCCGGCAGTTCCGGCCTGACTACGTTGCTTTCGCGGTGCTATCGCACTATATGGCCATTTTAGCGGAGCTTGAGCCCCATGGCAGTTTCGAAGGCAGACGCGGACGACGTCCTTTCCGCCGAAGCAGACGATCATTTCCACGATGAATGCGGGGTGTTCGGCATTTTCGGCCGGCAGGACGCTGCGGCCATCGTCACACTAGGCCTGCATGCGCTGCAGCATCGCGGCCAGGAAGCGGCCGGCATCGTCTCCTATGACGGCACGCAGTTCCATGTCGAACGCCATGTCGGCCTGATCGGCGACACCTTCACCAAGCAGCACGTCATCGACAGCCTGCAAGGCAACCGTGCCATCGGCCACACGCGCTATGCCACGACGGGCGGCGCCGGCATGCGCAACATCCAGCCCTTCTTCGCCGAACTCGCCGATGGCGGCTTTGCCGTCGCCCATAACGGCAATCTCACCAACGCCATGACCGTGCAGCGCGCGCTGCAGAAACAGGGCGCGATCTTCTCGTCGACCTCCGACACCGAGACGCTGCTGCATCTCGTTGCCACCAGCAAGGAACGCGATTTGAATTCGCGCTTCATCGACGCCGTGCGTCAGGTTGAAGGCGCTTTCTCGCTGGTTGCGATGACCTCCAAGAAGATGATCGGCTGCCGCGATCCGCTCGGCATCCGCCCGCTGGTGCTCGGCGACCTCGACGGCGCCTGGATCCTGGCCTCCGAAACCTGCGCGCTCGACATTATCGGCGCCCGCTTCGTGCGCGACCTGAAGCCCGGCGAAATGGTCGTGGTGACCTCGAAGGGCATCGAGAGCCTGTTCCCCTTCGAGCCGCAGAAGACCCGCTTCTGCATCTTCGAATATGTCTATTTTGCCCGCCCGGACTCCTCGGTCGAAGGCCGCAATGTCTACGAAGTGCGCAAGCGTATCGGCGCCGAATTGGCGCAGGAAAGCCCGGTCGAGGCCGATATCGTCGTGCCGGTGCCGGATTCCGGCACGCCGGCGGCAATCGGCTTCTCCCAGGCGGCAGGCATCCCCTTCGAACTCGGTATCATCCGCAACCACTATGTCGGCCGAACCTTCATCCAGCCCGGCGATTCGATCCGCCATATGGGCGTCAAGCTCAAGCACAACGCCAACCGCCGGATGATCGAGGGCAAGCGCGTGGTGTTGGTCGACGATTCGATCGTGCGCGGCACCACCAGCCAGAAAATCGTGCAGATGGTGCGCGACGCCGGCGCCAAGGAAGTGCATATGCGCATCGCCTCGCCGCCGACCAGCGCGTCGTGCTTCTACGGCGTCGACACGCCGGAGAAGTCGAAGCTTTTGGCATCGCGCATGTCGATCGAGGAAATGGCCGAGTTCATCCGTGTCGATTCGCTCGGCTTCCTCACCATTGACGGGCTCTACCGCGCCGTCGGCGAAGCCAGCCGCGACAATGAGCAGCCGCAATTCTGCGACGCCTGTTTCACCGGCCAGTACCCGACCCGCCTGCTCGACTTCGAAGGCCACGACAATGTGCGCACGCTGTCGCTGCTGGCGAACAACGGGGCGTAAAGCCCAACTGCTATCCTTGAAAGCGCTCGCATGACCCTCGACCTCTCCGGCCGCGTCGCGGTCGTTACCGGCGCCTCGCGCGGCATCGGCTACTTCATCGCCAGGGAACTTGCCGCCGCTGGCGCCCATGTCATTGCGGTTGCCCGGACCGTCGGCGGGCTGGAAGAACTCGATGACCAGATCAAGGCCGAACGCGCGAAAACCGGCAAGGGCGAAGCGACGCTGGTGCCTCTCGACCTCTCAGACATGGCCGGCATCGACCGGTTGGGCGGGGCCATTCACGAGCGTTGGGGCAAGCTCGACATTCTGGTGGCCAATGCCGGCGTGCTCGGCGTCATCTCGCCGATCGGCCATGTCGAGGCCAAAACCTTCGAGAAGGTAATGACCATCAATGTCACCTCGACCTGGCGGCTGATCCGCTCGGTCGACCCGCTGCTCAGGCTGTCCGACGCCGGCCGCGCCATTCTCATGTCCTCCAGCTCCGCGCATTCGGCGCGCGCCTTCTGGGCGCCCTATGCGGCGTCGAAGGCGGCGGTGGAAGCCATGACGCGTTCCTGGGCGCATGAGACGCAGAGCCTGCCGCTCCGCGTCAATGCGGTCGACCCCGGCGCCACCCGCACCGCCATGCGTGCGCAGGCCGCGCCCGGCGAGGATCCGGAAACGCTGCCGCACCCGTCAGAGGTGGCAAAACGCATCGTGCCGCTGGCGAGCCCCGAGATGAAAGAGACGGGGCTGATCTTCCAGGTCAAGAACAACCGCTTCGTCGCCTACCGGCAGCCGGAATAAACCGGGTTGTAGCGGGATTAAACAGGCCTCCAGTTACGTTTCTTCGAATGTAGGACATTCGAAACCGGAGGACCGACATGCGTAGACTTCTTCTCGTTGCCGCCGCCGCGATTGCCGCCACAGCCGGCGTGGCGCTGGCGCAAGACGCAAAGATGAGTTTCTTCGTCACCAGCGTCGGTTCCGGCAAAGGCGCCGATCTCGGCGGTCTCAAGGGTGCCGACGCGCATTGCGCCTCGCTGGCGGAAGCGGCTGGGGTTACCGGCAAGGAATGGCACGCCTATCTCTCGAGCGCCAATGTCGATGCGCGCGACCGTATCGGCAAGGGTCCCTGGGTCAACGCCAAGGGCGAGAAGATTGCCGATGACGTCGCCTCGCTGCACAGCGACGCCAACGCCATCAACAAGCAGACGGCGCTGACCGAGAAGGGCCAAGTGGTCAATGGCCGCGGCGACAAGCCGAACCGGCACGACATATTGACCGGCTCGAAGCCTGACGGCACCAAGATCGCCGACCAGACCTGCGGCGACTGGACCTTGAGCGGGGCGGAGGGCGCGGCGATGATGGGCCATCACGACCGCACCGGCCTTGATGAGTCGGCGGCGGCGAAATCCTGGAACTCCTCGCATGCCTCGCGCGGCGGCTGCAGCCAGGAGGCGCTGAAAGGCACCGGCGGCGACGGCCTGTTCTACTGCTTTGCCGCGAACTGAGAGACGTCTGGGAGCGGTTCGTTCACGGGTCTGTGATGGTCCGGCAGGTCCCTCCCCCATCGCCCTGCTTTCGCCATCAGCCGGGAGTTGCTAGGGTCGACCCGACTCCGACACCCAGCAAAGCGAGGAATTCCCATGGCTGCTCCCAGCGTAGCATTGGTCTGGTACCTGGTGATCGCCGGCCCGCAAGGCGGCATGGTGGTGCTGCCCAGCACCTTCGACACCCGCGAACAGTGCACAAACGCGATTACCGAATATCAGAAGCAGCCGACGCCGGCCGGCTGGGCGGTCAACTGCGTGCCGAGCGCCTCGCCTTTCACCGATGAGGGTGATGCGGAAGAGCCGGCGGCGCAGTAGCGCAATCTCCCCCCTCGAGGGGGAGATGGCCGGCAGGCCAGAGGGGGTCGCCTCGCGTAGAGTGCCAACCTCCTTCCGCACAAAGGGCGTCGCGTCCAGTCGGCCCGACCCCCTCTGTCGCCTTCGGCGACATCTCCCCCTCAAGGGGGGAGATCAGGCGCGCGCCTTCACCGTCAGCTCCGGCTTGCTGTTGATGGTCTGGAAGACCACGCAATAGCGTTCCGTCAGCTTGATCAGCGCGTCGATGCGATCCTGCGGCTCATCCGTGTCGAGGTTGAAATTCAACCGGATGGCGCGAAAGCCCACGGGGGCGTCCTTGGCCACGCCCAGCGTGCCGCGAAAGTCGAGATCGCCTTCGGCCTCGACGGTGGCTGCGCCGAGTTTGAACTCTAGTGCGGTGGCCACCGCCTTCAGCGTCACCCCGGCGCACGCCACCAGCGCCTCGAGCAGCATATCGCCCGAACACAATTCGAGCCCGGAACCGCCGGTCGCCGGATGCAGGCCGGCGACCGCCAGCGCCCTGCCCGTCTCGACCTTGCAGGCAATCGACTGGTCGTCGATGGAGCCTTTGGCGCGAAGCGTGATCAGCGCTCGCGAGGAATCGTCGCGATAAGCCTCCTTGATCGGTGCCTGCATGGCCTTGAGTGCGGTGGCGTCCATGTTGCATTCCTTTTCGAGTCCGTCGCGCTTTGATAGCACTGATATGCCAGCGAGACAGCGCCCCCCTCTGGCCCGGCCACCTCCCCACAGGGGGGAGATCTGCAGCTTCGCCGATGGCGCTTTCTACGCCGGCGATTAGCGAAGGCGGTCGCGACATCCAATCTCCACCCCTGTGGGGGGAGATGTCCGGCAGGACAGAGGGGGCTGAAGGAATGCTACCTCACGAAGAGTTACTTTGACTTCGACCGCCCCGGCCATACCTAAGCAGAGTCATTCCCGCGGAGACATCATGCCGTTCAAGCTGAAACTGATCTCGCTTACCCTGTTGGTGCTTGCAGCCTTCGCGCAGCCAGTCCTCGCCGAAACGCCCGAGCGCCCCGCACCGGCAGGCGGCGTGCTGTCGCTGCTGCCGGCACCGCAGACGACCAGCCATTCAATCACCATTGCCGGGCGCAAGCTGGACTATCAGGCTAAGGCCGGCACGCTGTCACTGCTATCCGGCAAGGGCGAGGTCACCGCGGAAATCTTCTATGTCGCCTATACGCTGCCGCCACTGGCGGGCGCGGAGAAGGCTCGCCCCATCACCTTCGTCTTCAATGGCGGCCCGGGCGCGGCATCCGCCTATCTGCATCTCGGCGCACTCGGCCCGCGTGTCGTCGCGACCGGCGCCGATGGCCAATTCCTGCCGCCGCCGCAAAAGCTGATCGACAATCCCGACAGCTGGCTCGACATGACCGACCTCGTCTTCGTCGATCCGGTCGGCACCGGCTACAGCCGCGAGGCCCCCGGCCAGGACACGAAAGATTTTTGGGGCGTCAGCCAGGACGCCAGTTCGATCGGCGCTTTCATCCGGCTCTATCTCGCCCAGAACGGCCGCACCGGATCGCCGCTCTTCCTTGCCGGCGAAAGCTATGGCGGGTTCCGCGCGGCACTTCTCGCCAGGACCCTGCAGGAAGATGTCGGCCTGAGCCCCAACGGCATCGTGCTGATCTCGCCTGCACTGGAGTTCACGCTGGTGCTGCCCGACGAATTCCAGCCACTGCATTGGGCGCTGGAACTGCCCTCGCTGGCGGCGGTGCGCCTGCGCAGCGAAGGCCTCAGCGGCGAGGCGCTGCGCGAAAAGCTCGCCGAGGTCGAACACTATGCTATGGGTGACTACCTCACCGCTCTGGCCGGCGGGCTGGAACAGGGTGGGCGGCTGGCCAGCCAGCGCGTGGCCGAGATCACCGGCCTGCCGCTCGACCTCGTGCAACGCAATTTCGCCCGCATCCCGACCGCCCTGTTCGCGCGCGAATTCCAGCGCCCCAGTGGCAAAGTGCTCAGCCCGTATGATGGCACCATCGCCACCAGCGACATCGCCCCGGAGAGCGCCCGCAGCGCCGGCCCAGATCCGGTGCTCGACCGCAGCGTGCCGGCGCTGACCTCGGCCTTTGTCGGTTATGCGCGCGACGAGCTGAATTTTCGCACCGATGTCAGCTACAGGTTGCTCAATGGCGATGTGACCCACGCCTGGGACTATGGCGGCTCGCGGCAAGGCTATGCCGGGGTGATGGACGATCTGCAGCGGGCGCGCTCGCTCAACCCGGGGCTCGGCGTGGTGATCGTCAACGGCGACACCGATCTGGTCACTCCCTATCTGGCCTCACGCTATCTGGTGAGCCAAATCCCGACGCTCGGCGGGGCAAAACCCATCCGTCTCGACGTCATCGAGGGCGGCCACATGATGTATCTCAGGCCGGGCGGCCGGCGCGCCCTGAAGGAGGCCGCTTCGGAGCTCTACCAGGCAACACAGTGAACGGCGTGCCCACGCTGTCGGCCAGGCTGCGCCAACGCAAGCTTGCCACTGGCGTAGCGCCCCGCAGGCTTTCGCCCGTATAGCCTGCAATGGGAGCCTGATTGGGGCAGGCTTCTTCTTCGTCCTCTTGACAGCGCCGGACACGCCGCATGGCCGATATTGCCATTCTGGAAACCCGCGAAAGGGTGCTTGCCGGCATCCTGTTCACCGGCTGCGCCTATTTCCTGTTTTCGACGCAGGACGCCGCGATCAAGCTTCTGGTCGTCGGCATCAGCGTCTGGCAGATCATGTTCTTCCGCTCGATCGCTGTGCTTATCGGCTGTGCTGCAATCGGCGGACCGCCCATCTTTGCCGACACAATGCGCTCGCCCATCGTGCGGCCGATGCTGGTGCGCAGCGCCTTCACGCTCGGCGCCTGGCTCTGCTACTACAACGCGGCCCGCTCCCTGCAGCTGGCCGAACTCACCACCATCTATTACGCCGCCCCGATCATCGTCACCGTGCTGTCGGTGGCGATGCTTGGCGAAAAGGTGCCGCTGTTGCGCTGGCTGGCGGTGTTCATCGGCTTCGTCGGCGTCTTCATCGCCTGTGATCCCACTCGTCTCGGCTTGTCCGTGCCGATGCTCTTGGTACTGGCGGCGGCAGTGCTGTGGGGCATTGCCGTGGTGCTGTTGCGCAAGACGGCGCTGGCCGAGCGCACGCTGATCCAGCTTGTGCTCAACAATTTCTACTTCCTGGTGTTTTCCGCGGTGCCGGCGCTGTTGGTCTGGCAGATGCCGGACTGGCGCCAGTTGCTGCTTTTGATCAGCGTCGGCGCGCTCGGCGGCGTGGCGCAATTTATGCTGTTCGAAGGCATGAAGCGGGCGCCGGTGTCGATCGTGGCGCCGTTCGAATACACCTCATTGGTCTGGGCCTTCGGGCTCGGCTTTGCGATCTGGGGCGACGTGCCGCGTCGCGAGGTGTTTCTGGGGGCGGCGTTGATCGTCGGCGCCGGCCTGCTGATCATCGGCAACGAGCATTTCCGCAAGCGGCTATGAGTACCCCGTGCTGACAGCATGGTGGCAGGAGAAGACGGATAGGCTGCTGAGATGACGGAAGCGCTCGACGGCCCAGGCACCACAGATACCGCTGCCGAGCGTACGCTCGGCATCATGCTGGTGGCGGCCTCGGCGGCTTTCTTCGCCCTCACCGGCGTGCTGACCAAATCGATCCACGCCGACCCGCTGACCATCACTTGCTGGCGCGGCTTTGTCGGCGCGATCCTGATCACCTTCTATGTGCTGTGGCGCCGGCGCCGCTCCGGCGGGCGGGAAAGCTTGCGGCTTGGCTGGCGCGGCTGGCTGCTGGCCCTCGAGGGCGCCGCGGCCAGCATCGCCTTCATCTCGGCGTTCAAATTCACCTATGTCGCCAATGTCGCGGTCATCTACGCCACCGCGCCCTTCATCACCGCGCTGCTCGCCTTCGTGCTGGTGCGCGAGCCGTTCCGGGCGCAGACGCTTGCCGCCGCCGCCGTTTCGCTGTGCGGCGTGGCGATGATGGTCGGCTCCGGCTTCGGCAGCGGTCATCTGTTTGGCGATGGGCTCGCGCTGCTGATGACCGCCGGCAGCGCGCTCTACATGATCATGGTGCGCGCCTTCCGCGACACGCCGGTGGTGTGGGCGGGCGCAGTCTCGGCGCTTCTGCTGTTCGTGCTCGGCTGGTTCGTCACCGACCCCCTGGCGATTTCTGCTCGCGACGCCGTGCTGCTCGTCGCCTTCGGAGGATCGTTTGCGGCGGCGTCGATCCTGTGGACGGAAGGCTCGCGGCTGATCCCTGCGCCTGAGTCCGGCCTTCTCGGTGCCGCCGAAGTGCCGTTTGCGATCCTGTTCGCCTTCCTGTTCCTCGGCGAGATCGCGCCGGCCGCCAGCCTGATCGGCGGCGCCATAGTACTGTGCGCGGTTTTCGCCCATGCGGGGCGCGACTGGCTGGCCGCGAGAAAAAGTGCGGCAACCCAATAATTATTTTCCAAGTCATGGAACCATCATGCGGATCAGGCAGTTTTATGTGCGACGGGTCACCCCCCAAGTCCCCCCAAACCCCTCGACCCGTCCTCCTCAAAGCCGACCGTAAAGGTCGGCTTTTTCTTTGGACATCAGCCGGCAAAGCCGGGCAAGGCGAGGTTGTCGCTGAGCAGGATGGCAAGATCGCGCGCCGGCCGCTCGGCGCCCTGGCCGAGTTTTATCGCGAATTGCGCTGTCGGCACCGGCGGCAGGGCGAATTCGCGCGGTGCTTCGGCAATGCCTGAATGGGCAAAGCGGGCGGTGCGCAAGGTCAGCGCGATGCCGGCATCGACCGCCGTGCGCAAGCCGGCAAGGCTGGCGCTGCCGGCGGCAATGCGGTAGCGGCGGCCGGCAGCATCGAGGGCCGCGAGTGCTGCTTCGCGAAAGCCGCAATAGGGGTCGAGCAGCGCCAGCGGCAATTCCTCTTCCCGCACGGCAAGCCCTTTTTGCGAGCACAGCCACAGCATCGGCTCACTGAACAGCCCGACTTCGTCATTGGCCGGCGTCTTGCGCATTACAACGGCCAGATCGAGCTGCCCGGCCTGCAGCGCCTCGCCAAGCTCGGCCGAACGGCCGACGCGGAGTTCGACCCTGACGCGCGGATGGCTGGTCGCGAAGGCGCGCAGCAGCTCCGGCAGGCCGCTATCGGCGAAATCCTGTGTCGTGCCGATGGCGACGCGACCAGCGGCACGCGCGCCCTTGAGCGCCAGCCAGGCCTCGCTGTGCACGGCAAGAATGCGGCGGGCATGACCGACAAGATCCTCGCCGGCCGGCGTCAGCCCGCGCCCGCGCCCCTGCGCCACCAGCAGCGGTTCGCCGACGATCTCCTCCAGGCGCTGCATTTGCGCGGTCACCGCCGAGGGCGAGCGGCCGACAGCAGACGCAGCCTGAGCCAGCGAGCCGCCATCGACAAAGGCAAGGAAGGTTCTGAGCAGATCGGGATCCAGCGTTTGCATACTTCGATAATACAGAACCTTCTGTTCGAAACAATTCGATTTTTTTGATTCAAAGATGATGGCATTGTCTCTCCAACGGCAAACAGACGCCGCTCAAACGAAGGAGAGAAAATATGCCCATCATCAACATCAGCGTCACCGGCAAGCCCGACGCCAAGCTGTCCGCCACAATCGCCAAGGAAATCACCGAGCTGACGGCAACCCATCTGCGCAAGGACCCGACGATTACCGCCGTCGCCGTCACCTATGTCGACCCGCAGCACTGGTTCGCCGGCGGCAAGTCGCTGGCAGAGCATGGCGCCAATACTTTCTGGCTCGACATCAAGGTGGTCGACGGCACCAACACCAAGCTGGAGCTGGAAGCCTATCTGAAGGCGATCTTTGAGGCCTTCGGTAAGTTGCTGGGTGGTGTGCACGAGGAAAGCTATGCCTTCGTGCATGAAGTCCCGGCCGCGGCATACGGTTATGGCGGCAAGTCGCAGGAGTTCCGGTTCATCAGTGGGCGGCTGAAGGCCACGGCCTGATTGCTACCCAGCGGGAGGATGAAGCCTTGTATCAAGCGCGAAATCCTCCCGGAGATGCAAGCTATAAAGGCCTGCCGCCCGGTTGGGATCGAACACCAGGTTCCAGCTGTGCTGGGATACCGCGCTGGGGATCAGAAAGAACGGATGCTTTGCCAGCAGACCATCGCCGAACTGCTGCTGTCCCGCGCCCGGGATGCCGGGACGCAGCCAGTTCGCGTTCGGAATATCGTCGGTTTGGACCACATAAATCTCTGATGGATCGACGATGTCGAATGCCGTCAGCACGTGAGGGACAGCATCCAGCGTGCGAAACCCCTTGTGGACCGCCACCTCCAAGATGGCGGTCGATGGGTCGATGGACGCATATACGGCTCTGATCCCTTTGCTGTTCCACCTTCCCCCAAGCTTGAAGGCTCCTTCGCCACTGTCCCAGCTCGCCTTGAAGCGTCTGTGATCAAGCCTCCAGCCCAACAACTGCCCTGTTCCGAGGGAGCCCGGCAAAGGCGTCACGCGTAAACACCATAGTCGAGCCGCCCAAGAAACTCCTGCACAAGCGCAGTGCCCGCCGCCGTGGCCAGCAGATCGATCGGACGGCGATTGTCCAAACCCATGGCAGGCTCGATCATCCATTTTTCCGCGTCTTCCTGAGTCCCGAGCACGGACGTGGCCTTTGTCAGGGCCTTGGCGAAGTTCCAGATTCTGGAACCTTGCTCCCGACTGAGGGTCTTGGAGTGATCCGATTTGTGCCGCTGAAATGTCCGCTCGCTCATGCCGAATGCGGTCTCAAACGCATCGGCGGGATCAATGATGATCAGATGCCTGACGAGGCTTTCGAGCGCCTGGCCCGGAATTCCATGCAGGATCATTTCATGTGCCTCAAGAGGACTGGCTACCGAGAATCCAAGAACCTTCCGTCCACCAAACAGGTCGACCATCCGTTCGAACTCCGGCTCCATATGCGGTGCCTCGGCAGAACCCACCGGGGAACTGGCCATATTACCTCTCCGTCACGTGTCGCTTTATCTACGACACGTGTCGCAACATTTCAAGGCCTGCGTTTGGGTAATTGCTTGGTGAGGTCAGGTGGAACACCGCTCCCTCGCACCCGCGCATTGACCTTGCTCCCCATTGCGCTACCCTCTGCTCTCGAAGCGGACGAAGAGCCGCATACCGGACCGTTGGGAGAGACGCGGCATGATCCTGACACTGGCGCTGCTTGCAGGCCTCGTGCTGGCCTGGCTGCTGATTGGCGCGATCGAGACGTTTCGTCTCGACCTGCGCTTTACCCAGGCGCTACTCTATGTGCCGTTCAAGCTCACCTACCGGATCGATGACCGGCGCATCCGAATTGCCCGCAACGCGCCGACGCCGGTGATCTATGTGGTCTCGCACCAGTCGCGCTTCGAGCCGGCGATGATGCTGTCGCTGCTGCCCGACGACACGCTGCACATTCTCGACGAGGCCTCGGCGCGCTCGCCCTGGCTGGAGCCATGGCGCGAGCTTGGCCGCACCATCGCCTTCAACGCCGAGCATCTCTTCGTCAGCCGGCGGCTGGTCAGGGTGCTGAAGGGTAAAGGCCGGCTTGCCGTCTATCTGCCCGATGACGTCGAGCCCGATGTGAAGGCGTTTCGCCTGTTCCGCGCCGTCACCCGCATCGCCATGCAGGCTGACGCCCGCATCGTGCCGATCTTCGTCGCCGGCGCGCGCGACCTGCCGGTTTCTCTGACGCCAAAGGATCGGGCGCCCCGCCACTGGTTCCCAAAACTCTCGATCAGCGTGCTGGAGCCGATGACGGTTGCCGAACTGGTGGCGCGCAACCCCGACCAGGCTTCCAACACAAATGCGTTGTTCGACCGCATCGCCGAGGCGCGGCTTTATGGCAGCAACCTCGATCGCGGCCTGTTCCTGGCCATGCGCGATGCCGCCGATCGCACCGGCGCCTCGCATCCGATCATCGAGGATGTGATCAGCGGCTCGCTCAGTTATCGAAAGATGTTCATCGGCGCGCGCGTTCTCGGCCGCCGTTTCGAGGCTATAACGTCACCCGGCGAAGCGGTCGGGGTGTTGCTGCCCAACGCCAATGGCGTGGTGCTGTCCTTCGTCGGCCTGCTCTCGGGAGCCCGTGTGGCGGCGATGATCAACTACACGGCGGGGCCGGCCAGCGTCACCGCCGCGGTGCGCACCGCAGTCATCCGAACGGTGGTTTCCTCGCGCGCCTTCGTCGAGAAGGCGGCGCTTGCCGACATCATCGCCGCGGTCGAGGCCGGCGGCGCCAAAATGCTGTGGCTGGAGGATGTGCGCGCAAGCGTCACGACGCTGGAAAAGCTCGCAGCAGCGGTGCTGTGGCGGTTCCCGCTGCAGCGGCAGGATGCGGCCAAGCCCGCCGCAATCCTGTTCACCTCAGGCTCGGAAGGCACGCCCAAGGCCGTGGTGCTGTCGCACCGCAATCTCCACGCCAACGCCATGCAGGCCGAGGCGCGCATTACCATTTCGCCGTCCGACATCCTGCTCAACGTGCTGCCGGTTTTTCACTCTTTCGGCCTGACCGGCGGTACCATCCTGCCGCTGGTGACCGGGGTGAAACTGTTCCTCTACCCGTCACCGCTGCACTACAAGATCATCCCGGAGATCGCCCGCAAGGTGAAGCCGACCATCATGTTCGGCACCGACACTTTCCTTGCCAACTATGCCCGCACCGCCAAGGATGGCGATTTCTCCAGCCTGCGCTTCGTCGTCGCCGGCGCGGAAGCGGTGAAGCCGGAGACGCGGCGCGTTTATCGCGAGCGCTTCGATGCCTCGATCATCGAGGGGTTCGGGCTGACGGAGGCCGCTCCCGTCGTCGCCGTCAACACCGCCATCCATGGTCGCGACGGCACGGTCGGACGGCTGTTGCCGGCGATGCGCATGAAGCTCGAACCGGTCGAGGGTATCGAGGGTGCCGGCCGCCTGTGGCTCGACGGGCCGAATTTGATGATGGGCTACATGACCGCTGACCGGCCCGGCGAATTGCAGCCGCTGGACGGCTGGCACGACACCGGCGACATCGTCTCGGTCGACCGCGAAGGCTTCATCACCATTCGCGGCCGGGCAAAACGCTTCGCCAAGATCGCTGGCGAGATGGTGTCGTTGGGCGCCGTCGAGATGCTGGTGCAGTCGCTGTGGCCGGAAGAGCGCCACGCCGCGGTGGCGGTGCCGGACAAGAGGCGCGGCGAGCGCATCGTGCTGGTCACCACCGCCGACGACGCCGATCCGGAAGAACTGCGCGCCTTCGGCAAGAAGGCAGGTGCGGCCGAACTGATGGTGCCCAACGACATCGTCAAGGTCGGGGAGATCCCGGTGCTGGGTTCCGGCAAGACGGATTATGTCTCGACGCGGAACCTGGCGATCGAGAAGCTGGGGCTGGGCCTGGCGGCTTAGCGTATCTCCCTCCTTGAGGGGGAGATGGCCGGCAGGCCAGAGGGGGTCGCCTCGCGTGAAGCGCCGACGTCCTCTTCGCTCAAACGAGGTCGCGTCCGGGGCGTGCCGACCCCCTCTGTCGCCTTCGGCGACATCTCCCCCTCAAGGGGGGAGATAACAACTACCCAATATCCGACGGCGGCACTTTTTCGCCCTCGCGCTTGGCGCGCTTCGAATACGCCCGCACGCTGAAAGGCAGGAAGATGAGATAGCCTGCGACAGAGGCGGTCAGCGTGTACCAGGGATAGGTCATCAACAGCAGGACGTAGAGAACGACCGCCAGGATGATCGGCAGCACCTTGTCGCCCGGCACTTTCAGGCTTTTGCCGGAATAGACCGGCAGCCGGCTGACCAGCAGGAAAGCGACCAGCACAGTGAAGCCGGTGGCGACGAATGCCGTCAGGCGGTCCGGCTCGAGACCGAGCCGCAGGAAGGACAGATAGAGCGGCAGCATAACCAGCACGGCGCCGGCCGGTGCCGGCACGCCGACGAAGTATTCGCTCTGCCAGATCGGCCGGTCATGGTCTTCGTCGAGCACGTTGAAGCGCGCCAGCCGCAGGCCACAGGCGATGGTGAACAGAAGGGCTGCGATCCAGCCGAAGGAGCCGGCGCGGTCGAGCAGGAAGGCGTAGAGCACCAGTGCCGGCGCGACGCCGAAATTGACGATGTCGGCCAGCGAATCCATCTGCGCGCCGAATTTGGATGTCGCCTTCAACATGCGCGCCAGGCGCCCGTCTATGCCGTCCAGGAAGGCGGCGAGCAGCACCATCACCACGGCCGGCTCGAAACGGCCCTCGAAGCCGAAGCGGATGCCGGACAGGCCGGCGCAGATGGCAAGCACGGTGACCAGATTAGGCAGCACCATGCGCATCGGAATTTCGCGGATGCGCGGGCCGCCGCTGCCATGGGCCTCGAACTTTTTGAACGGCGCGCCCACCGCTTACGAAATCCTGACGAGCGGGGTTGCGGCGACGCCGCCGAATTCGGCGAGCACGGTTTCGCCGCCGACCGCCGTCTGGCCGACGGCGACGCGCGGCACCGCGGTTGACGGCAGGAAGACATCGACGCGCGAGCCGAAGCGGATCAGGCCAAAGCGTTCGCCGACGGCAATGGAGCCGCCGGTCTCGGCCCAGCAGACGATGCGGCGCGCCACCAGGCCGGCAATCTGCACGGCGACAACGATGCCGTTGGGACTGTCTATGACCAGCCCGTTGCGCTCGTTCTCCGAGCTTGCCTTGTCGAGTTCGGCATTCAGGAACTTGCCCGGCCGGTGCTCGATTTTGGTGATGCGGCCGCGCACCGGAGCGCGGTTCACATGGCAGGAAAAGACGTTCATGAACACCGAGATGCGGGTCATCTCGGTGTTGCCGAGGCCAAGCTCGCGCGGCGGCACGGCCGGGCCGACCGCCGAGATGACGCCGTCGGCGGGACTGACCACCAGCCTGTCATCGACCGGGGTGACACGCTCGGGGTCACGGAAGAAATAGACGCACCAGGCGGTCAGGATCAGGCCGATCCAGAACAGCACCGAGGAGAAATAGCCGAGGAACAGCGTGCCCGCACCAAAGGCGGCAATGAACGGATAGCCCTCGCGATGGATCGGAACGAAGGCATTCTTGATCGAATCGACAAGGCTCATCGGATGGGGCTCATGGGATGGGGGCGGTCCCTGTTTCAGGTCCGGCCTCAATACCGGAAAGGCTCCGCTGCCGCAACGCAACATTGGGCAAGGCCGCATCGTCCGCAGCCGGCAGGAACGGTGACGTGCTTGCCTGCCGCCGGCTTTGCCGCCAGAATTCGGGCCAACGCCGGCTGAACGCGCGGCGAAAAGGCCGACTGCCATGGCGCCAAATTCAGGCAAAACGTATCTTGTTGCCATACGATCGGCAGCCGTGGGTGCCGTTTTGACCGTACTTGTGGCAGCGAGCGACCACGCAGTTGCGCAAGGCAAGCCATCCTTCGACTGCGCCAAGGCCGCCAGCTTGGCGGAAAAGGCCATTTGCGCCGATCCGGTCCTGGCGCAAGCCGATGCCGACGTCGCGAAGAATTATACCGCGCTGCTGAAGAGGCTCGATGCTCATGCCGGGAAGGCGCTGCGGGACGACCAAAGCGATTTCATCGCCTATCGCGATCAGATCGCCGGTTTCAACGAAAGTTCGCCCAAGAACCAACAGACTTTCGATCTCGGCGAATTCCTGCGCGACCGCGCAACCTTCCTGTCCGGCAAACGCAAGCCCCCCGATGCAGGTTTGATCGCCACATGGAGCAGCGTGCGCGGCAGCGTCGACATCAAGGCTGTTGGCGGAGGCAAGGTCGAAATCTCGGAAGATGTCGTTTCCAATCCAGTCTCGGGAAGTGGGTCATGCGAGATCGACGGCACGGTCGAGGAGCGCAACACTCTGCGGCTGGTCGACCGTGCCGTCGACAACGACAACCCAACCGGTTTTGTCTTTACCTTTCGACGCGACGGCGATGCGCTTGTCGTCGAGCAGAGCGGCGCCGGCAAGGATGGCAGATCGGAGCCCCTGTCATGCGGTGCCAACGGCCATGCCGATGGCATGTTCTTCCTGACGGAGAAAAAGTAGGCTTGCTGTCGCTAACCCGCCGCAGCGGAGCGATCAAAGTGGGCATTGAGCTCGGCCATAGCGGCCTCAGCGAGGCTTTCATCATCCTTGCCGCGCAAGAGCACACCGCCGTTCCGCAACGATTGGAAAAGGAAGACTTGGCCTGATGCCAGCACCACCCAATTCACGATTGCTCCTTCCTCCTTCTGCACCACCGAATTCGCAGAAACGATGGCATCCGTCGGGTCGAAGCCTGCCTTGCGGAGCAGGAGGTCGACGGCGGCGGGAGCATGGTATTGTTCCGCCAGCTCAATGACCGCTGTGATCTCGGGCTCTTCAGCAATGCCAAGCTTGGCGCCAACTTTCGGGGCGTTAGCCGCTAGCGGGCTCTCGCCTGGCGGTATGACAAGCAACTCTTCTGGAGCGATGTACTCGTAAACCGTGACGTGTGTCTCCGTCGCACTGCATAGTCGGGTCTTCTTCGCGCTGGTCTGAAGTTGAAAAACCAGCTGTTTCTCTCCTTCTATGTTCAGCATCCTTGCCATGCCGAACGCGATTTTGATCTCGGGCGGCGCGATCTTGGCGCAGGCAAGGCCGGCCCCGACATCGCGCCAGCTCAAGATCATCTGGCCTGCCAAGTTGCCAACGGACTTATGAGGAAGCCTGCCTTCGCGCTTCGGATTGGCCATCACCAGCCGGTGTATGACGTCGTCGTAATCGTCACTATCGACAACTTGCAGATCAGGCCATGACGCGATCCAGCGCGCCAAAAGGTTTTCCATGGGCGCGGCCTCATCGCAACGTAGAACGCATGATCAAGTGTATCGAGAAAATCATCCCGCCCGCCCTCGAAGCCCGTCTGCTGGGCGGCTTCGTTGGGATGGTCTGCAATCCAGCTGGACATCTTTTCCAAAGTCGCAAGCTGGCCCTTTGCGCCACAAGCAGTGAGTCCAGCTCGTGCGTTGGCAATCATGGCGCCGATTTCCTGCCCGGCATTGTGGATGAATTGACTATGGCCGCCGTTCTTTACCTCCGAAGAGTACGAGTCGGCATGAAGGACCTGCATCGCCTTGGTGTCGATTTCGGGATAATGATAGAGTCCTTTGGAAACCATCGCTGTGACGAATTGCATGACAGCGAAGACGAGAAAAAACGGCTCTTCATCAGGATTCTCGACGTTCGAACGCAGTACGACGACTGGCAACGGCAGGCCGAATTCCAACTGCTTTCCAGAATCTGATGCCGACTTCTCGGGCGTTTTCTTGGATTTGCGGGAAAAGAAACCGAACATCGAAAATACTCTCTTGGTCGCAAAACTTGCGCGAACGGGTTATTTCCGACGCGACAATATCAGCTGCCCTCAAGGATTAAAGGCACTCTGATCCAGAGGCATTCGCACGATGGTTTGCCGAAATTGTCGACGGTCATGTCGGGGCGCCATAGATTCACACGTCCTTGGCAGGAAAGCGCTTCGCGACAATGCCGAATTGCGGCGAGTCGACAAAGCAGGGTCAGAGATGCCATCCTCGAAATCAGTCGCCCTGAACGCCAAGGTCATTACAGAAGGCCTCGCTTTCGGAGAGTCTCCCCGCTGGCACGACGGACGCCTGTGGCTCTGCAACTGGGGAACCGGAGAGATCGTCGCGGTGGATGAGGACGGCGGGAACCAGGTGATGCTCACCGTGCCGGCCATCCTGCCTTATTCGATCGACTGGTTGCCGGATGGCCGATTGCTGATCGTCTCGGGTCGGGATGGCTTGTTGCTGCGGCAGGAGGCGGACGGGACGCTCGCCACCCATGCCGATTTGAGAGAACTGTCAAAGAGCCCGTGGAACGAGATCGTCGTCGACGGGCGCGGCAACATCTATGTCAATGGCGGCGGGCCGGCGCCGGCGCCGGGCGAACATTTCGGTCCGGGCACCATCGTGCTGATCGCGCAGGACGGGTCGGTCCGCGAAGTGGCCAAGAACATCGCTTTCGCCAACGGCATGGCGGTGACGCCGGACAACAGGACACTGATCGTGGCGGAGTCGCATGCCAACCGGCTGACCGCCTTCGATATCGCGGAGGATGGCGGGCTTTCCAACCGCCGGGTCTGGGCCGATCTCGATGGCTTTCCCGACGGCATCTGCCTCGATGCCGAAGGAACTGCCTGGTATGCGGATGTTCCCAACAAACGCTGTGTGCGGGTGCGCGAAGGTGGTGAGGTCTTGCAGTCCGTCAATGCCGATCGCGGCTGCTTTGCCTGCATGCTCGGCGGCCTGGATGGCAAGACGCTGTTCATCGTCGCCGCCCAATGGCGCGGCTTCGAACATATGATCAGCGATGCCCGCACCGGCCAGGTGCTGAGCGTCGAGGCGCCAGCACCTGGCACGGGCTGGCCCTCCTACATCTCAGGCAGACGCTGATAGTTGGCGATATCGGCCTTCACACCCAGCCGGGCAATGGTCTCCTGCGGGTTGAAGCCCGCCCGCTCGTGGGCCGCCTTGACGATCGGCACGACATTGTCGACGGCCGCCTGGTTTTCCCATTCGACAATGGTGACTAGGTTGAACTCACCCGGACCCGAAAATTGCTCGAGCACGAAATCCTGGACGAAGCCTTGCTGCAGGCGCAGCAGTTCATGCGTTGCCCTGACCTTGCGAAGGATTTCTTCACGGGCCTCGGCAGGAACGACGAATTTGTCGACCCTGAACACGGCTGCCTCGGCAAGTTTATCCATTTGAATCTGTCTCCGTTCTTGAATGACTTGGGTTCGGTGGCTCAGGAACGGGTTTGCGATCTCAACTTAGGTTGAGGTCAAGGGGAAATTTTCGGTGGTGATGATGGCGACGACGCTGCATATCTCCCCCCTTGAGGGGAGATGGCCGGCAGGCCAGAGGGGGTCGGTTCGACTGGATGCGCCCCCTTGCGACCGATGAAGGTTAGCGCTCCACGCGCGGTGACCCCCTCTGTCGCCTTCGGCGCCCCTAGACCCCACAACGGGGGGGCTAGGCGCGCCCCCCCCGAGGGGCCCCCCGAAGTCCGCCCGGGCCCCACCCCCCCCCCCTCATCCCGCGCCCGGGGCACACC
>NZ_JAMYPY010000017.1:0-126897 GCF_040320605.1 Mesorhizobium sp. M0659
GGCGGGGCGGGGGGGGGGCGAAGGGGGGGGGGCGGCCCCCCCCCCACCATTCACCAAAATCCACTTCTCCCCACCCCGCCAAACCCGCGGGGGGGGGCGGCGCCCCCCCCCCCTTCGTTTGGGAGGTTGTATCAGGCAGCGATGTCGAAACGGTCGGCGTTCATCACCTTGGTCCACGCCTTGACGAAATCGCCAACGAATTTCTGCCCGGCATCCGCCGACCCGTAGACCTCGGCCAGCGCGCGCAGCTGCGCATGCGAGCCGAAGATCAGGTCGGCGCGTGTGGCGGTCCACCTGACTGCGCTGGTCTTGCGGTCGCGTGCTTCATAGACCTCATGCGAGCCCGGCTCGGAGGCCGGATCCCAGATGGTGCTCATCGAGAGCAGGTTGACGAAGAAGTCGTTCGTCAGCGTGCCCGGCCTGTCGGTCAACACACCATGCTTCGAGCCGCCGGTGTTGGCGCCGAGCACGCGCAGGCCACCAACCAGCACCGTCATCTCCGGCGCCGTCAGGTTGAGCAGTTGCGCCCGGTCGACCAGCATGGCTTCGACCGACATCGGCGGTTTGCCCCTGACATAGTTGCGGAAGCCGTCAATTTTCGGCTCGAGCGCCGCAAAGGAATGGACGTCTGTCTGCGCCTGCGAGGCGTCGGTGCGGCCGGGCGTGAAGGGAACCTTCACCGCATTCCCGCCATCCGTTGCGGCTTTCTCGACCGCGGCGACGCCGCCGAGCACGATGAGGTCGGCCAGCGAGACCTTCTTGCCGCCTGCGTTGAACTCGTTCTGGATGGCTTCGAGCTTCGCCAGCACGGTAGCCAGTTCGACAGGCTGGTTGACCTCCCAGTCCTTCTGCGGCGCCAGGCGAATGCGCGCGCCATTGGCGCCGCCGCGCTTGTCGGAGTTGCGGAAGGTCGAGGCCGAGGCCCAGGCGGTCGAGACCAATTGCGAAACGCTGAGGCCCGAAGCCAGGATCTTGGCCTTCAGCAATGCGATGTCCTGGTCGCTGACCAGCTCATGGTCGACGGCCGGAACCGGATCCTGCCAGATCAGCTCTTCCTTCGGCACCAACGGGCCGAGATACCGCACGACCGGCCCCATGTCGCGATGGGTGAGCTTGTACCAGGCACGGGCGAAGGCATCGGCGAACTGCTCCGGATGCTCATGGAAGCGGCGCGAGATCTTCTCATAGGCCGGGTCGGCCCGCAGCGCGAGGTCGGTGGTCAGCATTGCCGGCGCATGACGCTTCGAGGGATTGTGCGCGTCCGGCACCGTAACCGCGCCAGAGCCGCCCTTCGGCGTCCACTGATGGGCCCCGGCCGGGCTCTTGGTCAGCTCCCATTCGAAGTTGAAGAGATTGTCGAAGAAGTTGTTGCTCCACTTGGTCGGCGTCGTCGTCCAGGTAACTTCGAGGCCGGACGTGATCGCATCGCCGGCAATGCCGGTGGCATGCTTGCTCGACCAGCCGAGGCCCTGCGCCTCGATGCCCGCGCCTTCCGGCTCGGCGCCGACCAGTGTTGCATCACCGGCGCCATGGGTCTTGCCGAAGGTGTGGCCGCCGGCGATCAGCGCCACGGTTTCCTCATCGTTCATTGCCATGCGTCCGAAGGTCTCGCGGATGTCGCGGGCCGAGGCCAGCGGATCCGGCTTGCCGTTCGGCCCTTCCGGGTTGACGTAGATCAGGCCCATCTGCACCGCGCCGAGATGGCCGTGCAACTCACGGTCGCCGGAATAGCGCTTGTCGTCGAGCCACTTGGTTTCCGAACCCCAGTCGACATCCTGCTCGGGCTCCCAGACATCGGCGCGGCCACCGGCAAAGCCAAAGGTCTTGAAGCCCATCGATTCCAGCGCGACGTTGCCGGTGAGAATCAACAGGTCGGCCCAGGAGATCTTGCGGCCGTATTTCTGCTTGACCGGCCACAGCAGCCGGCGCGCCTTGTCGAGATTGGCGTTGTCCGGCCAGCTGTTCAGCGGCGCGAAACGCTGCTGGCCCGCACCGGCGCCACCCCGGCCGTCGCCGATGCGATAGGTGCCGGCGCTGTGCCAGGCCATGCGGATGAACAGCGGCCCGTAATGGCCGAAATCGGCCGGCCACCAATCCTGCGAATCCGTCATCACCTTGTGCAAATCCTCGATCACCGCGTCGAGGTCGAGCGTCTTGAACTCCGCAGCGTAGTCGAAAGCTTCGCCCATCGGGTCCGAAAGGCTCGACTGCTGGTGGAGAACGCCGATGTCGAGCTGGTTCGGCCACCAGTCGCGGTTGGTCCTGGCGGAGGTTCCATGCGCGACCGGGCATTTGCCGGCGCTGTTGTCGTCGGTCATCGCGTCCATCTTGGCCTCCGAATTGCTGATTTATGTGTTGTTTTTTCCGGGCCGGCCGGGAGCCGCGCCACTCTGGAATGGTTCCAGACTAAGCCGTCTCTTCGATAAAAACAAATTGCCTTTCCTGTTTGTTGCGATAGGTTTTCCTTATGATTGGCTTGACCGTGCGGCAGATGCAATATTTCGAGGCTTTGGCGCAAACGCTGCATTTCGGCCGCGCCGCAAAACTCGCCGGCGTCAGCCAGCCGGCGCTGTCCGCGCAGATCGCCGAGATGGAGCAAAGGCTGAACTGCCGGCTGTTCGAGCGCGGCGGCAAGACGGTGCGGATGACGGAAGAGGCGCAAGCGCTGCTGCCACGCATCGAGCGCATCGTGCGCGATATCAGCGACGTCGAGACGACGGCCCGGCGCGGCCGCCCGGCCATGGAAGGCCGCTTCCGGCTAGGCATCATCCCGACCGTGGCGCCGTATCTTTTGCCGCATGTGCTCCCGGAACTGAAACGGCATTTTCCGTCCCTGCAGCTCGAACTGCGCGAAGCAGTCACCGCATCACTGGTCGAGGACACGGCAAGCGGACGGCTCGACGCCTTCATTGCCGCGCTGCCGCTCGACCAGCCGGGCCTGGTCACCGAGGAACTGTTCGCCGACCGCTTCTTCCTCGCCGTGCCAGCCGGAGATCCAGCCTTCGCCTCGCCACCGGTGCCGCCGGAAAGCCTGGCGCTGGAGCGGTTGATGCTTTTGGAGGAAGGCCACTGCCTGCGCGAACAGGCGCTGGCCCTGTGCGGCAGCGTGCGTCCCGTAGCGATGGCAAGCTACGGCGCCACCAGCCTGACGACGCTGCTGCAGATGGTGGCGCATGGTCTCGGCGTCACGCTCATCCCGGAAATGGCGGCGAAGCCGGCCAGCGCCATGCCGGACCTCAAGATCGTGCCGTTCCAGGAGCCAATGCCGCAACGCACGATCTGCCTCGCCTGGCGCCGCAACAAGGTGCGGCATGATGAGTGCGTCGAGTTGGCGAAGATCATTCGCGGACTGGATGGGGTGGTGATGGGGGTGTGAGTCGTTTGGGTCTTGGATGTCGCCTTGGGAACCCCCGAAAAGCTCAAATCAGGCGCGTTCGAGAATACCCGCCTTGATGGTTGGTCGCCAGATCTAACCAAAGCCTCAAGGGACAAATACCAGAAATACATACGTAAAAAACACAACGGCATGGACGATTCCGGTCAGGAAGGTCGTCCTTTCGTTGCTAAAGCTTACGCTGCATATGAAAAGCGCTAAAACCAAAAGTACGGCGTCAGCTTCCGGGAGCCCCAGGGTCAACCCTCGTCCCGTAAGCAGGCTGGCTGCTGCGACCGCAGGTATCGTCAAACCAATCGTGGCGCAAGCCGAACCCATTGCGACATTCAGGCCGCGCTGCAGCTCATTGTTGAGTGAAGCGCGAACCGCCGAAATGGCTTCCGGCATCAAAACCAGACCCGCGATCATTGCCCCCACAATGCTGTCAGCCTGGGTCACCTGGTAAGCAACGAGCGCATTTTCAACACTTGCGGCGACCTGCTCGGCGAGCATGACAATTCCGATCAGTCCGATTACCAGGAGCAGAGCGCTGGAAGAGATGCTTTTGGGAGGGGCGGTTCGCGCCGAAAGGTCGTGTGCCGGTCCTTCGATGAAATCGTCCCGGTGCCGGACTGTCTGCGCGAACACAAAGCTTGCATAGAGCAGCACGGAAAGAACGCTTACCAGGCCAAGCTGAGCTGCCGAAAATGTGCCGGGATCGGTGGTCCGCGTGTAGGTCGGCAGGATAAGCGTCATGACGGTCAGTGCGGCCAGAACCGCCAGATATGCGCTGGTCCCTTGCCGGACAATTGCCTGCTTGCGATGCCGCCAGCCGCCAAACGTGAGACACATTCCGACAACGCCGGTGGAGGCAATCATCACTGTCGAGAAGACCGATTCACGTGCAAGCGTGGGGTTGTTCTCTCCATGCAGCATCATGGAAACGATGATCGACACTTCGATTGCCGTCACGGCAAAAGTCAGCACCAATGTGCCGTAAGGCTCCCCCACACGGTGGGCCACCGCCTCGGCGTGATCGAGCACCACGAAAATAGTGATGAACATGATCGCACTCGAGAGCGCTCCGACGAGAATCCTGACGCTCGGCGAACCTTCGTCCACCGATAGCCCGCTGACTCTGACCGCAACGGCCAGTGCCAGCGCGGCCAAAGGCATCGCATAGGAAGTCGCTGATCGTGCGAAACCAGTCATTCAAGCCCCAATGCGTTCGGCGAACCTTGCGGAAGCCTGTCGAGCACCCCAATGTCGTTTCGAAGCCGGCAGTCCTGTCCCCGGCGTTCAACCCTCAAGCCGTCTTCTGCACCACCAGCCCCAGTTCCTCCACCATCGCCTCGCGCATCAGAAACTTCTGCGGTTTTCCCGTCACCGTCATGGGCAGTTCGGTGCGGAAGCGGATGTAGCGGGGGATTTTGTAGTGGGCGATCTGGCCGGCGCAGAAATTCTTGATCTCCTGCTCGGTGGCGATCTGGTTGGGCTTCAGCACGATCCAGGCGCACAGCTCCTCGCCATATTTGGCGTCGGGAATGCCGAACACCTGCACCTCCTTGACCTTGGGATGGCGATAGAGAAATTCCTCGACCTCTCTGGGATAGACGTTTTCGCCGCCGCGGATGACCATGTCCTTGACCCGGCCGACAATGTTGCAATAGCCCTCGGAGTCGATGGTGGCGAGATCACCGGTGTGCATCCAGCCGTCGGCGTCGATCGCCTCGCGGGTTTTTTCCGCGTCGTCCCAGTAGCCTTTCATGACGGAATAGCCGCGGGTGCACAGCTCGCCCGGCGCGCCGACGGCGACGGTGGCGCCCTCGGCGTCGATGGCCTTGACCTCGACATGCGGATGGATGCGGCCGACAGTGGAGACGCGTTTTTCCAGCGGATCGTCGACGCTGCTCTGGAACGAGACCGGGCTGGTCTCGGTCATGCCGTAGGCGATGGTCACCTCTTCCATATGCATCAGCGTCACCACCTTCTTCATCACCTCGATCGGGCATGGTGAGCCCGCCATGATGCCGGTGCGCAGGCTGGAGAGATCGAAGCTGGCGAAGTCCGCATGGTCGAGCATGGCGACGAACATGGTCGGCACGCCGTAGAGGCCGGTGCAGCGTTCCTGCGCCACCGCCTTCAGCGTCGCGCCGGCGTCAAAACCCTCGCCAGGAAACACCATGGTCGCGCCCTTGGTGACGCAGCCCATCGTGCCCATCGACATGCCGAAGCAGTGGTAGAGCGGCACCGGGATGCAGAGCCGGTCGTCGACGGTGAGCTTGATCGCAGCGGTGACGAAATTGCCATTGTTGACGATGTTGGTGTGGGTCAGCGTCGCGCCCTTGGGCGCGCCCGTCGTGCCTGATGTGAACTGGATGTTGATGGCCTCGCCCGGCTTCAGCCCTTCGGAGATGCGGTCGAGGCTGTCATGCTCGTCGCGGCCGGCCATCGACAGCACGTCGGCGAAATTGAACATGCCGGGCGAGTTGTCGTCGCCCATGCGAATGACGATCTTCAGCGTCGGCAATTTCTGCGCCTTGAGCTTGCCGGGGGTGGCCTTGGCGAGCTCAGGCGCCAGCGTCTCGATCATGCCGAGATAGTCGGAGGTCTTGAAACTGGCGGCGGTGACCAGCGCCTTGCAGCCGACCTTGTTGAGGGCATATTCCAGCTCCGTCAGCCGGTAGGCCGGGTTGATGTTGACCAGGATCAGGCCGATCCGAGCGGTGGCGAACTGGGTGACCAGCCATTCCCAGCGGTTGGGCGACCAGATGCCGACACGGTCTCCTTTGTCGAGGCCAAGCGCCAGGAAGCCGGCGGCGAGCGTATCGACCGTGTCCGACAATTCGCTCCAGGTGAAGCGCTTGTCCTGTCCGACGAAGACGGCAGCATCCTGCGTGGCGTATCTGCCGACCGTGTCGGAGAAAAGCTGAGGGATCGTCTTGTCGAGCAGCGGCACCGAACGGTCGCCCGACACATGTGCCCGGCCGTCGAGCGGAGCGATGAAAGCCCTGCCGCGCCCGCGCAGATTGGTGGCGTTCTTGAGCTCGTCGAGATTGATCGCCATCGCCGTTTCCTCCCGGGATATGGCGAGCCTATCAGCCTGATGGGATGGTGGAAAGTAGAGGCGGTTCCCCTCCCCCTCGCGGGGAGGGTGCCTCGCGAAGCGAGGCGGGTGGGACCCTCGGCGAAGTGCTCGACTTCCTTGCTCACGGTCGACCCGGCTTGGGTCGTCTCGCGTCGAGCACTGCCGGAGCGACCCCACCCGTCCATCCGCCTTTGGCGGCTGTCCACCCTCCCCTCAAGGGGGAGGGAGCGCGCTCATCTTCGCGGCTATTTCCCGCACTAGCGCCTCATCCGCAGCAGCACGATCTTTCCTGGCAGCCACGAGGCAGGCCTGCGACTTCAGCACAACCCCATCGGCCAGCACCTTGAGATGGTTGGCGCGCAGGGTCGAGCCGGTGGTGGTGATGTCGACGATGACATCGGCAAGGCCTGCCGCCGGCGCGCCTTCGGTGGCGCCGAGGCTTTCGACGATGCGGTAGACCTGGATGCCGTGCTTTTGCGAGAAGAACTGCTGCGTGAGCCGCCAGTATTTGGTTGCGATCCTCAGCCGCCTGCCGTGGCGCTGGCGGAAATCGGCGGCGACATCGTCGAGATCGGCCATAGTATCGACGTCGAGCCAGATGCCGGGCACCGCGACCACGACATCGGCATGGCCGAAGCCGAGGCGAGCGACGAATTCGGCGCGCGCCTCCCAGTCGGCGAGGTTTTCGCGCAGCAGATCCTCGCCGGTAATGCCGAGGTCGACCGAACCGTGCCCAATCTCGCCGGCGATTTCGGACGCCGACAGGAACGCCACCTCGATGCCCTCGGTGCCGTCGATGCGGGCGCGGTACTGGCGCTCATCGCCGGGCAGGCTGACGGCAAGCCCGGCCCTGGCCAGTACCTCCAAGGCCTGCTCCTTGAGCCGGCCTTTCGATGGGATCGCCAGCGTGATCATTGCGGCTCTCCCCGCAGCGCTTCGATGCGGTCGAGCCAGACGGAGAAGCCGACGCCGGGGATCGGCGTCTTGGCGCCGAGCAGGGTCAGCAGCCGGTCGTAGCGACCGCCGCCGGCCAGCGGCCGCTCGCCACCAAGTGCTGCGATCTCGAAGACGATGCCGGTGTAGTAATCCAGCGGACGGCCGAAGGCAGCGTCGTAGCGGATCGTCTTTGCAGGCAGGCCATGTGCCTCGATGGCTTTGGCGCGGGCGGCGAATTTTTCCAGCGCCGCGCCCAGCGAAAGCCCGGCACCAGCGGCGAAGCTTTCGAGCGCAGCGCTGGCGCCATCTAGTGGCACGTCGATGGCGAGAAAATCCCTGAGCGCCGCAAACGCTTCGTTCGACAGCCGCACGCTGCGCAGTTCGGCCTTTTCGATCAGCCGCCGGGCAATGTCGGCGGGCGCGCGTCCGCCGGATGCCAGCAGGCCGGCCTCTTCCATGCCGCCGGCAATGTGGGCGGAAAGCGCTTCGAGATCGCCATCGAGGACACGGGCCGCGACTTCGCCGTCAAGCTGACCGTTGCGCGGCGGGTTGGCGAGATCGGACAACGCTGCCTGCAGCATCGGCGCCGAACCGAAGGCGCGCGCAAGTCGCATGCGCCAGCCGCGCGGCAGGCCGAGGGCCGCCAGCACCGCCTCGAAGATGGTCTGGTCGCCGAGCGTGATCGCAAGAGGTTGCGCCGGCAGCACCAGCTGCAGCAGCGCGTGCGCATCGGCCAGCGAACGCGCATCGGCCTTGGCCGTATCGCGGTCGCCGAGATCCTCGATGCCGGCCTGAAAGAACTCGTTGCCGCCCTCGCGGCGCTGGCGGAACACTTCGCCGAGATAGGAATAGCGGCGCGGCGTGCCGGCCTGCGAGGCGATGTGGTCGAGGCAGACGGGGATGGTGAATTCGGGCCGCAGACACAGCGTCTTGCCGGTCTCGCTTTCGGTCAGAAAGATGCGGCGGCGCAGATCCTCGCCGGCCATGTCGAGGAATGGGTCGGCCGGCTGCAGCACCGCGACCTCGACCGCATGGGTGTTGCGGGTGGCGAAGAGCTTGGTGATTTCCGTGGCGATTGCGGGGCGGGAGGTCATGGGCGGCGCGAGGCACCCCCCTCTGGCCTGCCGGCCATCTCCCCCTCAAGGGGGGAGATTGGCAGCTTTAGCGTCGGATTGTTTCCTGCAGCGATGAAGATTTGCGAAAGCGCCGATGACATCCAATCTCCCCCCTTGAGGGGGAGATGGCCGGCAGGCCAGAGGGGGGCGTTCAAGCGCCACCCTTCGAACGGTCAGCGGCCTGCGCAGCCAAAATCTTCTTCACCTCGGCGACCAGCTCAGCCTCCGCCACCGTGACCTGTGCCGGCCTTGCGGCGCGCCATTCGGCGTTGTCGGTGATCTCTGCCGACATGCGCGCGCCCTCGATCAGATCCTTGATCTGCAACTCGCCCTTGGCGCGCTCGTCGCCGCCCTGGATAACGGCGACCGGGCTGCCGCGGCGGTCGGCATATTTCAGCTGCGCCTTCATGCCGGCGCCGCCGACATACATTTCGGAGCGGATGCCGGCCGCGCGCAGATCGGCCACCATCTTCTGGTAGCGACCGAGGCTTTCCGTATCCTTGTCCATCACCAGCACGACGACCGGCGCGATGACATCGGTGGTGTCCAGCTTGCCGAGGTTCTTCAGCGCCGTCATCAGGCGGGAGACGCCGATCGAAAAGCCGGTCGCCGGCACCGGCTCGCCACGGAAGCGCGAGACCAGCCCGTCATAGCGGCCGCCACCACCGACCGAACCGAAGCGCACGATCTGGCCGTCTTCGTTGGGGATTTCGGCCAGAAGCTCGGCCTCGAAAACCGGGCCGGTGTAGTATTCGAGGCCACGAACGACGGAGCGGTCCATGGCGATGCGATCTTCGCCATATCCGGCCGCCCTGACCAGGGCTTCAATCGTCGCGAGCTCGCTGACGCCTTCTTGGTAAGTCGGGTTCGAGCTCACTATGGAAACCTGGTCGACCTGTGCGTTCCTTGCCGTGGCGAGGAGAACTGCTTCAGCTTGCCCGTCGTCCAAACCAGCGCCCTTGGCGAAGTCGCCCTCGCCTTCCTTGCCGCCATCCCATCGGCCCGGCCCAAGCAGAAGCTTCACGCCTTCCGGCCCGAGCTTGTCCAGCTTGTCGATGGCGCGCAGCACGGTCAGCCGGCGGCCGGCATTGTTGTCACCGCCAAGGCCGATCGCCTCCAACACGCCGTCGAGCACCTTGCGGTTGTTGACGCGGATGACGTAGTCGCCGCGCCTGATGCCAAGCGCTTCCATCACGTCGGCCATCATCATGGCCATCTCGGCGTCGGCTGCGACGCCCGGCGTACCGATCGTATCGGCGTCGAACTGCATGAACTGGCGGAAGCGGCCCGGGCCGGGCTTTTCGTTGCGGAACACCCAGCCGGAGCGGTAGCTGCGATAGGGTTTCGGCAGCTTCTCAAAATTCTCGGCGACGTAGCGCGCTGTCGGCGCAGTCAAATCGTAGCGCAGCGACAGCCACTGCTCGTCATCGTCCTGGAAAGAAAATACGCCCTCATTAGGCCGGTCCTGGTCGGGCAGGAACTTGCCGAGCGCATCGGTGTATTCGATCAGCGGCTGCTCGGCCGGCTCGAAACCGTAGAGCTCATAGACCGAACGGATCGTCGCCATCATCTTCTCGACGGCGCGGATGTCTTCCGCGCTGCGGTCGGCAAAGCCGCGCGGCAGCCGCGCTTTCGTCTTTTCCGATTTGTCGGCCATGGGATGGGTCTTTTCGCTTAGTAATCGATGACTTGTTTGGAGTGGGCGTGTCCTAACCGAAGCGGCTTTGTGCGGCAAGGGTTTGCGCTTTTTCCTTCTCCTCCGAAACAAAACGCACCAAAAGGAAACAATTCCGCCATCGGCGCGGCATCGTGCCGACACAATCAGAGCCGATAAGCGCGCCGAAACAAAGGGTTGGGCCATGACTGCGGCACACAAGTTCGACATCAGAGACGACGGCCTGCATGAAGTTCGACTGCGGCCGGCCGAGAACCGTGCGCCGGTGACGGCGAGCCTCGGTCCGTTCGAGGTCACCGCCGACGAGCGCAAGCGTTCTACCATGCGCGAGGCGCTGATGACTGGATTGCTGGTGATTTATCCGACCTTTGCGGCACTGGCGGCGATTGTCGCCGGGCTTTTTCTGACGGGCGCCAGCGGGACGTGAGTTCCTTACCCTCCCCCTTGTGGGGAGGGTCGACGCGTAGCGTCGGGGTGGGGGTGCAGCGCCAAGATACCCCCACCCGCGCCTTCGGCGCGACCTCCCCACAAGGGGGAGGTAGGGGGACAGCGCCCTACTTCGGCCTCTTAAAGGCCTTGCGTTCCTTCTCCACCTGCTCCCGGCACACGCACCCTTCGAGATGGTCGTTGACCAGGCCCATCGCTTGCATGAAGGCATAGACCGTCGTCGGTCCGACAAAGCTCCAGCCGCGCTTTTTCAACTCCTTCGAAATCCTGATCGAAACCGCTGTCGTTGGGTTGGCGCGCAGGTGGGCGAGGTCGACGATCTCCGGCCGCTCGTCCGGCCCCGGTTCGAACTTCCAGAACCAGGCGGCCAGCGAGCCGAATTCATCCACCATTTCGCGCGCGCGTTTGGCATTGTTGATGGTCGAGACGATCTTGCCGCGGTGACGGATGATGCCGGCATTGGCGACCAAGCGCTCGACATCCTCGTCGGTGAAGGCGGCGACCTTGTCGAAGTCGAAACCGGCGAAGGCCTCGCGGAAATTCTCGCGCTTGCGCAGAATGGTCAGCCAGGACAGGCCGGACTGAAAGCCTTCGAGGCAGATTTTTTCGAACAGCCTGCGGTCGTCGGCGACCGGCCGGCCCCATTCATGGTCGTGGTAGTGCAGATAGTCCGGCAGATTGCCGTGCCAGAAGCAGCGCGTGATCCCGTCGGAGCCGGTCAAAAGGCCGGTGTTGTCTTGTGCCATGGCCAATCCATTCGTTGACGCGCCTGCGCGCTGCATTTACCGCGGCTTTACCAGATTCCTGAACCCGGCGGTAACCACACCAAAAGGTTTACTGACAAAGCGGCATTTTACGCATTCCGATTCATGTTTCGGTTGCCGCTTCGCGCCAAGGATCGCGCAACCGGAGGCAAGTTCCCGCCTCCGCCCGTTCGACGATCAAGGTGCGTTCCGATGAAGATGTTTTTGCGTTCCGTGCTCGGCGCCGCGGCCATTCTGGCCGCCGGCGTCACTTCCTCCGCCGCCGGCGACCGCTATGCCGACAGGCCGCCGGTGATGGTGAGTCCCGACCTTTCCGCACCCTGGGTGCTGCAGCTCGGCCGCGCGCCCGGCATTGTGCGGCAGAGCAGCCGCCAGGTGATCCAGCAGCCGCGCATTCGCTATGCGCAGCCGGCGCGGCCTGACCGGGTGCGCACCGCTTCCCTGCAGGCGCCGGCCAAGCGCGTGGTGATGCGGCCGCAGATCAATCCGCTCTATCTGCCGCAGGAAGTCGCCTATGACGGCCCGCAGAGGCCGGGCACGATCGTCATCGATACGACGCAGAACTTCCTGTTCCTGGTCGAGAAGAACGGCAAGGCGCGGCGCTATGGCGTCGGCACCGGCAAGCCTGGCTTCGAATGGTCTGGCACGCACAAGATCACCAACAAGCGCGTCTGGCCGGACTGGCGCCCGCCGGCGGAGATGATCAAGCGCGAGGCCGCCAAGGGCCGCTACCTCCCGACCTATCTGGCCGGTGGCGAAGAGAACCCGCTCGGCGCCCGCGCGCTCTATCTCGGCACGACGGAATACCGCATCCACGGCACCAACCAGCCATGGACCATCGGCGGCTCGGTGTCTTCCGGCTGCATCCGCATGCGCAACGAGGACGTGGTTGACCTTTACGAGAGGGTCAATGTTGGAACGACCGTGGTCGTGATATAGTCGGCTACCGAATCATCTGGTCCAGAAGGTTAGACCTTCAGGATCGGGCAGAGTTTACGGGGGACGGGGCGTGTGGGGATGCGGCCAGTCAGGAAAGGGCAGCCCGGGAAACCGCGCTGCCCTTTCTCTTTGCGGCTATAGCTGAGCCAGGCTGCGCCAGAACGTCGCGCCAGGGGGATGACGGTTCGCTTTCACGCTGCCTTGCCGCATTTCCCCTGCTATAGGGACGGCCAAACTCCCCTGCGCCAAACTCCGCTGCAAAGGTCCAGCCATGTCTCCGCCAGACGATAGCCGCTATCTCCGGGGCGGCCCGGTCGCCCAGCGCATCATGGCATCCGTGCGCGAGGATGCCGCCATCGCCACCGCCGAAGGTTTTCCGCCCAAGCTGGTGTCGATCACCGTCGGCGATACCGCTGCCGTCGATGTCTATGTGCGCAACCAGCGCGCCAAGGCCGCCCTTGCCGGCATCGGTTTCGAGGAGCGGCGGTTCCCCGCCGACATCAGCGCAGGCGAACTCGAGGCGGCGATCCATGGCCTGAACGCCGACCCGCGCGTCACCGGCATCATCATCCAGCGGCCGGTGCCGGCGCATATCCCGATCAAGACGCTGCAGGCCGCGGTGCATCCGCTGAAGGATGTCGAAGGCATGCACCCGGCCTCGATCGGCAACATCGTCTACAATCAGCTCGACCTCGCACCTTGCACGGCTGCTGCCTCGGTCGAGCTGCTGAAGGAAACCGGCCTCGATCTCAAGGGGCTGGAGGTCGTCGTCGTCGGCCATTCCGAGATCGTCGGCAAGCCGATTGCCTTCCTGCTGATGAGCGAAGGCGCAACGGTGACGGTGTGCCATCACATGACGCGCTCGGTGGCCGCCCATGCGCGCCGCGCCGACGCACTGTTCGTCGCCGTCGGCAAGCCCAGGCTGATCAAGGCCGACATGGTGAAGCCCCGTGCGGCCGTCATCGACATCGGCATCAATTCCGAGATCGGCCCGGACGGCACGAGCCGCATCGTCGGCGACGTCGACACCGAGAGCGTGAAGGAAGTCGCGTCCTGGATCACGCCGGTGCCCGGCGGCGTCGGTCCGATCACCGTGGCGATCCTGCTGCGCAACACAATGGTTGCGCTCAGCCGCCAGCGCGCGCGCTACCAGGCGACATATGGCGTGGTGGACCGGCTGGCAGCGGAATAGCTGCTTACTCGGCGGCGACCAGGTTTCCTTCGGAGACGCCCTCCGGCTTCGGACCACCATAGGCCCAGTCGAGCAGCTTGATCGTGTGCACCACCGGCAGCTTTGCAGCCGAAGCGATCTGGGTGATGCAGCCGATATTGCCGGTGGCAACGATCTCCGCGCCGGTGGCCTCGATGTTTTTCACCTTTCGGTCGCGCAGCTTCTCCGAAATCTCCGGCTGCAGGATGTTGTAGGTGCCGGCGGAGCCGCAGCACAGATGCCCCTCGCGCGGTTCGCGCACGACGAAGCCTGCCTTGGACAGCAATTCCTTCGGCTGGCGGATGATCTTCTGGCCGTGCTGCATCGAACAGGCGGAGTGATAGGCGACGACGGTGCCGGGTTTGCGCACCGGCTCGGGCAGGTCGAGGCTTGCGAGATATTCGGTAATGTCCCTGGCCAGCGCCGAGACCCGCGCGGCCTTGTCGGCATAGGCCGGATCGAGGCGCAGCATGAAGCCGTAGTCTTTGATCGTTGTGCCGCAGCCGGACGCGGTGATGACGATGGCATCGAGCCCGCCCTGGTCGATGGCACGCGTCCACGCATCGACATTCTGCCGGGCCGAGGCAAGGGCTGCTGCCTCGCGGCCCATATGATGGACCAGCGCGCCACAGCAGGCTTCGCCCTGCGGCACCACGACCTCGACGCCAAGCCTGGTCAGCAATGCAATCGTCGTCTCGTTGATGGCGGGGTCGAGTACCGATTGGGCGCAGCCGGTGAGGATGGCGACGCGGCCTCTCTTCGTCCCCTGCCCGGCATGGACGCCGGAAGAGGCCATTGGCGAGGCCGTCGGGATCGAGGCCGGCGCCAACTTCAGCATAGCACCGAGCGGCTTCAAGGCTGGGACCTTTTCGAACAGGCCGATGAACGGCTTGCCCAATCTCGCCAGCTTCAGCGCGGCGCGAAAGCGCGCGGGGTAAGGCAGCACTAGGGCCAGCATGGCGCGGATGAGCCGGTCGAGCAGCGGCCGCTTGTAAGTTTCCTCGATATGGGCGCGGGCATGGTCGACCAAGTGCATGTAATTGACGCCCGACGGGCAGGTCGTCATGCAGGCGAGGCAGGACAGGCAGCGGTCGATATGGGTGACGATCTCCTTGTCGGCCGGGCGGCCATTCTCCAGCATGTCCTTGATGAGATAGATGCGGCCGCGCGGCGAATCCAGTTCGTTGCCAAGCGTCACATAGGTCGGGCAGGTGGCGGTGCAGAAGCCGCAATGCACGCATTTGCGCAGGATCTTCTCCGATTCCGCGACATGCGGATCAGCAAGCTGGGCAAGGGAGAAGTTAGTTTGCATTATCTTAGCCTTGGGCCATGCGGCCGGGATTGAGGATGGACTTGGGATCGAACTCGGCCTTGAGCCGCGCCGACAATGCGGCCTTATGCGGTGCCTGCGGCTCGAACACCGGAACGGCGGTGCGATGCGAAGGGGTGGCGCGCACCAGCGTCGCGTGGCCGCCGCCGTGCTTTTTGATCAGCCCGCGCAGCAGGGCGGCCTCGGGATCGCCCTCCTCCATGCGCAGCCAGACCAGCCCGCCCTGCCAGTCGTAGAAGGCGCTGACACCGATCTGCATGCGCAGCGTCAGCACCATCTGATGGGCCTGAGACGGCGCCATGGAGACGCGCCAGACCGGCTTTTCGCTACGGTCGGCGAATGGCGTGCAGTCCCTTATGTCACGCCAGAGGGTATGCGAGGCCTCGCCTGCAATCTCCTGCAGCGGGCCCGCATTTTTGAGCAGGGTTTTCAGTGCCTCGATGCGGTAGGCGACCGAAGGGCCGAAGCCTTCGACGCGCAGCAGCGTTGCGGCGTCGGCCCCGAGACTGCCGCCGGCAACGCGCGCGGCGGTGCGCTCGGGCAGATGGGCGGCGCTCGACACTTCGGCGCTGGAGCCGAGCGCCAGCGCCATGGCGGCAGAGGCGGCATCGTCGAGTAGGCCGCGCATGGCAAGCGTCACCTCGGTCTCGGCCGCCGGCAGCACCTTGAAGGTGACATCGGTGAACACGGCCAGCGTGCCCCAGCTGTTGGCCATCAGCTTCGACAGATCGTAGCCGGTGACATTCTTGACGACGCGGCCGCCGGACTTGAAAGCCTCGCCGCGTCCGGCAACCGCATTGATGCCCAGAATATGGTCTCGCGCAGCCCCCGCCTTCAGCCGGCGCGGACCGGACAGGTTCGCCGCGAGCACGCCGCCGATGGTGCCCTTGCCGGGCTCGCCGCCGAGTAAAGGACCGTAATCCATCGGTTCGAAGGCGAGCTGCTGGCCGTTTTCGGCGAGCAGGTTTTCGATCTCGGAAAGCGGCGTGCCGGCCTTGGCCGACAGCACCAACTCGGCCGGCTCGTAGAGCGTGACGCCGGTGAGTTTTGAGAGATCGAGCGTGTGTTCGCTCTGCTGTGGCCGGCCGATGCGGCGCTTGGAGCCGTGGCCGATGATTTCCAAAGGTGACTCTTCCGCGGCCGCCCATTGGACGATGGAGAGGGTCTCGGCCGATGTGGTGGGAGTGAAGGTCGTCATGGCGAAGATGGGTCGAGTTCCTTCGCGCCCCCCTCTGTCCTGCCGGACATCTCCCCCTCAAGGGGGGAGATCGGAAGTCGCGTCCGATTTCGCCAATCTCCGACCTTGAAGGAGGGGTAAGGCGCGCAAGCTGCCAATCTCTCCCCTTGAGGGGGAGATGTCCGGCAGGACAGAGGGGGGTGTTCACGCGCCAACTTAGCCACTCAAAACCTCGGAATATCCGGAAACGCGACCTGCCCGCGATGCACATGCGTGCGTCCAAGCTCCGCGCAGCGGCGCAGTTGCGGGAACACTTTTCCCGGGTTGAGCAGATGGTTGGGATCGAAGGCGCATTTGACGCGCATTTGTTGGTCGAGGTCGATCTGGTTGAACATCTCCGGCATCAAATCGCGCTTCTCGACGCCGACGCCGTGCTCGCCGGTCAAGACGCCGCCGACCTTGACGCAGAGCCGCAAGATGTCGGCGCCAAAACTTTCCGCCTTGTCGAGTTCGCCCGGCACGTTGGCGTCATAGAGGATCAGCGGATGCAGATTGCCGTCGCCGGCGTGGAAGACATTGGCGACGCCGAGGCCGTATTTCTCCGACAGTTCGCGCATGCCGGCGAGCACACCCGGCAATTCCTTGCGCGGGATGGTGCCATCCATGCAGTAATAGTCGGGCGAGATGCGGCCGACCGCCGGGAAGGCCGCCTTGCGACCGGCCCAGAAGCTCAGCCGCTCCTGTTCGGATTGCGAGACGCGGCATGTGGTGGAGCCGTTCCTGTAGGCGATCGCTTCGACGAGACCGATCAGGTGATCGACCTCGACGCCCGGCCCGTCGAGTTCGACGATCAGCAGCGCCTCGACATCAAGGGGATAGCCGGCGTGGACGAAATCTTCCGCGGCATGGATCGCCGGCCGGTCCATCATCTCCATGCCGCCAGGGATAATGCCGGCGCCGATGATGTCGGCGACGCATTGGCCGCCCTGCTCGCTGGTCGGAAAGCCGATCAGCAGAGCACGGGCCGTCTCTGGCTTTTTCAGGATGCGCACGGTGACCTCGGTGACGACGCCGAGCAGGCCTTCGGACCCCGTCATGACGCCGAGGAGATCATAGCCTTCCGAGTCCAGATGATTGCCGCCAAGCCGCACCACCTCGCCGTTCATCAGCACCATCTCAATGCCCAGCACATTGTTGGCGGTCAGGCCGTATTTCAGGCAGTGCACGCCGCCGGAATTTTCAGCGACATTGCCGCCGATCGAGCAGGCGATCTGGGAGGATGGATCGGGCGCATAGTAGAAGCCCTCCTGCTCGACGGCGGTGGTGATGCCGAGATTGGTGACGCCGGGCTGAGCGACGACGACGCGATCGGGATAGTCGATGGCAAGGATGCGGTTGAAGCGGCTCATGACCAGCAGCACGGCATCCTCGAGCGGCAACGCGCCGCCGGAGAGCGAGGTGCCGGAGCCGCGCGGCACGACACGGATGTTGCGGTCGTTGCAGTATTTCAGCACCCGCGACACCTGCGCCACCGTTTCCGGCAGCACCACGACCAGCGGCAATTGCCGGTAGGCGGTGAGACCGTCGCTTTCGAAGGCGCGCATTTCGTTGGTGGCGTCGACGACGCCCTCGCCCGGCACGATGATGCGCATATCGGCGACGATCTCTGCGCGCCTTCGCATCGTGGCGTCGTCTGGCTTGGGCATGACAAGGCCGGACATTCGCGGCGTCCTCCGCTTGGCTGGTAAAAATCTTTTACCAGTTACATCCGGATGTTGCAAACACCGCGTCGGGCAAAGAGCGTACTGCCAGCCTTCCGCAGCGGCAATCTGCCGCTATGGATCTTAACCCTCCCCCTTGTGGGGAGGGTCGCGAACGCAGTGAGCGGGGTGGGGGTCCGCGCGACGAAAGCTCTTTACGAGCACCCTCACCCCGATCCGCTATGCGGATCGACCCTCCCCACAAGGGGGATGGTAAAGTGCGCTCCTACTCCCCCGGATGTTTCGCCGGCTCGGAGTGCATCCGCCTGACTCGCCGCACGCCCCACCAGACCAGCAGGATGGCGACCGGCACCGCGACGGCCGTGACGACTTCCGGTGCAAAGGCATGGCCGAAGATCGAGGCGCCCTTGGCGAGATAGGAGATCAGGCCGACGACATAGTAGGACACTGCCGCCACCGACAGGCCTTCCACCGTCTGCTGCAGCCGCAGTTGCAGCCGGGCACGGTTGTTCATCGACGCCAGCAGATCGCGGTTCTGCTTCTCGACCTCGACATCGACCCAGGTGCGCAGCAGCGTGGTGGCGCGGGTTAGTTTGCGCGACAGGTTGGCCTGGCGCTCCTCGACCGAACGGCAGGTGCGCATGGCGGGTGCCACCCGCCGCTGCAGGAAGCCGCCCCAAGTGTCGTAGCCGGGCACGGCTTCTTCGTCCAGCGCTTCCAGCCGCTCGACAACGATGCCGTCATAGGCGCGGCTGGCGCCGAAGCGATAGAGGCTGGAGGCGGCATCAGCCTCGAGTTCAGCGGCAAGCTCGGTCAGGTCGGCGAGCAGCGTCTGGCTGTCGCGGGTTTCAGCGACCTTCATTTCCAGCGTGGTCTGCGCCAGCCGGTCCTCAATGCGGCGGGCGCGGCCCGACAGCGTCAGCGCCAGCGGCAGGCCGAGCATGGCAAGCGTGCGATACGTCTCGACGTCGATCAGCCGCTGCGACAGCGCGCCGGTCCGCGCCGGCGTCAGGCCGCGATCAAGCACCAGGATGCGGGTCAGGCCGTCGCCGTCCTGGCGGAAATCGGTGACGATGGCCGCATTGCCGCGCTCGACCAGCGAATAGCAGAGGCTCGTCGGGTCGAAGGCCGCAATCAGCTTCTCGCTTGCCGGCGTCCATTTGCGGATCTCCAGCCTTATGCCTGAGATCACCGTTCCCGGCGGCGAGAACCCGTTGCCGAAAGGAGAATCCTCCTGCGCCCTGCCGCTTTCGGCAAGCGGCCCTTCCCAAAGATAGGTCGAGAATTCCGTATGCCGCTCCCAGCGCAGCGTACCCTTGCCCCACTTCATGGCGTGGTGGCGGGCATGACGGTCGGGCGCCGCGATGCCGAGGCGCCGCGACAGTTCGGAGAGCACGGCCATGTCGACGCTGGAGCCGCCCTCGGTCATGAAGGCGAGTTGCACAAGCACGCGCGGCTTCTCGATCAGCGGATGCGGCCGGGCATGGACCTCGCCGATCGCGCCGGGCCGTCCCTCATGCGCGGGAAAGCCCATCACGCTGCCCTGGGCGCGCGGCTGGAATTCGAGGTTGGACGTCTCGTCCGACACGGTGGTCCCCCTGTTCTCGACCCTTCGTGTGATGGCGTCCTCTAAAGGCAATCCATGAGGCGCGTAAACACCAAAGTCTAGCATCGTAGGTCCTGCCGGCGCGACGCGCAGACCGACCCGATTGGGCAAATTGGATAAATAATTTGACCAGTTGGCGACGCTGGCTTTATCTTGCGCGACGCCGGTTCAATTTCCCAGGCCCCCGTTGAGCGATATTTTCTCCAGGATCGAGCATTCGCGCACCGCCGACGAGGTGGTGCAGCAGATCGAAAGCCTGATCCTTGAAGGCGTGCTGCGCACCGGCGACCGGCTGCCGGGCGAGCGCGAGCTGGCGCGCCAGTTCGACGTGTCGCGGCCGATCCTGCGCGATGCGCTGAAGGCGCTGGAAGGGCGCGGGCTGCTGATCACCAAGGCCGGCGGCGGCACCCATGTCGCCGACGTCATCGGCCAGTTGTTCACCAAGCCGGTGACCGACCTCATCTCGATGCACCGCAAGGCGGTGACCGACTATCTGGAATACCGCCGCGAGATCGAAGGTGTTGCGGCCGAATATGCGGCGCGGCGCGCGACAGCGGACGACATTGCGCTGCTCGACCGCATCGTGGCGCGCATGGACGAGGCGCACCGCACCGGCGATTTCGACGACGAGGCGGAAATCGACGTCGAGTTCCACCATGCTGTGTGCGAATGCGCGCACAACATCATCCTCTTGCACACGCTGCGCTCCTGCTACCGGCTGCTGTCTGAAGGCGTGTTCCAGAACCGGCTTCTGGTGTTCAGCGTGCCCGGAGCGCGCGAGGCGCTGCTGGCCCAGCACGGCGCGATCTACAAAGCCGTGAAGGCCGGCGATCCCTCAGCTGCCCGCCAAGCGGCGATGGACCATATCTCCTATGTCGAGCGCTCGATGCTCGAGGCCGAACGCAGCGGCGACTGGCAGCGCGTGTCGCGGCTCAGGCTTAAGCAGCGCTCCGACGCCGACGACGGCTTCAAGACGACTGGCTAACGAGGAACCACCATGAGCGACATCCTCACCATTGCCGATCTCAAGGACCTGGCGCGCCGGCGGGTGCCGAAGATGTTCTTCGACTATGCCGATTCCGGCGCCTGGACCGAAAGCACCTACCGCGCCAACGAAGAGGACTTCCAGAAGATAAAATTCCGTCAGCGCGTACTGGTCGACATGAGCAACCGCTCGCTGGAATCGACCATGATCGGCGAGAAAGTGGCGATGCCGGTGGCGCTTGCCCCAACTGGAATGACCGGCATGCAGCATGCCGATGGCGAGATGCTGGCCGCGCAGGCGGCAGAGGAATTCGGCGTGCCGTTCACGCTGTCGACGATGAGCATCTGCTCGATCGAGGATGTCGCGTCGGTGACCAAGAAGCCGTTCTGGTTCCAGCTCTACGTGCTTCGCGACAAGGATTTCGTGCTCGACCTGATCGACAGGGCGAAGGCTGCAAAATGCTCGGCGCTGGTGTTGACGCTCGACCTGCAGATCTTGGGGCAGCGCCACAAGGATGTCCGCAACGGGCTGTCGGCGCCGCCCAAGATGACGCTGGCCAACATTGCCAACATCGCCATGCGGCCACGCTGGCTGATGGGCATTGCCGGCACCAAGCGCCGCACCTTCCGCAACATTGTCGGCCATGCCAAGGGCGTCGGCGACGTCGCTTCGCTGGCATCGTGGACGACGGAGCAGTTCGACCCGCATCTGTCGTGGAAGGATGTCGCCTGGATCAAGGAACGTTGGGGCGGCAAGCTGATCCTGAAAGGCATTCTCGACAAGGAGGACGCGCTGATGGCGGTCGAGACCGGCGCCGACGCCATCATCGTTTCCAACCATGGCGGGCGCCAGCTCGACGGCGCATCGTCGTCAATCATGGCGCTGGAAGAGATCGCCGATGCCGTCGGCGACAGGATCGAGGTGCATATGGACGGCGGCATCCGCTCGGGCCAGGACGTGCTGAAGGCGCTTTGCCTCGGCGCCAAGGGCACCTATATCGGCCGCCCGTTCCTGTACGGATTGGGCGCCATGGGCAAGCAAGGCGTGACCCTGGCGCTGGACATCATCCGCAAGGAGATGGACATCACGCTGGCACTGTGCGGCAAGCGGCTGGTGACCGACATGGGCAAGGACCAGTTGCGGCGCTAGGGTCTTGTTCACCGATTAGACCCTAGCCTCGCTGGATCACGGAGACGAAGCCGCCTTGACCGAGACCGGCATCCACTACCTCGACGCGCGCGCACCCGATGGCATGCGCCTCTATGCGATCGGCGACGTGCATGGCCGGCTCGATCTGCTCGCCGCCATGCATCGCCGCATCGAGAGCGAACTCGAATACAAGCCGACCAGCGATTGGCGCGTCATCCACCTCGGCGACTATGTCGACCGCGGACCAGAGTCCAAGGGCGTCATAGACTTCCTGATCGAGGCACAGAAACGCGATCCGCGGCATCTGATGCTCGCCGGCAACCACGATATCGGCTTCCTCGACTTTCTCGACGAGCCTGACCCGGAAGGGCTGTTCATCCGTTATGGCGGCGTGCAGACGGCACAATCCTATGGTGTCGACTTAGCGGGACACGCAAGCTGGTTCGGCAAGGCCGAGGCGTTACGGCGGGGACACCAGGCACTGGTCAATGCTGTACCGCAAGCCCATGTCGACTTCCTGCGGTCGCTGCAATTGTCACTGATATCAGGTGATTTCTTCTTCTGCCATGCTGGCGTCAGGCCTGACGTGCCGCTGGCGAGCCAGAGCCCGCAGGATCTGGTCTGGATACGCGACGTCTTCCACAACCATCCAGGGCTTTACCCCAAGGTGATCGTGCACGGCCACACACCGGTGCCGGAGGCGGAGGTGATGCCGAACCGCGTCAATGTCGACACACTCGCCTGGCAGTCAGGCATGCTCAGTGCGCTCGCCGTGGACGGCGCGGACAAGCGTATCCTGACTGTGCAGGGAAAAGCGTTTTAGCGAAGCGCGGCGGTGACGCCGTAGCCGTCGACGGCCTGATGGTTGTTGGCTGCATCGGCGGAATAAATGCCGAGACCGCACAAAACGATGGCAGACAGCATGACAAAGGACAGAAGCGCTGCTTTCACGGACGTCATCTCTAGTTGAGCTTCCTGCATCTGGGCACGAGGCGGTTACCAATGGGTTGAAACCGAGAATTCGTCTCAAAGTTTCGACGATTTCGCGCTTGTAGGTCGATTCTGTATCGGCGGTGTGTCGCGCGGATCACACAGAAGGTTCATCGCGGTTGCATTGCCGATGCAGAGCGCGCGCCTTGTAGGATAGCGTTCGGCCACAAACCAAGGACGAAAGAGGTTGTCCCCGGCGGATTCCCCGCCGCGTGCCAATTATGCAACGGATAGAGCGGTTCGCCGCTACGGCGAACCGCTCTATCTTTTTATCTGACGCAATTCCGGACGGAAAACCGCTTCACACTTTTCCTGGAATTGCTGACTGCGCGCGGCCAGTCTCAGATCGTCGCCACCCAGGCGCGGGCAATGGCCAAGCCCGCGGCGTCGGCCTGGGGGCCGTTGAGAGCCATTTCGCTGTCGAGGCGGTCGTGCCAGTCGGGATGGCGATCGGCAATCAGCGGCGCGAAGGACGTGCTCCAGTCCCTCACCATCGGCCGGTCGGCCTCGAAATGGAACTGGAAGCCGTAGACGGCGCGGCCGATACGGAACGCCTGGTTCTCAGCAATTTCGCTGCCGGCAAGCCGCACCGCATTTGACGGCAGCGCGAAAGTGTCGTCGTGCCATTCGAAGATGGGGAAATCCTGGGGAAGTGCGCCAAGCACCGGATCGGTTCTGGCATCCGGCGTCAGCGATACCTTGTGCCAGCCGAATTCCGAGGCGCCGCCGATCTGGTTCTCACCGCCGAAAGTGCGGGCAACCAACTGGCTGCCCAGGCAGATACCGAGAACCGAGCGATCCTTGGCGGCGAAATCGCGGGTCAGTTCGAGCAGCGCCGGGAAATACGGGTAGTCATCGTCGGCCAGCGCATTCTGACCGCCGCCAAGCATCACCATGGCATCGTGTCCGGTCGCGTCGTCCGGCAGCGCATCGCCCTTGTAGGGCCGGCGCAGGTCGAGATCGGCGCCGGCTTCGGCGAGCGCGGCACCAACCTGGCCAAGGCCGGTGTTTTCGTAGTTCTGGACCACCAGCACCCGCATCGCAAAACCCTGCTGACATGAAATGACGCGACGAGCGATATCATGTCGCCCGTATTGCAGCCAAGATGCGTATTCGGGAGAGAGCTATGCCACTGCAGAACCGGGTCGATCCGTTCGGCGCCATCCATGCCATATCCGAGCGCGGCCTGTTCACCGGCAATCGCGGCATCATCCACGATCCTGAGACCAAGACGCTGCTGAAAAAGCGTTGGGCCTTGCCGGCCTGGATCATCTGCGTCTGCCAATTCCGCAATGCGCGGCGCGAGCCGATGGGCAGGAACAGGCCGGGCGGCAGGGCCGGCTGGACCGAGTTGTTCTTCCTCGACGAGGTGACGGCGCTGGCCGCCGGGCACCGTCCCTGTTTCTATTGCCGGCGTGAGCGAGCCACGGATTTTGTCGGGCGTTTCGGCAAAGTCTTCGGTGTAAACGAACCGCGCGCGCCAATGGTGGACAAGCGCCTGCACAAGGAGCGGCTGGCTTCCGGCGGCAAGCCACCTGATGTCACCATGGGAGAGCTTGCCGAATTGCCGGACGGAGCGATGATCGCGGATGGCGGCTCGGCCTATGCGCTGCGCGGCGGCAACGCGCTGCCCTGGTCGTTCGCAGGCTATGGCGATGCGGCGGCCTTCGACAGCCTTGCCGGCCGGTCGCTGCGCCTGCTCACACCGGCCACGACCGTTTCGGTGCTGCGGCACGGTTTTGAACCGGTGTGGCATCGTTCCGCCGAGACTTGACGCCAGGCACCGCCTCGCCCATTCCTCGGCGATGCGCGCCAATTACAAGATGCAGCGGCTGTTCGTGCCGGACGACCTCGCGGCAGGCATCGAATTCGATGCCGGCCAGCAGCAGAGCCATTATCTCACGCATGTGCTGCGGCTCGGCGAAGGCGCCGAGATCCTGGTCTTCAACGGCCGCGACGGCGAGTGGTCGGCGGCGATTGCCACCAGGTCGAAAAGGGCGGTGCGGCTGAAGGTGCTGGCCTCGCAAAGACCGCAACCGCCCCTGCCTGACCTGATCTATTGCTTCGCGCCGCTGAAACAGGGCCGGCTCGACTATCTCGTGCAGAAGGCGGTCGAGATGGGCGCCGGCATCCTGCAGCCGGTGATCACCCAGCACACGCAAGTGGCAAAACCCTCCATCGACCGGCTGCGCGCCAATGTCGTCGAGGCGGCCGAGCAATGCGGCATACTGGCGGTGCCGGAAGTGCGCGAGGCCGAGAAATTCGAGCGCCTGCTCTCCGGCTGGGACAAGGAACGCCGGCTTATCTTCTGCGACGAGGATGCCTCGACCAACAATCCACTGCCAGCGCTGCAGGGGTTGAGGGAAAAGAAACTGGCGCTGATGGTCGGACCGGAAGGCGGCTTTTCCGACGAGGAACGCAAGATGCTGCGGGCGCTCCCCTTCGTCACCGCCATCCCGCTCGGACCGCGCATCCTGCGCGCCGATACGGCAGCGGTGGCGGCGCTTGCGGTGATGCAGGCGACGGTCGGAGACTGGTAAGAAGCGTAAAGATCAATTCCTGTTGACCTGTGGCTCAGGATTTTTCGCTTGATCGGCTGCTGACATTTCGTCCATTTAGCGCCGGCGGGCTCCGAGAGCCGCAGAGGGGGCCCCATGGCGCGCGACACAACCGATTTCCGGGCAATCGAAGGCATCGACGAACTGGTCGAGCATCTGGCCGAAGGCAACAAGCCGCGCGACAAGTGGCGCATCGGGACCGAGCACGAGAAGTTCCCCTTCTATGTCGACGGGAACGCGCCGGTGCCCTATGGCGGCGAGCGCGGCATCCGCGCCATCCTCGAAGGCATGCAGCAAAAGCTCGGCTGGGACCCGATCATCGATGACGGCCGCATCATCGGCCTGGTCGAGCCGACCGGACAGGGCGCGATCTCGCTGGAGCCTGGTGGCCAGTTCGAGCTGTCGGGCGCGCCGCTGGAAACGATCCACCAGACCTGTCGCGAGGGCAATGCGCATCTGGCGCAGGTCCGCGAGATCGCCGAGCCGATGGGCATCCGCTTTCTCGGCCTCGGCGGCAGCCCGAAATGGTCGCTGGCCGAGACGCCGAAAATGCCGAAATCGCGCTACGAAATCATGACCCGCTACATGCCCAAGGTCGGCACCAAGGGTCTCGACATGATGTATCGCACCTGCACCATCCAGGTGAACCTCGACTTCGAAAGCGAAGCCGACATGCGCCGCAAGATGCAGGTGTCGCTGAAGCTGCAGCCACTGTCGACGGCGCTGTTTGCCAACTCGCCCTTCACCGACAGCCGGCCGAACGGGCTGCAGAGCTGGCGCGGCGACATCTGGCGCGACACCGACAACCAGCGCTCGGGCCTGCTCGAATTCTGCTTCTCGCCCGAGTTCGGCTTTGCCGACTATGTCGAATGGGCGCTCGACGTGCCGATGTATTTCGTCATCCGCGACGGCCACTATCACGACATGACGCACATCACCTTCCGCCGGTTCATGGCCGGCGCTGCCCGCAATGAAGTACCAGACGGACTGCCGACCATGGGCGACTGGGCGAACCATCTGTCGACGCTGTTCCCCGACGTCAGGCTGAAGCGCTTCCTCGAAATGCGCGGCGCCGATGGCGGGCCGTGGCGCCGCATCTGCGCACTGCCGGCCTTCTGGGTCGGGCTGCTCTATGACGAGGCCGCGCTCGACGCCGCCGAGGCGCTGACTTCGAGCTGGACGTATGAAGAAACGCTGGCGATGCGCAATGCGGTGCCGGAACAAGGCATTTCCGCGCCGTTCCGCAACACGACGCTGCGTGAGATCGGCCGCGATGTAATGACGATTTCGCGCCTTGGGCTGAAAAATCGCGGCAGGAAGAACCGCGACGGCTATGACGAGACCTCGTTCCTCAACACGCTGGACGAAGTCGTGGCGCGCGGTACCACCAGTGCTGAGGAAATGCTGTCGGCCTACCACACGCGCTGGGGCGGCTCGATCGAGCCGGTGTTCATGGAATATGCGTATTAGCGTCGCGCCTTGAGCAGCGGCAAAAGCCGCTTCAATCGAACATCGAAACGAACTAGGTTCTCCCTCGAGGATTTCCCGGAGGAGAAACCGATGCCTACCTTGTTCGACATATTGGCGCAGGCGCAGAATGGCAACGGCATGCAGGCGCTTGCCCAGCAGTACGGGCTTTCCATGCAGCAGACGCAGGCGGCTGTCGCCGCTCTGCTGCCGGCCTTCTCGCAAGGGTTGCAACGCAACACCGCCGATCCCTATGGGCTAGGCGCCTTCATGACGGCGATGGCGAGCGGCCAGCACGCGAAATATTTCGAGGACGCGACCAGGGCTTTCTCACCGCAAGGCGTCAATGAGGGCAATGGCATTCTGGGTCATCTGTTCGGCTCGAAGGAGCTGTCGCGCGCGGTGGCCAGCCAGGCCGCGCAGGCGACCGGCGTCAGCCAGCAGATCCTGCAGCAGATGCTGCCGGCCATCGCTTCGATGGTGATGGGCGGATTGTTCAAGCAGACGACAAACCAGTTGACCGGGGGTCAGATGCAGGCCGCCGGTGGCTTCGGCGGCGGCAGCAATCCGCTCGGCGAGATCATCGAACAGATGATGCGGCAGGCGGGCGGCGGGGCACAGCCTGCGCCGCAGCCAGCACCCAATCCTTACGGTGAGAACCCGCTGGGCAAAGTGCTGCAGGACATGTTCGGCGGCGGCGCCCAACAGCCGCAAAGCCAGCCGCAACAGGCGCCCAACTCCTATGGCGACAATCCGCTGGGCAAGGTGCTGCAGGACATGTTCGGCGGTGGCGCGGCACAGCAACCGCAGGGCCGGCCGCAGCAGCCAACACAGCCGCAACAGACGCAGAGCCCTTACGGCGACAACCCGCTGGGCAAGATTTTTGAAGAGATGATGCGGCAAGGCGGTGGTGGCGGCTTCGGCCTGCCCGGTGGGCAGCCGGCGCCGCAGCAGCCGCAAGCACCCCAGCCGCGACAGGCACCGCAGGAGCGCGAGGCGCCGCAACCGCAGGCCAATCCGAGCGGCAGGCCACGCAATCCGTTCGACGATATTTTCGGCAAGATGTTCGAGACCGGCGCCCAGCAGCGCGACGACTATCAGAAGGGCGTGGAAACGATCTTCGACCAGTTCAAGCGGGACATGGACCGGCGGTAGTTGGCGGTAGTTGGGCGCTGACCTTCGCGGCTTCGGAGCAAGGAACGAAGCGAGCGGCGCAGACCGCACGATGACGACGGAGCTTTAAAAGAAAAGCCCGGTCCTGGAGGAGGACCGGGCCAGTGTGCAGGCTGGCCGGCGGGGAACCGGCAGGGAGTGGGGAGCCTGCTATACTCGTTGGTCGCAGCGAGCCTGAGAAAGGTTCACGGCAACCGAAACAATGCGCCCGATATCACGCTATCTGGCGGGCGAGATCTTCGATCGTATCGGCACGATCGCTCGCAATCGCACGCAGCTTCACGGTCGGATCGGCGCCGAACGGCACATCGATGGCGACATGGAGGTCCGAGCGCGTCAGGCCGATATCGGCGAGTTCGGCGTCCGACATCTCGCCAAGGCGATAGAAGGCGCGGCGATTTTTCCAGGCCTGGTAGGCATTGAGAAGAGTGTTGGCCACGCGCGTCGCAACGGCCGGACGCGAGGTGATGCGCGAGGTCTCGGTGGCGAAATCAAACGTGGTCATGTCGGTCTCCTTCAGACTCGAACTGGACAAGACCAGGCGATCGGCGCTGGGGACAGCGGCCGTTCCGGTCTCGATTCACATGCCTTCATGTGGACAATGTGAATTTGCCACGCACCGATTGATTAATCCAACGAATGTTTCTAATCTTTAGCATCAACGCTACTGATGGATTGGACCGATGAAAGCGCCACTCGATCTCGACCAGTTGCAGACCTTCATCTCGATTGCCGATACCGGCAGCTTTACCCGCGCGGCCGAGGAAGTGCTGCGCACGCAATCGGCGGTGTCGATGCAGATGCGCCGGCTGGAAGAGCGGATCGGCAAGCCGCTGTTCGAAAAGGACGGCCGCACCAACAGGCTGACCGAGGAAGGCGACAAGCTGCTCTCCTACGCGCGCCGCCTGCTCTATCTCAACCGCGAAACGCTGGCCGCCTTCGATGACCAGCGGCTCGAAGGCACCATCCGCATCGGCACCCCCGACGACTATGCCGACCGGTTCCTGCCCGAAATCATGGCACGCTTCACACGGTCAAACCCGCGCGTCGAACTGACCGTCATCTGCGAGCCTACGCCAGGCTTGGTCGAGCATATCAAGCGCGGCAATCTCGATCTTGCGCTGGTGACGCACAACGATACGCGCGGCCAGTCGGAAGTAGTGCGGCGCGAGCCGCTGCTATGGGTGACCTCGGCCAACCATGCCACGCACGAACAGGAAGTGCTGCCGATGGCCTTCGGCCGGCCGAACTGCATCTGGCGGCGCGCCGCCGTCGATGTGCTCGACCGGCAAAACCGCGACTATCGAATCCTGTTCACCAGCTTCTCGGCCACCGTCATCACCGCCGCGGTGCTGTCGGGGCTGGCGATCTCGGTGCTGCCGGAATGCGCGCTGCGGCCCGGCATGCGAGTGCTGGGCGAAGCCGACGGTTTTGGCGCCCTGCCCGACTGCCGCATCGGCATCATGCGCGGCCAGACCTCGCGTCCCGAAATCGTCGACGCTCTGGCCCGACACATCTCGGAAAGCCTCGACAATATTTCCGTGCCGCTCGGCGAAGAAACGGGAAGCTTCGATTTCGCCTCGCTCGCCTTCGCCAAGATGAAGCGGAGCAAGCCGAACCAGATCCTGCCTGGCTGGTAGGAACGATCAGGCCGACGCTGCCGCCTCCGTCGTTGCGTTGGCCGACGACAGGCCGGGCAGCGCCACCAATTGCGCCGGCTCCAGCGGCGGCGACAAGAGGTAGCCCTGCAGCTGCTGGCAGCCCATGGCGACCAGCAGCGCCTTTTGCACCTCGGTCTCTACGCCCTCGGCGGTGACCTCGACCTTGAGCGCGCCGGCGAGATCGATCAGCGCCTTGACGATGGCGCCCGAATTGCCGTCGCCGTCGAGAAGCCGCACGAAGGAACGGTCGATCTTGAGCTTGTCGATGGCATGGCGGCGCAGATAGCTCAGCGACGAATAGCCGGTGCCGAAATCGTCGAGCACAATGCCGACGCCCGACTGGCGCAAGGCTGCCAGAGCCGCTCTGGTGGTGTCGTTGTTTTCCAGGAGAACGTTTTCGGTGATTTCGAGCTGCAGGCGCTTCGGCGCCAGTCCGGTTTCGGCGAGGATCGAGGCAACCTCTTCGGCAAAGCCGGCGTCGCGCAATTGCAGCGGCGAGACATTGACGGCGAGCCACGGCAGTTTGGTCTTCACGGCGAAGCGGCAGGCTTCCAGCAGGGCCCATGCGCCGAGCTGCCCGATCATGCCGCGTTCCTCGGCGATGGCGATGAACTGCGCCGCCGGCAGTGCGCCATGGACCTCATGCGCCCAGCGGATCAGCGCCTCGGCGCCGACAATGGTCTTGCCGTCGCTGGCAAAGACCGGCTGGTAGGCGAGCTTGATACCGGTGCCGCCATTCAGCGCGCTGCGCAGCTCGCTCTCGACCTTGCGCTTGCGCAGCAAAAGGTCGTCCATGTCGCCGGCGAAGACCTGGTAGCGGCCACGGCCGTTCTTCTTGGCTTCGTAGAGCGCGATGTCGGCCTTGCGCAGCAGATCGTCTGCGTCGGCATCAGGGCCTGTCGACAAGGCTATGCCGATGCTGGCGCTGATAAAGACCTGATCGTCCATCAGCTTGAACGGCTCCTGCAGTTTCTGCAGCACCCTCTCGGAAATATCCTCGGCGTTCCTTACGTCGCGGACATCGATCAGGATCACCGCGAATTCGTCGCCACCCAGTCTTGCCACCGTGTCGACGTCGCGAACCGTATGCTGAAGCCTGGCCGCCGTCTGGCGCACGAGTTCGTCGCCTGCCGGGTGACCAAGCGTGTCGTTGACATGCTTGAAGCGATCTAGATCGAGATAAAGCAGCGCGACCTTGCTTTCATTGCCGGAGGTAAGCAAGGCACGCCGCAGCCTGTCCTCGAACAGTGCCCGGTTGGGCAGGCCGGTGAGCGTGTCGTGAAAGGCGAGATATTGCGCCTGGGCCTGGCTGGTCTGCAGCGCCGATGACGCACGGCGCAGACGCCGGAGCAGAAAGGCGAGCACGCTCGCCGCAACCAGCGCGGCCAGAGCCAGGGCCGGGCTGGCCTTGCCCACCAGCGTCAGGCCGGGCCGTTCCTGGTCCCAGGCAATATAGCCGAGGATGACACCCTGTTTGTCGATAAGCGGAATGGCAGCCGAGCCAAGCGGCTGAGCCATCGGCAGGAGATGCGCCCCCGCCAGCAGATATTTCTGCGCGATCTTGCCGATCACCGCGTCGTTGATGAACTCTATGGAGACATGCAGATATTCGCTGCCGGATGCCTGGGTGACGCGATCCGAACTCGGCACCAGAGGCATGACGCTGAGTATGGCAGGCTGACCGCCAAGCGAGACCAGATCGTCGGCAACGAATTTTGCGCCGGCCTGGCTTGCGTCCTTGCTCATCATCTGGCGCAACCTGGCGATGGTCGGCCGCAAAGCGGGTTCGTCCTCGCCAAAGACGGCAGGCGACACGACCTTGCCTTCGCGCATGGCGTGGACCGGCCGGTTGGCGTTGTCCAGCACATAGACCCGGTTGTGGCCGTAATACGAGTACATCCAGACGCTGAAATTCTCGGCCATCCAGGTCTGGTTGCCGGCCTTGGCGTTTATAACGGAATCATCCCAGACGGCGACGCTTTCCTGCTCGCGCTTTACCGCGGCGATCTGGTCCTGCAGGCCGTTGGCAAGGAAAACCTTCTCCCGCTCGAGCGAGACCCGGTCGGCCTGCATGGTGGCGTAAAGGCCGAAGCCGACAACGATGGCCAGTGCAAAAACGGCAAGCGTCAGCACCGTCAGGGTGACCTGGAACGTCAACGGGCTGCGTTGTTTGCGGGCGCTCATGCGTCCTCCTTGGCCCAGAGTCAATCAGGCCAGGCTTAAGATCAAGTTATGGAATCTTGACGCGGAGCGACAACAGCCGCTCAATCGGCCGATGAGCGACGCAGAATCCGAATCACGAACCAATGCCACCGAATACACGGTGAGCGAGATTTCCGGCGCGCTGAAGCGTACGGTCGAGGATGTCTTCGGCCATGTGCGGGTGCGCGGCGAAATTTCCGGCTATCGCGGGCCCCACTCTTCCGGCCATGCCTATTTCACGCTGAAGGACGACCGCGCGCGGCTTGACGCGGTGGTCTGGAAAGGCACGATGGGCCGGCTGAAATTCCGCCCCGAAGAGGGGATGGAGGTGATCGCCACCGGCAAACTCACCACCTATCCCGGCAAATCCAACTACCAGATCGTCATCGACAATCTCGAGCCGGCGGGCGCCGGGGCGCTGATGGCGCTTTTGGAAGAGCGCAAGCGGCGACTGCAGGCCGAAGGGCTGTTCGACGCCGGCCGCAAGCGGCGGCTGCCGTTCATGCCGCGCACCATCGGCGTCGTCACCTCGCCGACCGGATCGGTGATCCGTGACATCATCCATCGCATCAAGGACCGCTTTCCGCTGCATGTGCTGGTCTGGCCGGTAAGAGTGCAGGGCGAGACGGCGGGGGCGGAAGTGACGGCGGCCGTCAACGGCTTCAACGCGCTGGCCTGGGATGGAGCGATCGTGCCGCCCGACCTTCTGATCGTGGCGCGCGGCGGCGGCAGCCTCGAGGACCTCTGGGGGTTCAACGATGAAGGGCTGGCGCGCGCCGTCGCCGCCTCGCGCATCCCGGTGATTTCGGCCGTAGGGCACGAGACCGACTGGACCTTGATCGATCTCGTCGCCGACATGCGGGCACCCACGCCGACAGGTGCGGCGGAGATCGCGGTGCCGGTGAAAGCGGACCTCGAAGCGACACTAGCCAGTCTTGGCGCACGGCTCAAAGCAGCCACCTTGCGCAATTTCGAACGCAAGCGGCAGGCCTCGCGTGCGGCCGCCCGGGCACTGCCCTCACCCGACCAGTTGCTGGCGCTGCCGCGACGGCGGCTGGACGAGGCGGCCAGCCGGCTTAGCCGGGGGCTGATGGTCTCCACCGAAAGAAAGCAAGCTCGGTTCTTCGCCGTGAAGCTCACTCCGGCAACGCTGTCGCGGCGAATTGCCGAGGCGCGACGCACCAACGGCCGCAACCTTTTGCGCGCTCAAGGGGCGCTGCGCGCATTGGCGAGAGCCCGGCGCGCGGAGTTGAATCGTGCGGCGGATCAGTTGCCAAAATGTGCGAAAGCATCCCTGCAACGGCACAGGCAGCAACTGGCTTTGCTGCAAGGCCGCATTACGATCGAGCCAACGGCACGGCGGCAAACCGTGCAGAGGGATCTGCTGACAGCTTTGACGAGACGTGGCACGCAAGCGGTACTGCTCAGGCTGGAGCGACTGCGCGGCCGCATCGTCCAATCCGAGAGGCTGATGGCAACGCTGTCGCACAAGGCTGTGCTGGCCCGCGGCTTCACGCTGGTCAAGGATGCCGACGGCGCGGTGATCAAACTGGCAGTTGATGTGGCGCCGGGCGCTGGCCTGCAGCTGGAGTTCGCCGACGGCATCGTAAATGCAGTCGCGACCGGCGACGCCGAGCGGGTGCAGGCCGTTGCCAAACCAGCGGCCAGCAAACCCGCCGCAAAGCCGACGGCCAGCAAACCGAAAGAACCGGGCAATCAGGGCTCGCTTTTTTAGAGGACCGCATGACCGGACATGACCCGCATCTTCAAACGCCGGCGGGCAAGCCGCGCGCCCGTGCTTTCGGCATTGCCTTCGAGGGCACGCCGGGCGGCTTCAACGCCATCACCGATGTGCCCGGCGTATCGGTCGGCTATGCGACGCTGATTTCCGGCGAGGGTCTGCTCGAGGTTGGCACGGGGCCGGTGCGCACCGGCGTCACCGCCATCCTGCCGCGGCCGTTGGCTGAGCTCGCCACGCCGGTGTTTGCGGGTGTCTTCAGCCAGAACGGCAATGGCGAGTTGACGGGGTCGCACATTATCGAGGAAGTCGGCGCCTTCAACCTGCCCGTCACGATCACCAACACGCATTCCTGCGGCGTCACCCGCGACGGCACGCTGCGTTGGATGCAACGCGTGCTGCCGGCGGCGCTCGACAGCGGCTGGGGCCTGCCGGTTGCGGCGGAGACCTATGATGGTTTCCTCAACGACATCAACGGTCATCACGTCGGCTTCGAAGATGTCGAAGCCGCGCTCGACGGTGCCGCCGGTGGAGCGATCGAGGAAGGCAGTGTCGGCGGTGGCACCGGCATGATTGCCTTTGGCTTCAAGGCCGGCTCGGGCACGGCATCGCGCATCATCGAGTGGCAGGGCATCAGGCATACGGTCGGCGTATTCGTGCAGGCGAATTTCGGCAAGCGGCGCAATTTCACACTGCGCGGCGCCCGCGTCGGGCCCGATCTGGTGGAGCCGGCGATGCGCGAAGGCACGCCGCGTGCCGAAAAGGGCTCGATCATCGCCATCGTCGCCACCGATGCGCCATTTCTGCCGCACCAGATGAAGCGGCTGGCAAAGCGCGTGCCGCTCGGCATCGCCATGACAGGCGGCTTCGGCTACCACAGTTCGGGCGACATTTTTCTGGCCTTCACCACCGCCAATCCGCAAGCAGCACTTGCACCGTCGGGACGAACCGCAAACGCCGCTTACATCCCGGACGTCGATATCGATCCGTTCTTCGATGCGGTGGCGCAAGGCGTAGAGGAGGCGATCCTCAATGCAATGGTCGCCAATGAGGATATGAGCGGACGCGACGGCAATTTCGTGCCGGCGCTGCCGAAGGCCTGGCTGAAAGATCGATTTGGATAGAGGACAAGGCCTGGCGGCGCCAGGCCTGTTGCGTCACGGCTTGGCCGCGTTGCTCTGGTCGGCCTCGGCCGCCTCTTCGAGCCGCGATGCGATCAGTTCCTGGATGTCGCCGACTTCTTCCTGGATATCTTCCAGCGGAATGCCGACCTCAGCGGCCTTGGCCGCGCACTCCTTGGCGAGGGTCTCGGCCTGCTTCTCGATCTTTACCGGCGAGTGCTGGCAGTGGACCTTTTCACCGATCCATCCGCGCAAGAACTCGATCGCATGTTCACTCATACTGCTTTTCCCTGGCGGCTATGCCGGTTGGTAACCGTAAACGTCCGCACCCGGTAAAGGATGCATGCTGCCATTCGAACCGAGTCGGCTTCGCCCGGCAAGTTGATCTTGTCGGAGGTCCGAAGAGCCGAATGAAGGGAAGGGTTCAATGAGCACGTTCTGATTGTTTGATAGAGTGGTACGTTGGCCGGGATCGGCTTCGGCTCTATGCTGTTGTTCTTACGATCTTTTCCTGCTGTCGACGGCCGATTTGTATCACAATAGGGATCGCAACGCGTAACACATTTTCTGCTGCTTCGTGGTACACCGCCACAGCTACACGGTCGAAGCCGCCGCTATATAGTGACATCATTATGCGATGTCGACTCTATCAGCCATCCTGCTTCTTTCCGCCGCGCTGTGTCAAACGTCATCCCCGTCCAGTATGGAGATCGGATGGCCCCGGAGGGCGTATGAAGATGTTGATTTTATTGCGTTTCGTGGGCCAAAATCAGAAAGCTCTCGTCAGCGTCACCCCGCTCGACTGCCTCCGCCACACTCAGCGCCTCCGACGTCGATTCCTTGCACGTAAGGCGCGGGCCGGATGAACGACAACATTGGCGCTTTGGCAGCGCGCTCCTGCTAAGGACGATGTCTCGATGCAACAAGCTCTGCCTTTCGCTGCGCCGTCTCCAGACCGATTGAGATGAAGGCGCGCGCATGCCGGGCCAATTCCATATTGTCGGACCACAGATTGCGCCAGATCGCGGTCTTCCGTGACAGGTTCTCGTCGACGATCTTCGACGAGAAGGATTCAAAGCTGAGGTCGTCCCTATAGCCGATCGCGGTCAGCGCATCGAAGATGGCGGCAAAGTCGATATTGCCGGTGCCGAGGAAACCGCGATGGCTCTCGCCGATATGGACATAACCGATCTTGTCAGCGGCATGGCGGATAGCCAGTCCGACATCGGCCTCCTCGATGTTCATGTGGAAGGTATCGAGATGCAGGAAGATGTTGTCGGAGCCGGTGTCCGCGATGAAGGCCAGGCCTTGTGAAGCGGTGTTGAGAAGATTGCTTTCGAAGCGATTGACGATCTCCAGATTGAGCGTGACGCCGGCGGCCTTGGCCGTCTCCGCAACCTTCGCAAGTGTACCCGCGCTGCGGTTCCACTGATCGCGCGTCGGCGCCTGCGTCTGCAAGCCGTGGCTGGTACTGAGGATGCCGCCAATCTTCTGGCCGCCGAGATCGCGGGTGAGCGCGATCGTCTCGTTGAGGATCTCGACGCCGCGCGCGGCAACCGCCTTGTCGGCACTCGAAATGTCGCCGTCGGCCGGCAGGCCGATGCTGATCGCCACGCCAAGCTTGAGGTCGGCGATGCGCCTGGCCAGCCCGCCAACGTCGACATTGGCGGGGTCAAGATAGGAGAACTCGATCAGGTCGAAACCGGCCTCCTTGGTGTTGGCCAGCGTCCGTTCGAGGTCGCCTTGCGCCGAACTCGCCGACCAGACAAAGGAATGAATACCGATGCGCGACATGATCGTCTCCCGTTTCTGGAATTGAGTTGCGGCCGGGTTGCCCCGGCCGCATCGGCCTTGGGAGGCTTAGCGGGCTGCGGTCCAGCCCTTGTAGTCTTTCAGGTTCTCGGCCGTGATCAGCTTCGGGTCGAGCAGCACGGTCGGCTCCGCCGGCTTCTTGCCGGCAAGCAGCTCAGCCGCCATCGTCAGCGACTGGCCAGCCATCACGTAGGGATCCTGCGAAGCCGAGGCCTTGATCATCGAGGTGCCGGAAGCGAGTTCCTTCTCGATATCGGGAGCGCCATCCACTGCGGTGAAGATGAACTCCGAGCGATTGAGCTGCTTGGCCGCAAGCTGGGCGCCGATCGCCGTCGGATCGTTGATGGCAAACACCGCATCGATCTTGTCGAAGCGGGTGAGCAGCGACTGGAAGACCTTCAGGCCGCCGTCGCGCGAGCCTTCGGCATTCTGGTCGTCGGAGAGGATCTTGATGTCGGGGTGTTTTGCAAGGACGTCCTTGCAGCCCTTCACCCGCTCCAGGATCGACGACGACGCCGGGCCGTTGAGGATAACGTAGTCGCCCTTGCCGCCGGTGTGGTCGACCAGATACTGGCAGGCCTCTTCGCCGGCCTTGACGTTGTTGGTCATCACGGTGACGTCGGCGCCTGGCGCCGAGACGTCGAAGGCGGCAACGACGATGCCCGCTGCTTGCGCCTTCTTCACCGCCGGGCCGATCGCCTTGGCATCGACCGCATTGAGCATGATCACGTCGACCCCGGCGGCGATGAAGGAATCGACCTGAGAGACCTGCTTGTTGAGGTCGTAGTCGGCCGACACTGAGGTTACCTCGACCTTCGGGTTGATCTTCTTGGCTGCGTCCTCGATGCCCTTGATGGTGGCGACGAAGAAGGGGTTGCCGAGCAGGCCGACCGAGATGCCGACCTTGTTGAGGTCCTTGGCCGATGCGGGCGCGATGGCGGCGGCCGCGAGTGCGACGCCGCAGAGCAGTTTAGCGATGGTCTTCATTGCTTTCCTCCAATTGCCCCGCGCCTCTCACGGTGCGTTACACAAACCGGTCGTTTACGCCGGCGACCAAGGTCAATCACGTTCTCGCTCCTGCCTGGAGCCTGTAGCGGTCGAGGGCGACTGCCACGATGATGACCAATCCCTTGATGATGTACTGCCAGATGTCCGAGACACCGGCCAAGATGAGCCCGTTGGATAGCACCGCTATGATCAGGCCACCGATCAGCGTACCCCAGATCGAGCCGACGCCGCCGACGAAGCTGGTGCCGCCGAGAATAACCGCGGCAATGGCGTCGAGTTCGTAAGACTGCCCAAGCTGCAGCCCGTTGGCCGCATAGAGCCGGGCCGCTGACATGGCGCCGCCAAGGCCGGCCAGCAGGCCGGAAACGCCATAGACAAAGAGCAGCACCAGCGGCACCTTGATGCCGGTCAGCCGCGCCGCTTCGGCATTGCCGCCGACGGCATAGATCCAGGTGCCGAGCACGGTGCGCTTGAGCACCAGCCAGGACAGCACCACGACCGACAACGCGATGATGACCAGCCACGGAATGCCGAACAGCGAACCGTTGCCGATGAAGTCGAACGGCAGGTCCGAGTTGAACACCGTGGTGTCCTGGCCCAGCAGGCGGGCGACGCCGCGCACAGCGGTCAGCGACCCCAGCGTGACGATGAAGGGCGGCAGTCTGATATAGGCGATCAGCAGCCCGTTGATGACGCCGAAGCCGAGGCCGACGAGAATGGCCGCCGGCACGCCCAGCAGTCCCCAATCAGGCACCAGCGACACCATCACCGCCACCATCGCCGAGGCCGCAAGTATCGAGCCAACGGAAAGGTCGATCCCGCCGGTCAGGATGACGAAGGTCATGCCCGCTGCCAGCACAATGTTGATCGACGATTGCTGCATGACGATCAGCAAATTGGTCTGGGTGAAGAAGCGCGCGTTCATCAACTGAAAGCCGACCGCCAGCAGGATCAGGATCGGCAGCATGCCAAGGGCGGCGAAGGCGGTGCGCAACCGCCGGCTCCTGCCGACAGCCTGGCCACTGATCTCGGTCGCCTTGTCGGTCATCCCTTGGCCGCTCCCGTTGCAAGTTCCATGATTGCTTCCTGGCGCAGCGGCTGGTCTTTGGACGCCGTCACCTCGCCGGCGATCGTGCCGTCGCGCATTACCAGCACGCGGTCGGCGACGCCGATCACCTCCGGCAGTTCGCTGGAGATCATCAGGATGGCGATGCCCTTTTTGGCGAGATTGTCGATCAGCCGGTAGATTTCCGACTTCGCTCCGACATCGACGCCGCGCGTCGGTTCATCCAGGATGACCACTTGCGGCTCGGTCTCGAGCAGGCGGGCAAGCAACACTTTCTGCTGGTTGCCGCCCGACAGCGAACCGGCATTGGCCTGTACCGACCTGGTGCGGATGGAGAGATCCGAAACGGCCGTGGCAGCACGTCTCTCGGCGGCTTTGAAATCCCGCAAGCCGCCGGGCCGCGCATCCCTGGCCAGCACGCCCATGCTGATGTTGTCGGATATCGACATGTCGAGGAACAGGCCGAGCTCCTTGCGGTCCTCGGTGAGATAGGCGATGCCGGCATTCAGTGCCTCGCTTGGCGAGCCGATGGTTACGGGCTTGCCGTCGAGTTCCAGCGTGCCGGCGATGCGTCTGTCGGCACCGAAGATCAGTCGCGCGAGTTCGGTGCGGCCCGAGCCGACAAGGCCAGCCAAAGCCAGCACCTCGCCCTTATACAGTTCGAAGGAGCAGTTCTTCAGGAGATTGCCGTCCGCCATGCCGCGCACCGACAAGGCGACCGCGCGCTTGTTGTCCGGCGGGCGATGATCCTTCCTGTAAAAAGCGGACAGGTCGCGGCCAACCATCATCGAGACGAGGCGCGAGGCGTTCAGCTCGGCGCGCTCGAGTGTGCCGACATAGCCGCTGTCGCGCAGCACGCTGACACGGTCGGCCAACTGGTAGACCTCTTCCATGCGGTGGCTGATGTAGATGATGGCGATGCCTTGCGACTTCAGCGTCGCGATGACCTCGAAGAGACGGTCGGTCTCGCGCGAGGTCAGCGAGGTGGTTGGCTCGTCCATGACGATGATGCGCGCGCTGGTCGAAAGCGCGCGGGCGATTTCGACCAGCTGACGCTCGCCGAGCGACAGGCTGGAAACCTGGGCCCGTGCGGAGAAGGACACGCCGAGACGCTTGATGATCTCATTGCTGCGCCGGTAGCATTGGTCGCGGTCGACGATGCCGAAACGCCTCGGCTCATTGCCGAGGAAGATGTTCTGCGCGACCGTCAGGTTGGGCGCCAGCGACAGTTCCTGATAGATAACCGCAATGCCGTGAGCCCGCGCCTTGATCGGGTCGCCGGTGGCGACCGGCACGCCGTCAATCAGTATCTCGCCGCCGGCATCAGGCCGATAGGCGCCGGACAGCACCTTCATCAAAGTCGACTTGCCGGCACCGTTTTCACCCATCAGCGCATGGACTTCGCCGGCATGGACGGTCAGCGACACGTCCTGCAAGGCGCGGACTGGCCCGAACGTCTTCGAGATGTGCCGCATTTCCAGCACTGGCTGGCGCGTGACTTCGGCCTGAGCAGCGACGATCACCGTGCGCCTCCCGCTGCCGCGCGGGGGATGCCCTGCTCGCCGATGAGGCCACGCCATGTGTCGCGATATCGGGCAAGTCCGGTGAAGCTTGCGGCACGCACGGGCTCCGGCACTTCCGCGGCAAATTCGCGGCCGACGGTCTCGAAGGCCAGCGCCGCCGCCCCGGTGGCGCTGCCCTCCAGTGTGGCCCCTTGCAGGAAGGCCTGGCTGGGACGCAGTTGCGCCACTAGCCCGGCGAGCAGGCCGCCAGCGTTCAGTCCGCCATCGACGATCACGGTGTTGTCCGAATGGATCTGGTCGAGGCAGAGGTCGACCATCAGCGCGACGTAGAGCAGCGCCACGGCTGCGCGTTCCTCGGCGCTTGGCATGCGGCCGACCAATTTGCCGGCGCGGCCGGGCATTGGGCCGCCCGGCGCGAAGCTCGGCAGCGCCATGCTGCCGGCGTTGATCACCCGCTGCACTGCCGCCGGCGCGATCGCGCCTTGCCAGCCGTCGCTGATCGTGGCGAATTCTCGCCCGCCCATAAAGCGGATGGTCGGCACAGGGCCGCCGTCGACATCGACATTGACCAGCATGTCGCGCTGGCCATCGAGCGCGTCGAGCAGGCAATCCGGATTAAGCACGACGACCCAGGTGCCGGTCGAGACGACGGTGACCGGGCCAAGCTCCTGCCGGCGATAGGCATGGAGCGCGGCATTGCTGTCATGGACACCATTGTGGATGGCGATCCGCCGCTTCGTATCGCCGAGGCGTTGCTCGCCGACAACCGAGCCCGCCCGCTCGAAACCGGGCATCCGGTCGCGCCAGCCCTCAATGTCGACCAGCGAACTGAAGTCGCGCTTGCGCGGCGCCCATAAATGCGAGTGGCAGCCGAGATAGGACACTTCCGAGACCGCCCGGCCGCCAAACCGCCAGCTCCAGTATTGTGGATAGCCGAGGATCGATTTCGCGGCCGTGAATGCACCGGGTTGCACCGCCTGTAGCCACAGCATGTGGCGACCGTAGTTGAAGCCGAGCGGCAATCGCGGCGAGAAGGTCTCGGTGAAATCCGGAACGAGGCGATCAATTTGCGCGGCAATATCAGCCGGCGGCTCTTGCTCGTAATCGAGTATCGGATGCGTCAGCGCCGCCTCGTCGACCAGGGCAAAGGTGCAGCCATGGCCCGACACCATCACGCCCTCTACGCCATGGATGTCGGCGGCCTCGCCAACGGCGCGAACCGCCCAATCGTGAAGTGCTGCCTCATCAAGCACGCTGAAGCCATCTTTGCGCATCCAGTTCGGCCGGGTCCGGCGCTCGTCGACGATGCGCCCGTCCTGAGCGAAGACGAACAGCTTCGAATTGGTCTTGCCGAAATCGAGGACGGCCATCTTCACTGGATGGCTCCCGAAGCCGAAGCGATGCGCACCGTGACGCCCGCGTCTTCCAGCATGCGCGCGTCGACGTCGGACAGGCCGTCATCGGTCACCAGCGTGCCGATGCGCGACAAGGGCAGCGCGATGTTACGGGCGTGGATCGACAGTTTGCGGCTGTCGGCCAGCACCACGATCTGGTCGGCACACAGGCTGAGATCGGCGATGGAGCGGACCAGCAGCGGGTGCGATTCCAGCACGCCCTCCTGGCCAAGGCCTTGGGCGCCGAGAAAGAACTTCGATGCGTAGAACGGCTCCGCCTGGGTCGGTGAATGGATGATCCCCGGCTCACGATGCAGATCGCCGCCGGCAACGGTCAGGCTGCAATGGCCGTGGTCGCTCAGATAGGCCGCGAGCGGCATCGAATTGGTATAGAGACGGATGCTGCGCTCGGCGAGCTTGACCCCGAGGTGGAAGCAGGTCGAACCGCCATGCACGATGACCGCATCGCCGTCGCGCACCATCGTGGCCGCGAGAGCGGCGATCTGCCGCTTGGCCTCGACCGCGAGGTCGCGGTTCTCGTCATAGGGCCTGGCATAGGCAACACCCGCCTGTGAAGCACCGTCGAGCGCCGAGATGCCGCCATAGACCTTCCGTGCTTCACCGGCCTCGTCGATCTTGTCGATGTCGCGCCGCACCGTCGCCGCCGACACGCCGAGCTGCTCCTGCAGTTCGCGCACCGACGCGAAGGGGCGATCCCGTAGCAACTCGACGATCTGACGCTGGCGGCCGGAGTCGCTCAATCGTTTTTCCTCCCAGGAGCCGTTTTTGCCACGGCATTTGACGTAACTTACTCAGCATCTTTCCGATTGCAAGAACCTTTGATGAAATTAGATCACTATTGACGTAAGTCGCTCGCATCTGCGATACACATCAGCATCCCACGATGGGTATCCGAAGCTGCGAAGCTGACTGAGCTGACAGAGGAATTGCGCGATGGCGACCTATGCGGATGCGCAGGAAATGGCTGCCTTGCGGGCGCTTTCGGCCAGCATCGGGCGCAGCCCAAACCTGACCCAGGCCGCCGGCGGCAACACCTCGCTGAAAGCCGGCGACACGCTGTGGATCAAGGCTTCCGGCACATGGCTGAAGGATGCGCTCTCCGAAGACATCATGGTGCCGGTGGCGATGGCGCCGCTGCTCAGGGCTGTCGAACAGCGCGACAGCGCCGCCGACCAGCCGCAAATCTTCGCCATCGAGACGCTCAACGCCCGGCGCCTGCGCCCTTCGATTGAAACCACCGTTCACGCGCTGATGCCGCAGCGCGTCGTCCTGCATGTCCATTGCGTCGAAACCATTTCGCTGGCGGTACAGGCCAATTGCGAGGTGGAAGCCGCCAGACGCCTTGATGGTCTCAAATGGGCGTATGTTCCTTATTTCCGGCCAGGCCTGCCGCTTGCCCAGGGTATTGCCGAGCGGCTTCAGGCTGGGGTCGACGTGCTGATCCTTGCCAATCACGGGCTGGTCGTCGCGGCCGATACCGTCGCCGAGGCCGAAGTGCTGCTGCGCCGCGTCACGCTGCTTCTGGCGCGGCCGGCGCGCCAAGTGGCGGAACCGGATGTTGCGGGATTGGCGGCGCTGGCCGGGAAAACCGGTTACAGGCTGCCGGCGGAAATCGAGGCGCACGCGGTCGCCATCGATCCCGAAAGCCGCCGCATGGCGTCGGGGGGCAGCCTCTACCCCGATCACGTCATCTTTCTGGGTCGGGGGTCGGTGGTGGCAAAGCCCGGTGAGGATGTGCCGCGCGTCATCGAGCGGTGCGGTGCAAAGCCCGTGGCGATCCTGTTTCCCGGGCTGGGCGTGCTGATGCGCGGCGACGCCAGTGCCGGCGCCGACGCCATGCAACGCTGCCTTGCCGACGTGACGGCACGCATCGACATTGCAGCGCGGCTGAACTACCTCACCGCCGCCGAGAACGATGAACTGGTCAACTGGGACGCCGAGAAGTATCGCCAGAAACTCAATGCCGCCACCCGCTGACACGCCGCTTGCCATAGGCATCGACATCGGCACGTCCGGCGCGCGCGCGGTCGCCATGCGTCCAGATTTTTCCATTGCCGCGCGTTCCGCCGTTTCGCTCGAGTTGTTTGGCCGGAATGCCCGCGACCCTGCAGTGTGGTGGTCAGCGGTCGGCGCAGCGCTGGCGGAACTGCTTTCGGGCATCGACCGAACAGCGGTCCGGTCGATCGCTGTTGACGGCACTTCAGGTACGTTGCTGCCGGTCGACGGCGCCGGGCGGCCGCTGGCCGAGCCGCTGATGTACAACGATACGGTCGCCGACAACGCCATTCTGGTCGCGATCGCTCGCGAAGCCCCAGCGACCAGTGCCGCACTTGGGGCGACGTCCGGTCTCGCCAAGGCGCTCTGGTTCCAGCGCACGCCCGGTGTTGCCGCGGTGCTGCATCAGGCGGACTGGATCGCGGGACAATTCTCCGGTCGCTTTGATGTCAGCGACGAGAACAATGCCTTGAAAACCGGTTACGACGCCACGGCCCGCTGCTGGCCGGACTGGATTGCGGCGACCGAAATGCGCATGGAGTTGCTGCCCGGTGTCGTCAGGCCGGGCGATGTCGTCGGCAAGCTAACCGCGGATGCCGCGGATATGTTCGGCTTACCGCGCGAAATCGCCGTCGTCGGCGGAACGACCGATGGCTGCGCCTCGTTCCTGGCAACAGGTGCCGCGGCAATGGGCGACGGCGTCACCGCGCTGGGGTCGTCGTTGACCGTCAAGATCCTGTCCGACCGGCCTATCTCGGCGCCACGCTTCGGCATCTACAGCCATCGGCTTGGAGATGTCTGGCTGGCGGGCGGCGCATCGAACTCCGGCGGCAAGGTGCTGACACAGCATTTCCCTCTGGCGCGCATCGTCGAGCTGAGCATGGCGATCGACCCGATGACCGAGACCGGCCTCGACTACTATCCTCTTGCCACTGCAGGCGAACGCTTTCCGATCGCCGATCCGGCACTGCCGCCGCGTCTTGTGCCCCGACCGGTCGAGGACGCCGACTATCTGAAAGCCATGTTGGAGGGTATCGCCGCGATCGAGGCGCTCGGTTATGACAGGCTCGCCGAGCTCGGCGCGCCGCGGCTGACGTCGGTCAGAAGCGTCGGCGGCGGTGCGGCGAATGCCGCCTGGACGGCGATCCGGCGGCGCAGACTTGGTGTTGATTTCCTGCCGGCACTTTCGGACGAAGCCGCCGCCGGCACGGCGCGACTGGCGCTGACGGGCGCAAGCGCGGCGGGGCTTCTATGAGCGCGAAAACAGTCGAACACCTCAACGGAATCAGTCAGCTGGCCGAGCGCTATGATGTTTTCCTGCTCGATCAGTTCGGCGTGCTGCATGACGGCGCCAGCCCCTATCCAGGGGCGGTGGAAGCACTATCGGCGCTGAAGCGCGCCGGCAAGACCATTGTGCTGATTTCGAACTCCGGCAAGCGGGCGGGGCCCAACGAGACCCGGCTGCTAAAGCTCGGCTTCGAACCGGGAAGCTGGGACCATTTTGTTTCTTCCGGCGAGGTCGCGTGGGAGTTCTTCCACGACATGGCGGTATCCGGAAAGCTACTGCCAAACACGAAATGCCTGTTGATAAGCCGCGACGATGACCGCTCGGCGATCGAAGGTCTGCCCTTCGCATTGACCAAGGACGGTGACGATGCCGGGCTGGTGCTGATTTCGGCCAGCGAGGGCGACCGCTACGATCTTGAGCACTATCGCCGGCTTCTTGCGCCGGCTGCGGTGCGGCAGGTGCCATGCTTTTGCACCAACCCTGACAAGATCATGCTGACGGCAGTGGGGCCGCGCTTCGGCGCCGGCCGGCTGGCGGATCTCTACGAGGACCTCGGTGGTAGCGTCACGCGTATCGGCAAGCCTTACCCCACTATATTCGGCGCTGCGCTAGCGGTGGCAGGCAATCCAGACCGCAGCACTGTGGTCTGCGTCGGCGACAGCGTCGAACACGACATCGCCGGCGGACTTGCTGCCGGCGTGGCCACGGTGCTGGTTCTGTCAGGAATATTGGCGGACACACCTGACCTGTTCGACCTGTTCGACACGATGGACGCCTACCCGGATTACACCATGGATGGCTTCAGGTTTCGCTGATTTGATTAACCCGGCAGCGCTCGCGCCCGAATCCGGCCTCAACGCCTCGTGGCCACGAGCATTGGCCGGCTGGCTCAAGACTGCCGAACAGCGCGGATCCAGTCGAGCCGCGCGGCTGGAATGAGGCCGTAATTGTAGAAATTGACGCCGTCCACACCGGGCGCCAGCGCCGGCTTCACCTTGGCCGCGAGGATGTCGGGGCGGGCCATTTCCGGATAGAACAGCCGGTAGCCGGCGCCGAGGAATTTGTCCGCGCCCAGTGCCGCACGGCCGGCCGCCATCAGGCTGGCGACATCGCCGGCCTGCATGTCGTAGGCGCACAGGATCGCCCCGTCGCAGACCTTGCCCAGCGCTGCCAGATCGCAACCGCCAAGCCAGCCGTCTTTCAGATCGATAATGACGACCCGCGTCGTGGGATCGGCTACCTCGCGCAGTTCGGCGACCAGGCTGGTCACTGGCTCGAATCGCCACAAGAGATAGGCATGGAGCTCCGGCCACGGCGCAAAGGCGTCGAGGCCGCAGGCGGGGAAATCGGGAAAGCGCCGCTCAGGCACCGCACGCTCGCAGGTCTCGACGATCCATTGCCTGGTGAGCTTGCGCGCCGCCTCGGCATCGATGCCGGCTTTTGCCGCACCGGCGACGCAGGACGGACAGAAGCACAGAGACAAAAGAAAATCGTCTTCCGGCGTCAGCCCGACACCGTCCTTCTCGTGATGATATTCATGGGCAAAGCCCATGAAGGACGGGCTTTCAAGTTCTATCCGGTCCGGCCGGTAGCTGTGCGAGATGTCGGCGATCAGCGCGCGGACATAGGCGCGCGCATCGGGATGGGAGGGGCAGAGATTGTAGTAGTTGGCATCGCCGAAGGCGTTGCGGGTGACGGCCTGCGGATGCAGCATGCCCAGGCGGGTATTGTGCAGGCAGACCGTCCAGCACGAAACGCCTAGCCCGCCCGCATCGCGATGGCGGATGAGCTGACCGAGCACGTCGCCGCCCTCGGTGATCACGTCAGCCACCTTGGGTTGGATGGCTAGACTTCCCCAGCGCGCTGCGGTCGGCTTGAAATAGATGGTGCCGTCCTCAGGGAAATAGGCCTTGCGGCGCGGACTGCGCGGCTGCAGGAAGCGCCCGGCATGATAGGATGTCGCCAGGCTGATCATGTTGAGCCCGGCGCGCCCGACAAGATCACGTTCGACCGTCTCCAGGCCGAGATCCTGGATGTCCCAGGGATAGGTCCACATGGACAGTTGCTGCATGGAATATCCTCTGCCTGATCCGGGTTTGGCTCAGCCGTCGACCGGCTCTGCGACCTGCATTAGGCAGTCGCCCGCCTCACACATCGTGTGCAGCCGGCGCGACAGCACCAAGCCGCTTTCGGCGAAATGTAGGGCCTCCTCGGCAACATCGAGCCGCTCGAGATCGTGGTACCAGCCGGCCAATTGTCCTGAAGTGACACTGTCGCCGAGCCTGGCGGCGGGCTCGAACCAGCCGCGGCGGGTGGCATAGAGGCCCTGGCTGTGCCTGGACAGGGACAGCAGCCTTGTCGGCGCCGAATGCTTTTCGCCAGCGCCAAGAACCGGCGCGCCGACCACACCCATTGCTATCATCAGACGGTCGAGTGCGCGGGCCGTGATCGCCATCGAATCGACCGTTGCGGTGCCACCGCCGCCGAACTCACCGCTGACGCCGACGGCGCCGGCGCGGCGCGCTGCGCCCATCGAGGTTGGCGAGGCCTGGCCGTTGTCAGCGATAAAGCCGTAGGGCATGCCGAGCTTGCGCATCAGCTCGACGCCACGCCGGTGGCGCTCGGGATCGGCGTTGCGTTCGACCAGCGCGGTCGGCAGATGCTCCATCGACGTGCCGCCCGAATGGATATCGAAGACGACGTCGTGACGGGGGAACAGCTCCGTCTCAAGGAAATTGGCGAGCCGGCTTGTCGGCGTTCCCGAGGGATCGCCGGGAAAGGCCCGGTTGAGATTGCCGCCGTCGAGCGGCGAGCAGCGCTTGGCGGCCATCACCGCAGGGGCGTTGGCCATCGGCATGATGGTGATGCGGCCCTTGATCCGCTTCGGATCGAGCCGGCGCGCCAGTTTTGCCAGCAACAGCTCGCCCTCATATTCGTCGCCGTGATTGCCGGCCATCAAAAGCAGTGACGGGCCGTCGCCATTGCGGATGAGGCAGATCGGCACCTTGACCTGAAAGTAGGGCGAGCGATCGATCGAGAACGGAATGCTTAGATGGCTGAGCGTCTTGCCGTCGCGGTCGAAATCGAGCGTGTGGGCGAGGCCGGTGTGCATGGTCAGACCGCCGCGACCGCGGTGATTTCGATGCGCAGATCAGGGTCGGCAAGGCGCGCCTCGACGCAGGCCCGCGCCGGCAGGCGGGCAGGATCGATCCAGGCATCGTAGATGCTGTTCATGGCCTCGAAATCACCGATCTGCGGCAGGAAGATGTTGACCGCCACCAGCTTCGACTTGCTGCTGCCGGCCTCGACCAGCAGCGCCTCGACTTTGGCCAGCACGTCGCTGGTCTGGCCTTCTATGCCGGCCTTGCGATCGTTGGCCACCTGGCCGGCTATGTGAACGAGGCCGCCATAGACGACTGCCTGCGACATGCGCGAGCCGGACTGAAAATACTTGATCATATCGGATCCTTTCGAGGTTCTCTTTTTGGGGGATCTGGTCAGCCGAACCAGGTGGGGAAAGCGTGGCGGACGTGGCCGGTGGCGTCGACGCCGAAGATCACGCGATAACGGTCGAGGCAGGTGCAGGGATGCGAGATGCCGAATTCGACGACGTCGCCGACGGCCACGTCGTCGCTCGGTGCAATCGACAGGAAGGAATGCTGGTCGTTGAGCTTGACCACCTCGGCGCGCGCCGCCGGCATCGGCAGCGGCTTGCATGCACGAAAGACGGTGAGCGGCGTTGGAAAGCCCTGGTCGAACGACACGTCGCGCATGCCCATGCCGCAGATGACAAGGCCCGGCTCCGGACGCGACAGCACTTCGGCCCAAAGGCGTAGCGCAGGGCGAAAGGAATGCCGCGCCGAAGCGCTGATGCCGCCTATGGCAAAACCCTTGCGGGTATCGAGGGCGCCGAGCGAACGGTCATAGGTGCCGTGGTCGTGGAAGAAGATGGCGCCGCTGCGCAGCACCAGCGTTGCGTTGCCGTCGCTGGAAACGAGGGGTGCAAGCGCCGCGACCACCTGGTCGAAGAAGGCGGAGCCGCCGGCTGTGACGATCAGCGGTGCGTCGCCGCCGACGCGGGCACGCAGCCGCAGGAACATGTCGGCGGTCATTGCCAGCAGGCCGGATATCACCTCATCGGTGCGACCGGGCTCGGGTTGCGCCGCCGCCCCTTCATAGGTCGCAACGCCGGCGATCAGCAGCCGCCCGCCGGCAGCCGTGATCGCATCGGCGATGGCCTCGGCTTGCGCGGTGGTGCGGGCGCCCGCCCTGCCCGCACCAAGTTCGACCAGCACATGCAAAGGCGGCAGTGCCGCATTGGCGCGCCAAGCCTCGGCAAGCGCGTTCACGGCGTCGACCGAGTCGGCAAAGACATAGAGCTCGGCATCCGGCCAGGCACCAGCAAGCACGGCCAGCCGGTTGGCGCCGCCGGCTCCGCCAACCTCATTGGCGATGATCAGCCGTGTCAAGCCGGCCTTCAGCATCACTGTCGCTTGCCTGATGTCGGCGACCGTCGTGCCCCATGCGCCGGCCTCGACCAGCGACCGGGCAAGGTCGGGCGCCATCGGCGTCTTGGCATGCGGAGCGATCGCGACATTGTGTTCGCGCGCATAGCGCAGGAACAGGTCGCGATTGGCGGAGAAGGCCGCCTCGTCGAGGGTCAGCACCGGAAGCGCCATGCGTCCATCCGCGGGATGCCAGTGCTCGGCCGCGACAAGGCTGCTGTCAAGCCCGGTTGTGCCGGGAGGCACGCCGCGGATGCGGTCGTCGAGCTGAAAATTTTCGTGCACCGAAAGGGCTGGAACCAGTGAGTTTTCAGTCATCCGATGCTAACCCTTTCACCGTCGCAGAACGAAGCCAGAATCGATCGCCGGTCACAGCCTGAGAGAGATACGTGCCAGAACCTTACGCCGGACCGATCATCGACGCCCATCATCATCTTTGGGATCTCAGCCTGGGACGGCATCCCTGGCTCGACGCCACGGCCGGCGAGCGCGGCGGCCTGGGCGAGCTTGGCCCCTTGCGGCGGAACTATCTGCCCGGGGATTATGCGCGCGATGCCATAGGGCATAATGTCCTCGCCACCGTCCATGTCGAAGCCGGCTGGGCGAGTGGCGACTGGATCGGAGAAACGCGCTGGCTTGAAACACTCGACAAATCGCGCGGCGTCGCCGCCCGCTATGTCGTTCACGTGCCGCTCGCCGATCGCCAGGCGCCTGCGCTGATCGAAGCGCAAGCCGCGTTCGAGCGCGTCGCCGGCGTGCGCGACATATTGAGCTGGGATCCCGACCCTGCCCGCCGTTTTGCGGCCCGTGACGGCATCATGGACGATCCGGCCTGGCGCGCCGGGCTTGCCTTGCTTGGCCAGCATCGGCTGGCCTTCGACCTGATGGTGTTTCCGCGCCAGCTCGCCGACGCGGGGCGGCTTGCCAGGGCCTTCCCCAACCAGCAATTCGTGCTCAACCATTGCGGTAGCCCGATCGACCGCGACGCCGATGGCATGCAGGTGTGGCGCGACGGGCTGCGGCTTCTGTCGCAATGCGACAACGTCGCCATCAAAATATCGGATCTGGTCGCCTACGATCATGACTGGACGCTCGACAGTCTGGAGCCCGTCGTCCTGCATTGCATCGATTGTTTCGGCACCGGTCGCGCTATGTTCGGCAGCGACTTTCCGGTCGCCGGCCTGCATGCCTCGTTCGATGACATATATGACGGCTTCAGAACCATCACAGCGGACTTTTCCGCCGACGAGCAGACGGCGCTGTTCTTCGGCAACGCAAAGCGCATCTATCGGCTCGACGATGTGTCATCGGCGCGCCTGCTCCCGGCCTGAGAGCAGCAGCAGGCCGAGGATCAGCGAGCCGAACAGGATGCTGCGCCAGCCGGGCGATGCGTTGACGACGGTGATCAGCGCGGTGATGGTGACCAGCAGGATGGCGCCGGGGATGGTGCCGGCATAGGTGCCGAGCCCGCCGAGGATCGAGGTGCCACCGAGGACCACGGCGGCAATCGAGGCGAGCAGATAGGGATCGCCGATGCCGACATAGCCCTGTCCGTTCATGCCCAACACGAGCACGCCGGCAAGTCCCGAGCAGAAGCCGCTGATGCCGTAGACCGCAAGCGTCGTGGACGTGACCGGAACACCGGACAATGCCGCGGCAAGTGGGTTGGCGCCCATGGCGAAAATCCGGGCGCCGAGCGATGTCGCATGCATCGTGGTCAGCACGATCACCGAGACGACCACCCACAACAATACGCCAGCGGGAATGCCGGCCGGCCGGCCATTGCCGAGCCAGTGGACCAGCGGGTTCTCGGCGGTCACGGCGCTGCCGCCGGCGATGATGATCAACAGACCCTGCAAGAATGTCGCCATGGCCAATGTCATGATCATCGGGTGGACGCGCAGCAAAGCGACGCCGAGCCCGTTGACCAGGCCGATTGCCGTGGTCAGCACCAGAACGGCAAGAATGGCGGTGATGCCGGTCGGATCCACCTGCCACGACAGCAGCGGCAGGCTGACGGCGCTGACCGTGACGATGGCCGCGACGGAAAGGTCGATGCCGCCGGCGATCACCACAAAAGTCTGGCCCGCGGCAACCAGGCCGATGACGGCGCCGAGCTCCACCAGATAGCGCAGATGGCCATAAGCGCCGAAGCCGCGCGAAACGAAGCTCGCCACGATCCAGACCGCGGCAACGATGGCAACGGTGAGAAACGGCCGGCTGCGCAGGACCGTCAGGGCGCGTTTGCCGCCCGCGCTGTCATTCCATGCTGTCATTGCTGTGCCTTGCGGAATTGCGGGATGGCGACCGCGCCGATGATGATCAGGCCCTGGGCCACATATTGTGCGACCGGCGTGAAGCCGAGGAAGAACATGACGCTGATCATCAGGCTGAGCAGCAGGCTGCCGGCAAGCGCGCCGCGCATCGTGCCCTGGCCGCCGAGGAAGCCGATGCCGCCGAGCACCGCAGCGGCAATCGAGTTCAGGGTAAAGGCGGCGCCGATGACCGGGTCGCCCGAACCGGTCTGTGCGGCGACGAACAAGCCGGCGCCAGTGGAGAGCAGACCGCTGATCGCATAGGCCGCAATGCGCGCGCCGTCGACCGGCACGCCGGAGCGATAGGCGCCGACCGGATTCTCGCCGGCGGCATAGAGGCTCAAGCCAAGCGGCGTGGCGAGATAGAGCTTCCACAGGAGAATGATGACCACCAGCAGCACGAATGCCGCCGGTGTGTTGCCGGCAAGCAGGTCGGACAGCCACGCCGGGATTGCGCCGCCGGGCCGCGGCAGGATCAGCAGTGCGGCGCCGCCGATGATGAACGACCCGGCAAGCGTCACCACGATGGCCGGCAGGCGAAGCCGTACCACGATGAAGCCGGTCGCCGCCCCGATGCCGAGGCCCGTCAGCGCCACTGCGGCAGTGCCCCCGGCGACGCCCAGCGGCCCGGCCATCGTCGTCGCGGCGATGACCGCGCCCAAGCTGACCGTCGCGCCGATGGCTAGGCTGATGCCGCCGGTGAGCATCAGGATCGCCTGCGCCATGGCGACCAGCGCCAATGGAAACCAGCTCTGGGTGAATTTGGCGAAGCCGGACGCCGTGAACAGGCCCGGAAAGAGGACGCCATAGGCGATGAGAAACACCAGCACGACGGCAAACAGGCTGCGCACGCCGACATTGCGACGCATCTGCACCGGCCAGTAGAGCGCATCGGTCTGCCGGGCGGAGGAAGATCCGTTCATGCCGCAACCTTCCGCTGTTCGGCGGCCATCGCCGCGGAGACGATGGCTTCCTCGCTCAGCGCTCCACGCGCCAGCATGGCGACGATGCGGCCTTCGCGGACGATGGCTACACGGTCGCAAAGGTGCACGAGTTCGGGCGTGTCGGAACTGAGCAGCACGACCGCCTTGCCGGCGGCGGCGAAATTGCGAAGCATCATGTAGATCTCACGCTTGGTTTCGACGTCGACGCCGCGCGTCGGATCGTTGAGCAGAAGCACCAACGGGTCGTGCGGCATCCATTTCGCCAGCGCCACCTTCTGCTGGTTGCCGCCCGATAGAGCCTGCGCCGCCCGGCCGAGGTGACCCTTGATGCCGAGTTGGGCGGCAAGGCTTTTGGCCGTCTCGCGCTCTGCGCGGCGGCTGCGCAGCTTCAGCGCCGGCAGCCTGGCAAAGGCGGGCAGCATCATGTTGGTGATGATGGGATGGATCAGGTGCAGGCCCTCGCGCTTGCGATCCGCGGGCACATAGGCCAGCCCCAGCGCGTTGGCTTTCGGCACGCCGCCGGGCAGGCCGGAGGCGCCGTTGACGGTCGCCGACGCCGTCCGTGCCGGAATGGCGCCGTAGAGACCGAGCAGCAAATCTTCCTGCCCTTGCCCGACCAGGCCGCCAATGCCAAGCACTTCGCCCGTTTTGATATCCAGATCGACGTCGCGCATCAGGCCGGCCGAAAGATTTCGGACAGAGATAGCGTCGGCAGGCAAACTGGAAGGCTGCCATTGCGGAAAAAGATCACCGGGATCGCGGCCGACCATCAGCCGAACCAACCCGGCGGCGTCGGTGCCTTCCAGGGTGCGGTCGGCCGTGCAGGTGCCGTCCTTCAGAACGGTGACGTGCTGGCACAGCGCCATGACTTCGTTCAGTCGGTGCGAGATGTAGAGAATGGCGATGCCTTCGCCGCGCAACCGCTGCAGCAGATCGGTGAGGATTTTGGTTTCGGTTGCCGATAGCGACGATGTCGGTTCGTCGAGAATGAGCACGCGCGGCCGGCGGTAGAGCGCCTTGGCGATCTCCACCATTTGGCGGCGGCCGAGCGACAGATGCCCGACCGGCGTCGACAGCGGCTCGTGCAGCCCGACAAGTTCGCATGCGGCCCTCGCCCGCGCAGCGAGTTCGCGGTAGTCGATCAGGCCGAACCGTTTGGGATAGGCGCCGAGACCAATATTTTCGGCGATGGAAAGACTGGCCGTCAGGCTGAGTTCCTGCTGGACGACGGCGATGCCGGCCTGCCGCGCAACAGCCGGCGTCATGCGTGAGACCGCGCGTCCATCGACCTCGATCGTCCCGCCATCCGGTCTCAAGGCGCCGGACAAAAGGTTGATCAAGGTCGACTTTCCGGCGCCGTTCTCGCCGAGCAGCGCATGCACGCGGCCCGGCTGGAGAGCGATTGAAACGTCGCGCAGGACGGGGTTGCCGAAGAAAGACTTCGACACCCCGCGCGCCGCGAGCAGCGGAGCCATGGTTGTCAACGCTACAACCCTTCAGGCTTATTTCTGAGCCAGCAGCTTCTTGAACAGCTCCTCATCGTAAGGAGAAAAGATGTAGCCGTCAGCCGGGAAGTCCTTGGCCCGGGCGAGGTATTCGTCGATGTTGGAATTGTCGATCACCGGCAGCGGAATCTTGACGAAAGCCGGCACATCCTTGCCTTCCAGCGCCTGAACGGCGGTGTAGGTGGCGAAGGCGCCGAGCCAGTTCGGCTGCATCGTCGCCCAGCTCTTCAAGCCCTTTTCTTTCCAGAGTTCCAAAAACTGCCGGGCGTTCTCACCGGTGATCGGCACCTGTTCGCGGCCCTGCTTGTCGAGGGCCAGCACGGCGCCTGCCGACAGAGCACCGCCGAGTGACAGGATGCCGTCGATCTCGGGGTTGGCGAAGAGCAGGCTGGTGACGGCTTCCTGTGCCGGCGCGACGTTGTAGGGCGTGTTGGTCTCGGCAAGCACCGTCACGTCGGGATGGGCCTTGAGCTCAGCGTCGGCGCCTTTGCGCCTGTCATCGCTGACCGAAACCCCGGCCGGGCCGTTGAGGATGAGAATCTTGCCCTTGCCGCCGATAGCGTCGATCAGGAACTTGGCCGCCTGGTCGCCCCATTGCGAAGAATCGGTGTTGACCTTGGCGGTGACCTTGTCGGTGTCGACGAGGCTGTCGAAGTTGATGATGGCGATGCCCTTGGCGCAGGCGTCGGCCAGAACGCGTGCCGGTGCGGTCGACGAACCGGCGATCAGGATGATGGCGTCGACATCGGAATCGATCATCGACTGAATCTGCTGGATCTGGACGTTGGCATCGCCCTGAGCGTCGGTGACGACGAGCTTGTCGACCAGTCCCTGCTTCTTCAGGGTCTCGACTTCGGCTTCGATCGTGCCCTGGGTCTGCTTCATCCAGGTCGGCACGGAATAGATGTTGGCCCAGCCGATCGTGTACGGCGCCTTGCGGTCGCCCTTGATGCAGTTGGCGGCGGCATTGGCCTGCGAGGCGACGCCAAAGCTCAGCACGAGACCGAGGCAAAGCGCGCTGGCGGATGCGAAAAACGGTGATTTCATCATGACTGTTCCCTTCAGAGGTTGTGGCCTCGACGTGCAGAACAAGGGCGAGGAAACCCGTCGGTCGCCGGGTCTTGGAAACCGTGTGTCCTCTCGGGATTTGTCTGCGTCAGGCTCGTTAGTTTGTCTGGTATTTCAGACAATGTGTCTGTATATCGGACAAATTGGATGCTAGACCGAGCCTTGACATCTTTCAAGCGCCTTGAGACGAGAACCGAAATGATTTTGGCGGATGGTCATGAGCGACGGCACTAACGATGCGATCGGGAAGGAAGCCGGCGCGGAGCCGCGCAACGGCGAACGACGACGCGGCATTGACCGCGTCATCATGCTGCTCGAGGCGTTGCTGCGGCACCGCGCGCCAATGCGCGTCGGCGACATCGCCAAGATGATCGGCGCGCCGCGTTCGACCACCTACGAGATCGTCAACAGCCTGCTCGACGCCGAAATGCTCGAAAACGTCGGCGGTGAAGGTTACGTCTATTTCGGACGCGCCATGCATCTGTTCGGCTGGGCCTACTCACATCACAACGCCCATTACCGTCGCATCATCGAGACCTTGGATAAGTTGGCCGCCGAGACAGGCGAGACGGTCCAGCTATGCGGCCTGCGTGGCAACAAATACGTCGTTCTGGACTGCCGAGATTCGCCGGGCCCGTTCCGGATCTCAAGCGATGTCGGGGTCGAGGTGCCGATCCCATGGACGGCATCCGGACGGCTGCTCCTCGGCCATATGAACGAGCAAGAGTTGAGGGACTTCATCCCATCTGGCGACTACAAGCTTCCCGACGGCCGCATCATTGCACCAGCCGAATTCTTTGCCGATGTTGCCCTGGCCCACCGGCAGGGTTTCAGCGAGACCGCCGCTCTGGCGGACCGCTTCACCTGGTGCATGGCAGCGCCCATCCACGACGGCCACGGCGCCATCAAAAGGACCTTGTGTCTGGTGTTACCCGTCGACACGCCGGAGCCACGGCGCGACGAACTGCTTGCCTTGCTGCGCGAGCGCGCCCGTGGACTGTCTCTGGCGGGAGGCTGACGATCAGCCGTCGTGCCCTCTGGTTGAAGCCTCTTAAAGGCACATGGATTCCGCTCTTCCCCATTGGTTCCATTTAGGTTCGGGACCTCAGTCCCATAGTCGGTGGATAAGGTCCGAACCAGGGAACACGCAACCGGAAGCCACATTAGGAGAAGACCGTCGATCAAAGTCCCTTCATCGCCGGTTGAGGATCCCGCCGCACTTACTGTCGAGAGCGCGCGGGATCCTTACGCGCGGAGCGAGCACATGAGATTTGTCGAGATTTTCACAGATGTGCTTACGGCCCTGCTTCTCGCTTTATTCGTGTGCGGGATATTCGCTGTTTTCGGAGGCCATCTGGTTCCTCCACGCTACGCAAAGATGGTGTTGCTGCCGGACCTCGATAAGATGACGACTGCATCATCTACACCCAGCTTGCCCGATTCCATCGACTTGCAAGTTCAAAAGCGCCCAGAGGTGCAAAGGTCTGCCGGCGTGACACAGCGCGCAGTCGGTCTGGAGCCGCCAGTGCCATCCAGCAAGCGGTAAGAATCAGCGGAGTTTTCGTGGCTCCCCAGCTATCAGAGAGCGCCGGCGACTATTGACAGACCCGGCTCTTGAAATTGGCTGAAATCGCCGCTCCACATTTCCGCATCTGTTTGAATTGTGTTTATCAACTAGTGCGAACGCTATGGCGAAGCAGGTTGAGTTGGCGGCGTTCCTGGCTGATCCCCGCCAGTGCTTGATCGCGGCGTGGGATCCTTGTCGAGCTTGGGATTTCGGTCCACCGGTTCGCCATTCACATCATCGGCCTTGGAGTTTGCAGGGTCCGTTTGGCCAGGATTTGGGCTGTAAGTATCTGGCGATGGAACCCGGCTGTTTTGTTGTGTCGCCGGTGTCTTAGCCTGCTCGCCATAGATTTCAGCGATCCCCCAGGCAATGAGCGCCAAGACAAGGCCGGCCAAGAGCACGCCAAGGACCGGTCGCCCCAAGCCACCCTGCCTGGCCCGCTTTTCCGGAATGTTTCTGCTCATGATCGCAACCTTGGGCTAAGAGGAGTGGCCCGCGCTCCAGGAGCGAAGACGCGAGACGGTCAAGAGTTCCGGACGTTGGCCATGCGGCGAACAGGGAACTCGCTGCACATACCGAACTCGCTGGCGCTGTTGATGTTCCCACGGAATACAAACAGCGCGCCGCCTGGAGCCGGACTGGCAATTTGGGTTGGAGTGGCTGGAACGAGCCAGTTCAAGGTCAACCAGCGGCGGTGTGCGTAAGCAGGCATTGCGAGCCAGACTGGAACTTTGCCGAATCTGCCGCGCTGCCGACCATGGCCGATTACAACGAGACCACCAATCCGGTGCTGACTGGTTGCAAGGCCCGCGTTGCCACCAGGGACATCTGTTTGAAGGCTATCTGAAATTTGCTCCTGGTTGTTGGCGATTCCGCCCGATGGAACATCCTGATCCGCTCGCGGTTGGGGAAGCCCGGGCCAGCGGCAGGAGCATCATCATGAACGTCGAACGTAACCCGGCCGAAGACAGAGGCGATATTCAGTCTGGGGTGACAGAGGACAAGACGCCGGGATTCGACCCGGCGGCGGCGCCTATGGAAACCGATGCCGAAGCGGCAGACACCGGCGCCGTGCCGGTTCCCGCAGCGACGGGCACGCCGGCTTTCGCTAATCAAGCAAGCTTCGCCAATGCGATGCGGCGGCCGGACGACGAGCGCGCCCCGGCCCCGAGTAAAAACGGCCCGGTGCTGGCCATTGTCGCGCTTGTCGTCGTTGCCGCCGTCGTGTTCGTTGTCGCCGCGATGCTGGCGCGATAGCAGATCCTGCGCTTGCGCCAAACCTCTGCCCTGCGAAGCGATCAGGGATGCGGTCGTCGCAGCAGGCGATCAGCGGCTGGAAAAACAAGCTGCAGGTTGCAGCGGCGCATGGCACGCCGGCCGGCACCCTGGCCGAGCAGCATTGCGGCATGGCCGAACCCGGCTCGGCCGCCAAGGTTGAGGCCGGATGCTCGTTCGAAGCAGGAACATTTCACATCAAGCCAAGTTCGGGCTTGCAGAGCTTGTCGTCAAGGAACAGCACATGAAGGCCCTCACATGGCACGGCAAAGGCGAGATACGCTGTGAACAGGTGGCCGATCCGACGATCCAGGATGAACGCGACATCGCTGCAGAAAGTTCAGAACGGCGATATCGACCCGTCATTCCATCGCGCTGGCCTCAAGGCCGGGCCCGAACTTTACAAAACCTTCCGCGACAAGGAGGACGGCTGCATCAAAGTCGTGATGCGCCCGCACGGCTGACCGTTCTGCCCCAGTGGCCCGACTTTGTTGTCCGGCCGTCTGCATGCTGAAAAGGCGAGAGTTGAAAATGGCCAAGGACAAACCCGTATCGACAAACCCGGCCGCCACACCTCCGGTCAGATCGCCTGATGCCGCCGGCCTGCCACATCCCCGTCGCGACGCTGAAAACAGCGATTCCGGCGCCAAGCCGACGGCGCCCAAGACCGCTGGCGCCCAGCAAGCGTCCAGATCGCCGCTCGACAGCCGCATTGCAAATCGCAATGCCGGCCGTCCTCGTCAGGCAGGCACGACGCCTCGGCCGACCGACGAACCGCTGGAGTAAAATGAAACCTAAGCTGCGGCGCGTGTATCCGCACCGCGGTGTGTGTGCAGTCGGGCTCTTCCTGCCCTGCCGACTGCGCCATACAGGTCTTGATCTCTCGTGGATCGTCGGGATCGGCAATCAAGACTTTAGCGGGAATTCGATGGTACCGTTGGCTGGGATCACCTAAGACCGTATGCTACTGAGTTTATTTGATTTTTCCCGGTTTCAAGGACCGATTTGTATCACAATAGGTATCACAATACGTAGCACATTTACTGATGCTTGGTGGGCCCAAAGAGAGGTACGCGGCGCATCTGTTTTGAGACAGTCGGCGTTGATGCTTGCCCAGCGTTCGGCGATGCGCGCGCCGAAACCCATCGCCTGCAGCACCTCGACATTGCGCCGTGTCGCCTCGGCCAATGCGTTGTGTGCCGCGGCATGGCGGTTCGCCTCTTTTGCGGGTTCTCGCGTACGGGCCTCGGCAAGCAGCGTCAGGACTGAACAGAATGACGGCGCTGACGAGCGCTGTCATGCCGATCCAGAAATGGAAGAGGAAACAGATGCCGAGATAAAGCGGAATCCACGGCAAAAGTGCGGTCGGGCCGGCTCTCGACAGGAACGACCGAACTTGGTCGAGATCGCGTAGCGACTGCATGCCATCGCCAGCGAGCTTGGTGCGCAGAGGCCGTCGCATCAGCGCCGTGTAGACCTGACCGCTCAGGCGTGCGTCCAGACCCCTTAGCCGTCCGGCTCCCATACGGCAGGCAGGCCGACGAGAGTGACGCCCAGCGGGCACGTGACACAATTCGAGCTGACGAGGTGCACAGGTCGATATCAAGCCAGCTGCCGACGCAATGCTCAAGTCGATCAAGCTTGCTGATGTTGAGCTCGGCGATGTCGGCCGAGTGGATTTCTTGCTAGGCAACATCAAGGCTCGTCAGCGAATGATCGCCCAGTTTGCGCTCGCGGCCACCAATCGAGGACTGGTCATCGGAGCCGACGACGCCGCAAAGGCCTTGATGGGTTTCTTCACCAAGTTCGGCGACGGAGCCGCGGATATTCTTCCGCTTTCTGGCTTAAACAAACGCAGGGTTCGCGCACTAGCGGCGCACTTGGGCGCTTCGCCAGCTCTCATAGACAAGGTGCCGACAGCCGACTTGGAGAACCTCGTCCCACTTCGCCCTGACGAAGGTGCATACGGCGTGACGTATGAACAGATCGACGATTTCCTCGAAGGTAAGGAAATCGACGACGCTGCACAAAGGCGGATCCTCCATGTTTACTCCGGCACAGCCCATAAGCGCGCACTTCCGGTGACCTCCGATTTCTCGTGATAACTGCCAGGTCGGGAGCCGACCTTCGTGAAGCATTACTTGGCTAGCGGAGACGTTGCGCTGCAGAGATGATCGAATGCCAGAACGGCGCCGACTAAAACCGTGCTGCCGGACGCCGCTCTGTCATTTGGCTTCGTTGCCGCAACAGCTGAAGCCTGCCGGGCAAGCGGAACCGGCGCATCAGTCAAGTTCTCACGTATACGGCCTCAATCATAATTGGGAAGTTCACCGAACGCGCGATGTAGCAGACTTCATGTATTCGATGATGGATAGCGTCAGCCTTGTCCAAATCGGCGCCGGCTTCGACATGGATTTTGGGTCTCAGTTTCACGCCAATGAATCGGCCGGCACCAGTTGGCTCGCTCTCTCCATGGCCGACAGGCTCATCTGAATAGGAATGCACGACAATTCCGGCATCGCTGGCGAAATGTAGGTACCAAAGCATGTGACACGCCGACACCGACGCAAGAAGCAGATCCTCTGGATTCGGCTGCGCCGGATCGCCACCAAGCAATGGATCATTTGAACAATGAATGACTGCCTTGCCGGGCGTTTTAACGTCCCATGTGCGGTCATAGCCGCGATAAGCTCTCGTACCCTGCCCGCGATTGCCGGTCCACTCGATCGCGCAGGTATAATCGTGTTTCTTGAGCATGCTGGTCACTCCATCGCACACTGTCTCTATCTCTCCTCGGGCGGCACCCCTCGCAATCGCTGGCTAAGTTCCCCAACTTCCTGCGCTGTCCACCTGGAATATCTACGCGCAGTACTGGCCGGATCAAAGCTTCGCCCCAGACGCGAGCCTGGTCGCCACTCACCGAAGGGCCGGAGGGGTCTGGTGGAAAAGTTGCCGCCGCAGGTCGGACAGACGTTTTGCAAAATCGTATCGACGCAGGCCGCACAGTAAGTACATTCATAGCTGCAAATGCGCGCGTTCAGACTTTCGGGCGGCAAGTCGCAATCGCACCATTCACAATTTGGGCGAAGCTCCAGCATAGGCTCCCCTTTCTGAATGTCTGGATGTCACAAACCAGGCATGGCATAAATGCCAACATGCCCTCGGATTCTGCCACCCCGTTAATCGTGTTCGTATTGTTCGACCGCACGAAATTGCTCGACGTCACGGGGCCTCTCCAGGTGTTCAATGACGCTAAGACTCCCAGCGGGGCACCAGCATACCGGACCCTGCTTGTCTCCGAATGTGGCGGTCCGGTCGTCACGGACACAGGCATCGCTCTCAGCACGCGACGTTTGACCGAATGCAAGGATGTTGAGATCGATACCCTTCTCGTTTCCGGAGGTGATGCCGCACTGCAAGTTGCGCAAACTAGTGCGCTCTGCGACTGGCTGATCGAGCAAAGCCGGCATGTACGCCGCCTCGGCTCCATATGCCTGGGCGCGTTCATCCTGGCCGGCTGCGGTTTGCTCGATGGCCGTCCGGCAACCACTCACTGGGAATATTGCTCGCAGCTGGCTGCGCGCTTTTCGCTGGTCGAGGTCAGATCCGATCCAATCTTCGTTCGAGCGGATCACATTTGGACTTCGGCCGGCGTCACAGCCGGCATCGACATGGCGCTAGCGATGGTGGAACAGGACCTTGGGCATACAGCAGCTCTGGCGCTCGCGCGGGACTTGGTGCTTTTCTTAAAGCGCCCCGGTGGTCAATCGCAGTTCAGCATCGAACTTCGGTGGCAAGCACACGACTGTGCCGGCCGGTTTGATGGCTTGCACAAGTGGATGCGCGACAATCTTCCTACCGACCTTTCTGTGCCCGCATTGGCCTCGTTCATGGCGATGAGCCCGCGAAATTTCGCCCGTGTCTATACGAAAACCACGGGACAAAGCCCCGGACGAGGCGTCGAGGCCCTTAGGGTTGAAGCAGCGCGGCGTTTGTTGGAGAGCAGCACTTTTTCAGTCCAGCAGATCGCGCACCGGGTCGGGTTCGGCGACGATGAACGGCTTAGGCGCGCTTTCGTCAAAGCTCTTGCGGTAGCGCCCTACGATTATAGGCGGCGCTTTAGCTCGCAGTTGCTACCGGAGTAGTGGCGCCGGCAGACTTGCGGGTGACGGTTGATTTTGATCCGGTTACCCCATGCAATTTGCCCCGGCTCAACAGCATCTTCCTGACCGTTGACCTTGGCATAAGCGCGATTACGCGCCATTAGTCAGCTTTCAGGAGCGGCTCCTGGAATGGGACACCAGCGATCCTCCTCTGCCCAGAGGAGTATAACCGCAAATTGCGCTAAGCTGTTGAGGCCTGGGTCCTGGCGCAGCAGCGCGATTTCCTCAGTGTACTCCGCTGTGCTTGGCGCAGCAAAGGCTATATGTCCGCGCTGACGATGTGGCGAACCCCTTCCGACGTCTTATCCTTGGCCTCACCAGCCTTGCCTTGGGCCTGCTGGTCTGTCTGGAAACTTTGTCTTGCCGTCGGGCGTCTGATTCGGTGGCCCGGACTCGGTCTTCTATCTCGATGTTAACGCGGCTGAGGCAGATGCTCTTCTGATCGCTGGCGATGCAGGGAACCTGCGCGGCCTTCCTGAGTTTTTGATGATGAAAATTCCATCGGTCGCAAGCGCTGACTCATTAATCGAGGCAGCGAACTCTCCTTCCATCATTGGCGTGGACCGGATCGAGCTGACAGGGTCCAACATGCGACCTCTAAGGTTTATAGCTGGCCTGCAACCTCGGGAGCGGGCCGTTTGCACAAACTGATCTATATTGCTGTTGCCGCCATCGGCAGCCTACTCACGCTGCTGGCCATTAATCTCACTCCCGAGGCCCGCGTTTTGCGATCGATCGTGCCATATCGATTCGATTCATCGGACCCCCAATTCGCCAGGACCATGAGTAGTTTCTCGCAAGGGCAGATGTTCAGGACGAATGCCGTCGAGACGCTCGTCAACGGAGACATGATATTTCCATCGATGCTGGAAGGGGTTCGAGCAGCTCGTTCGACCATTGACGTGGAGACCTACATCTACTGGTCGGGTGCTGTCGGCTACGAGTTCGCGACGGCACTGGCGGCGAAGGCTAAGCAAGGCGTTGAGGTCCGGGTCCTGGTCGACTGGGTCGGCAGTTTCCCCTTCGATGAAGACTTGATCCACGTTATGACGAGCGCCGGCGTCAGGTTCGAGCGTTATCGACCCATCCACTGGTACACGATCGATCGCGTAAACAATCGTACCCACCGCAAGCTGCTGGTCGTGGATGGGCGCGTCGCGTTCACGGGTGGTGTCGGGATTGCCGATAACTGGCGCGGAAATGCGCGCAGCCCTGATGAATGGCGCGACACGCACTACCGCATTGAAGGCCCGGCGGTGTCTGCCTTCCAGGCAGCGTTCGGGCAGAACTGGTTGGGAACGACCGGAGAGACATTGCAGGGCGAGAAGTTCTATCCTCCACCCGTGCCAGCGGGAGCGCTTGATACCCAATTGATTCTGTCTTCACAGCCGAACGGCTCCGCGGAAATGGAACTTATGATGTTGGCAGCGATGGCTGCAGCTCACGACCACTTGCGCATCGGCATGGCGTATTTCGTGCCGGACGACACTGCCCAACAGCAAATCCTGGATGTCAGGAAACGGGGCGTATCCGTTGATGTGATCGTGCCAAATTCGCTGACGGACGTGCCGCTGACAAGAAAAGCCTCGCGCTACTTCTGGGGCTCATTGCTTAAGGCCGGTGTACGAATCTTTGAGTTTCAGCCCACTATGTACCACCCCAAACTCTTGATAGTCGACGAAGCCTGGACGAGCTTTGGCTCAGCCAATCTAGACGAGCGATCCCTCCGGCTGAACGATGAAGCCATGCTGAACGTTTACGGCAAGGATTTCGCAGATACCCAAATCGATTTGTTTGATCAAGATCTTCGGAGATCCAGGCAAATCAGCCTGGACGAATGGCAAGCTCGACCATTGCGCGAGAAAATCGCGGACTGGCTTGCGGCCCGGCTCAGGTCGCAGCTTTAACGGCGTCTCCCGGCCAGCCAAGCGGCAAAGCGTGCGCGGCCTTCTTCCCGTTCCAGCCCATCCGACACCGATCCGCGATGGAGCCGGCAATCTGATCGGTGCGGTCAACATGCTGTTTGCCCTCACCGATCCCGAGCGGGCCAAGGAGGCCAGGAACCATCTGTCGGCCATCGGCCGCTCGGTGACCATGCTGATCCCGGATGACCATCAGGACGAGGAACCCCGGATCCTTGAACGCATCCGCCGTCGCGAAACATACGAAACGGTACTTGGGCGTTTGCCTGCGTAGGGCCGCCCGAACCCGTCACACCAGGAGCAATCCCTGCAAGGCGAAGGTCCCGGCGCAAACGCTCGTTGCTGGACCTAGTCGAGGATCGCCGCAATCTGCGCTCGCAACCGGCACTCTCGCCAATGCCCGCTTCGGCGGGGAAATGATCTGAGGCGGAACCGGGCGCATACCGACTTGGTGAGTACAAAACCGATCGCAGACGATATTGTTGGCCAATCAGAGATCAATTCATCGGCACGATACATTGGGAGGACGGCATGACCAATTCCACCGGAAGTTCTTTGGGCGTGGCTATCATTACCGGCGCATCCTCAGGAATCGGCCGAGTTTTTGCCGAGCGCCTGGCCAGCGACGGATACGATATCGTGCTCGTCGCCCGGCGACGCGACCGGCTCGAGGAAGTAGCCCGCGAGGTCAAGGCCCGCGGCGCCTCCGCGGAAGTCATCATCGCCGATCTGGCGCGCTCGGAAGGCGTCGACACGGTTGAGCGGCGGATCCGGGCCGGGGATATATCGCTGCTCGTCAACAACGCCGGTTTCCAGACCTACGCGCGGTTCGTCGACCTCTCGATCGACCGCGCCGGGGAGGAGGTCGCCGTCCAGGTAACTGCGGTCATGCGTCTGTCGCATGCGGCACTTCCTGCGATGATTGCACGCGGCGAAGGGGCCATCGTCAATGTCTCCTCCATGCTCAGCTTCAGCGGAAGCCTGAACCACCCGTTTTTGCCCAAGCGCTCGGTATATGCCGCCACGAAAGCCTTCATCACGACGTTCAGCGAGCTTCTCGGGGCTGAACTCCAGGGCACAGGTGTTCGCGTACAGGCACTTTGTCCGGCGGTCGTCAGGACAGAATTCCATGACATCGATGGCAAGCCGGTCCTCAGGCCCAAGGTGCCAGTGATGGAGCCGGCCGATGTCGTCGAGGCATCCTTGGCCGGCCTTCGGCAGGGAGACACGATTTGCATCCCGGCATTGGAGGAAAGGGACAGGCTCTCCGCCGTCGCGGACGCAAATCGCGCCTTGTTCGATGCCGGTCGCGGGTCCGAACTCGCGTCTCGCTATCGCTGACGCCAGTCTGCAGGTTGCCTGACGGTCAGCCTTTCTCAGGCTCATCTTAGGTTCCCAGTCCGATCATCCCAACGACGCGGGTGGCCCGAGCCGGTGCCAGCCCATGCTGGATTTGGGTGCTGACCGCAGCGATGGCAGCTCTCGCCGGTTGCCCCATTTGAGCGCCAGAGGACCATCGCGCGAGTACGGATTTCCGGTCCTATAACAAGGTTGCCTATTTTGATCTTCACGAGATCGCAGCCGCGCAACTTGCTATCGATCGCCAAATCGAAGAGCGCTCTGTCTCCCACATGCCGTTCCCGATCGAGGAAAAACGTATCGCCCATATCTGTCGAGGTTTCAGAGGGCGTTTCGTTCCGATCTTCTTGCCTGCATTCCATGCGCGCCGGTCGGAGGCGGCGAGGTCGTAGCAAGAATTTCCCATTTCGTTTCTCCTTCGGCCATGATCGGCCACCGCAGAAACGCCGGTAGACGGTTAGGGGGCCGATTCTAGTAAGACAGCTTTCACGAACTGCCCTGCGAAACCGGCCGCTAACCAGTAGAGTGCGTTGGACCGAATAGTCAGGCGATTCGGCTTCCAAGCGGATTTCTATGCCTATGCGCGTCGTCCGCTTCGCCCACGGCCGTACGCGCAGCGCCAAAACACTAGTACATTCGGAGGGTTTTGCGTACCTCTGCGCAGCGCCGCGATGCCTTCCCTGTGCCTGCCGTCCGTCAACAGGATGCGGCCCTGCATGCCTCGATCGGATCACCAGCAACCAGTCCTTTGCTGCCGGCCAGCAGCATCAGCGGATCGGCATGGTTGGAGCCGCATTCGAAGGCTCGGCGATACGCGCGGTCCGCTCCTGCAATGTCGCGAGGAGATCGCCAAGGCAGTTACAGCCGACGCTGTCCATCGGATCGCAGAAGCGCGTTTTCAACCGCCGTCCGCCAGTTCTCGATCGAGCCCTGCGGATCGTTGCTGAAGCCGTTGGCACCCTCGAACAAATAGGCATTAGGCACCGAGGTCAGCACTCGTCGCAAATCTGTCGATCCTGGCCTGGTGTGGTTTGTCGCAGGTAGGGTGCGCCTATTGGAAGCGATCAGGCGCTCGACCGCGGGCTTGGCTGGCGCTGCCCTAATCGACTCGCGACTTGCTTCGCTGATTTGACGAAGACACGACCGATCGCGCGCGGTCCGGGAGGATGTCGACCTCAGTTGAGAAAATTAGGCCTGCCACGGCCACTTTGCACATTCCTTGCGAACCTGCGCAGGTCTCAGATCCACGTCTGCCAACTGATGGTCTTCGAGTTCGGCCAGTTGTTCCCGTTGGCGATGTATCTCGATCCAGCGCGCCACCGACGCCATCGAGCGCACCAATTTTTCCAGGACGCGATGGGCACTTTCCTGTGGCGGTGAACGCTTCGGCGTCTCAATCAGCAGGGGGTTCAGCATTTCTAATCCTTCCGCAGTGCGCTGGTTGACGCATGGTGGGGAAATGCTCCAATCTTCCCGAGGATGCAAAGCATGGTTTCTCGCGCTTGGCCCAATTTTTCTCATGACATGGTGCGAAATTGGCCCGCCGACTGCCATCACTCAACGGCCTCAAAGCCTTCGAGGCGGCGGCGCGCCACGAAAGCTTCACCAGGGCCGCGGACGAACTTTCCGTGACGCAGGGCGCGGTGAGCCATCAGGTGAAGGCCCTCGAACTCGAATTGGGCGTTAGGCTGTTCGATCGCGAGCGTCAAAAGCTGAAAATTACACGGGCCGGCCTCTCCTATCTGGAGGTGGTGCGCGATGCCTTCGACCGCATCGCTCTCGGCACGGAGCGCATCCAGCATTTATCTCGGGCCGGAGCGTTGACGGTCAGCACGTCGCCCGACTTTGCCGCCAAGTGGTTGGTGAACCGACTTGGCAGGTTTGCCGAGGCGCATCCGGACATCGATCTCAGGATTTCCGCAACCATGCATCACGTCGACTTCGCCAGAGAGGACGTTGATCTTGCCGTGCGGCATGGCGATGGCAATTGGGCGGGGCATGATGTTGTTCGCCTGTGCTCCGAGCAACTGTTCGCAGTCTGCAGTCCCAAACTTCACCGACGGATTCGCGAGCCGTCCGATGTGCTGAAATTCCAGTTGCTGCACCTTGATGACCGAAAGGACTGGTCGGAATGGCTCGAGGCCGCTGGCGTCGTCGATGCCGAACTCTCCCACCGACCGGTCTTGAACCGCGCCAGCATGGTCATAGACGCGGCTATCGACGGTCAGGGTATCGCGCTCGCCCGCACCACGCTTGCGGCGTGGGACCTCATCAATGGGCGCCTCGTAAGACCATTCGACACAGATCTGCGACTGTCCAAGACCTACTGGATCGTCTGCCCCACGGCCACGTCGGCGCTCCCCAAAATCACGACATTCCGCGACTGGCTGTTGGCCGAGGCCGCCGATGACGTACGTTACCTTAAAACTCTAGCTCAATAGGCCCCGCACTTTCAGACTCGCGACCTCCAGTGCGGTTCCCACTAAACGTCCGCTTTTAGGCGCAGGCGCAGCCAATTTGATGACCGACATGGTGCGCAAAGCAGTCACTGTCAGCAGCCCAGTGTACGGGGGGATAGGGATGTTATGGGTTATACTGGAACCGGGCGCTCATCGCTTCAATGAACTGCCGTCCGAAGATGAACATCAGCGATGAAGATGTTTGGCTCTCTCGGCCTAAGGTTCATATTGCCTATGTGTGTGGGTGCGGAACAGGTTTCCTGCGCAACAGCGCCAAGACTGTAGCGTCCACGTTGAACCTTTCCCGAACCCGCTTGGCGAAGAAATAGACTTGGAGCACGTTGCACACCGCCGCTGCAGCGGCGAGCCAAAAAGGGCCTCCAGCCAAAATGCCCAGGCAACATAGAGCAACAGTTGCGACACCCGTGACAAGGGTGATGCGAAAGGCGACCCTTTCGTCGCCCAGGACCATTAGCAAAATACCTGAGGAACCGCCGAGAACGTGCCCGAGTTGGCCGGCACCTAGTATCAGTGCGAGCCAGAGAGAATTTTCATAATGTGGATTCCAAAGATGGACCAGGGTGTAGCCAAGAGTTGCAAGGCCGGCATACATTAGAAAAGTTAGTAGGGTCGCCACTGAAACCAAGGGCCGCAGCGCTTTCTGGAGACCCGTGTGATCGTTAAGCGTCCAGAGGTGAACGGCTGTGGGTGCAAAGGCCGAATTGGCGATGCTCAACGGCATGATGAGCACTGTCGAAATCCGCAGGGCGATGCCGTATTGCGCGATCTCCTGAAGACTGCTGAACAGCGCCAATAGGATCATGTCCACCTGAGACAGCCCAAACAACACTAAGGTGGTCGCTAGATTGGGCAGGGTCCGGTGGATGATTGCTCCCGTGCCAATGGGTTCTTTGGCTGACTCGCTCCAACGTCGGCAAGACGAAGAAATGCTGAAGGCTCCAACTCCCGCAGCAATCGCATATCCGGCAAGGCTGCATAGGAGCACCTGATGCAAATCTGGTTGCAGGCGAGTCGTTAGGGCGAAAGCCAGGAAGAGAGCGACCACCGTGCTCGGAAACGCCATAAGAAAGGCTGAACTCCTGATCGAATGAACTGCTCTGAGCAATTCCACTTGCACAGCTCCAAGTGCGGCGCATGGGACCTGCAACGCAACTATCGCCAGCACCCCGTGCCAAATCGCGGCGTCTTTCCCGAATGCAATCCATGGATCGGCAAGCCAAAAAGCGCATGCGACCAGGAGGCCAAATCCGCCTACGATGCCTTGGATCTTCATGATGACGTCTCGCGCACGCCCAAAATCGCCTTGAGCTGCAGCGGCTGAAACGAGTGCTGGGGCCGTAAACGTAAGACCCATCATCGCCAGAATTGCGAACCCAGATGTGAGAATCTGAGCGATGAAGTATATGCCGACCTTGTCTTGCGATAGGCCGAGAGGGAGAAGAAGCGAACTGCCTAGCCCTGCCGCCAGTATTGCTACGCGGCCTGCAGCCGCGGCCCCACTGGCCCTCAACATGGAAGGCAGATTTGCTCTTCTAAGCGGGGCAGAGATTGGGTCGGTCTGCCGGCCGTTCATTCAGTTGCCACATGGCCTGAAACGATGCGAAATTGACAGGGTGAAATCGTTAGCGGAAAAGAGTGACCCGACATCCTTAGCGGCAGACCTTGGCACACAATGCAGGGTTCGGTACTCCAATTCGGAACAGCGATCATCCAACGAAAAACCTAGCCCATTGCGTCCGGGCGAAATGGTCCTTCAACTCCGCGTAGTTCTCGAGGATATCGGATTGAGAACCGGACCGCTGCCTCCTGAAAGGGCTATGCAGCGGAACTTTGCGCAAATTGAGGAACTCCAGCGAGCGAAACACACCCGACCCGTCGACCAACTCTTCGTAGGTAACATGCAGGTTGGGCAGAGTCTCTACTGTCTGCGCGAGTGTCGAATCCCACTCTGTCCATTTTTGAAACGCTTCCGCCACATCTGCCGGTTCGGCCGCAAAATGGGTGATCTTCATTGAACCGCGGTCGGACCTCCAGGCGTTGTTAATCTGCGCTAGCTTGAATGATATGTATTGGTCCAAGAGATTGTCTCGTGAGAGGCGGATAACTTTGTATCCAAACGCCTCAAACGCTTCTCTCGCTTCTGGATGCTCGACCAGTGACAGATACGGCATTTTGAAGCCGATTGCGGCGCTTTTTTTCTTGTGCAGCTTTCGACTCAGATATGCCGCGACGTCTCGTTGTCGAGAATTTCTATACGATATCGTGCGACGCCTTACCAAATCCGCTAGCAAGCGAACGGTGGGAGAGAATAACTCACCCTCGCAAGTTGCGTCCGGGTGAGAGTCGATTAGGCCCTGCAAATAGCTGGAACCCTGTCTGCCAACGAAAACTATTGCAAAGAATGTTTGGGTGCCCATCGCCGTGCGATTCGAATTTATGATGCGGTCGATCGTTAACAACGTCTAGCAATCGCCATGGGCTTTTAACAGCCTCTTTGACAGTCAAAGGGAGGTCGCGTGGCTTTACCCACAAATGTCTGCAAGCTTCAAATATATGATGGTGTCGCGAGGCCGTGCGTTTGTAGCGGGCATTGTGCATCGGAATGATGTCATATAACGGCGAGTTGCATTGGATGGAGATGAGGCTATGGAGCCAAATCCAGGAGTTGCACGGGACATCGCAAGAATCGTCCACCAGGAAACGGCTCTTATTTTCGAACGTTTCGACGAAATGATTGCGTTTGAGATCGGCTGCGCAATCCGAGCCGACGCTCTTGTCGAGAAGCAACCCATCGTCGTGGAGCTCCGATTGTGGGACCGGGGTTTGTTCTATGCCGCTCTTCCGGGGGCAGCCCAATTCACTGCGGAATGGGCGCGACGCAAGCTCAATAGCGTCAGAATGTTTCACAAGAGTTCGTATCGCTTAGCTCTTGAGCAACAGCGTGCCGACCGGACCTTTCCGCCAGGATATGGCCTTGATCCGGCTGACTATGTTTTGGCCGGCGGAGCTTTTCCGATTCGTGTCCGAGCGGTGGGCGTGATCGGCGCCATTTCAGTCTCAGGTCTAAGTCAACGCGCCGACCACGAGTGTGCAGTGTCTGCTCTCGGCGCACATCTCGGTAAGGAAAGGAGTTCGTTGGCGCTAGATCCTGAATAGGCGACAGGATTTACTTCGCGGAAAACGCGCCGCGCGCTATTAGCAAGATATGTTTCAGTGCCTTCAGCGACGCCAGCGTCGGTGGATGCAAGGAAGCCGCGGCGAGCCGGCGCAGGGCAACTCCTGTTCGACCGGAACGGCCATGGATCGCTGCTGAAAGAAGACTGGCGTTTGCCCTGGTCTCGCGCTCCCACCTCCGAATGTCGTCGGGTAAGTCTTTCCGCAGAAAGAAGGCATCGATCATCAGTTGAGGTTCGTTTCCTCTCTCGAATGAAACAGAACTGTAGGTCGTTGATGCGCTATGCATTCTAAATTCAGCGAGCACCTCCGGCAGATGATAGAAGCTGCCTTCCAACCCCATCCGGAGGAAAAAATCGAGATCGGGTATCTGACGTAGATCCGAACGCCAAGCTCCAGCTCTTTCATAGGCGCGGCGCCGAAAGAGCGCACCAGGGCCGGGCAGGCAATGGAGCCTCGCGTAGAGAGCGCGTCGCGAATAATCTGGAGGTCGCAGCGTCGAGCGAAACACCGAACGTTCGTTTATGATGTGAAAGTCAGGGTAAACGAGCACGATTTCAGGACGTGCCATCAACTCCTCGACACATCGTCGAATAGCGGCAGGGAGAAGACGGTCGTCTGCGCTAACATAGCCAAGCACCTCCCCGGTGCTCATCGCCCATCCTTCCGTCATGGCTGCACTCTGGCCAGCGTTGGCTTGCCTGTGCGATTTCACTTTCGCGCCGAAGCTGGCCACGACATCGCTTGTGCCGTCAGTGGAGCCGTCATCCACCACGATGATCTCAAGGTTCGGGTAGTCTTGGATCAAGAGACTTTCGATGGTCTCCCCGATATATCCCATCGCATTGTACGCCGGGACCACTAAAGAAACGCGGGGCGTTGTATCGAGATTCTGTCTTGGTGTGCTCATTTTAAGAAATTGTTTTTCGTTTCTTCTTCTTCTCTAAGCGTTGTCATGCCCCGACGAGAAAATTCCTAATCTAGGCGATTCGCGAGCATGCTTCGGAAGTGTGAAATTAGGCGATCCACGATCAATGGCCACGTAAACTCTCCGCGAACGTAGGTTTGAAGGCTTCGTCCCTTCTCGTCTAGAGAATGACGATCCGCCAACATCGACCGGAGGCCACCTCGGAGCCCCTCCACAGTCGCCGGTACGACGAGGCCACCACCGATGCGCTCAACTTCGTCAAACCCACATTGATCGGTAAGCAACACCGGCGTTCCAGCAACACCAGCCTCCAGCGCGACAAGCGACATAGCCTCGGCGCGCGATGGCACGGCAAGCAACAGAGCTCGCCTATAAAGTTCGCTTCGTTCAATCTCGCCCAGATACCCCGTGAAGACGACCCGATCACCAAGTCGCCTCTCGCTGACGAAGGTCTCCAGGCTGGAGCGCATTCCAAAGTCAGGTCCTGCTATCACCAACCGTACATCGCCGTATTCCGACGCCACATCTGCGAAGGCTTGGACAAGTAGGTCTGGGCCCTTCACCTCGGCAAGACGTCCCACGAACAGGATGTAAGGTGCTTCCAGTCTAGAAGGCGAATGGGAGACGGCCTCGGCATCCTCCTCCACCCCGTTGGGGACGACGGCTACACGGTCTTCTGCAAGCCGAAATCGTTCAAGAATTTGGCCTCGCTCTAGCGGAGTAACCGCAACCAGCAAGCTGGCATGGCGAATTACCCGCTTTCCAAAGAGGATGTGAAAAAGACGCGCTATCGGGCGCGGGTGCTCGAGGCCAACGAACTCGCCAGCAGCGGAGAATGCGTAGGGCTTGCCGAACTGCGATGCCAAAAACGCGGTGGCGATCGAAAGAAGGTTCCAATAGCCAAGAATGTGCACAGCATCTGCTCGGCGCACGCTTTGGGCGAGCCGAAGAGGGTTGATAAACGGCACCGTGAAACGCAGGCGAACTGAACCCGTCGCGTATACCCGGATGCCGCGCTGGCGAAGGTTTTCCGCCAAGTCACCGTCCTGCATGGTAGCGATCTCACACCGACATCCCTTCGCCGCTAAGTGAGCCGCCAGGCGTCGCGTTCGTTCTGCGGTTCCTCCGCCTTTTTGGGAATCGAGGGATATGGTGGTGAGAAGTATGTTCATTCGGCGCGCCTTCCGATCTCGCCGGCCAGATGCTGAGCATATTGCTCCAATCGGTCCGCGAATGCCTCGGAAGGCAACCCGAGCTCGGAGGCCTTTCTGTGTGAAAAACGCCGGTCAATGTTCCGATCCGGCAGGCCTCGCATACGAAGGAGCAACCTCAGTAACGATCTCGGCGCTGTAGCGCCAATCTTGGGTAGGTCACGATGAAACGCCGCCGCAAGACTATCCTGAACGAAGGCAAAATTGTTTTTAGGGTCGTGGTCGTCCGTAACGAGCACCACCTGAGGGCCAAGGCGCTTTTGGTCAAGCGACAATTGAACCAGTGTCCGGGCTACAGTCTCGACGCTCACAAGGTGCATTCGTCTGGTGCCATAGAGTGAGCGGCGAAGCGCGATTTTCCACTGCGGCGCCTGGCTCATTTCTTCGGCCAAGCTGACCAGATTGCGGCCACCGCGGCCAAACACCGCCCCCAATCGCAACACGATTGTCTCGGGGAATGACCCCCTTATTACCGATTCCACAGCAATATGTTCGGTCTCATAAGGCGACAGCGGCTGGGAGTTCGTACTCTCGTCAATGAAGTGGTCTTTTACGCCCGCATAGACATCAATGCTGCTCGCGTGGATGCAGCGATAGATCCCGGATTCCCGAAAGACCGACTTCAGGCTTTCCATCGCACCGCGATACCAGCCGCTGCCATCGGGGCGCAGAAGGTTCACCAGAACATCATGGCCGCGAAGCGCGCTCAGCACTTGAGCTGGGTTAGCAAGATTGACGTCGTTTAGTTCAATCCCCCGCAAGCCGAGCCATTTTGGCCGCGACCTGTGCAAAAGATATCGGCTGGGACGAGCCGCGGATGACTCAGTCCAACACCTAGCAAATGCTTCACCGACGAAACCAGTCCCTCCGAGCACGACCACGCGTGGCTCGTCTTCGAATCGGTCGTCCTTCATGAAGGGGCTTCTTCAGGATTTGATGTGCGAGTGTCATCGCGTTGATTGTGTCCGGCTACGGCGAACCAAGCCAATCCGCATATGGCCAATAGCATAAGGCTGACGCTTTGCGCAACGAGGGCCGCAGCGCGCCCATTGAGCCAATTGGGGAAAAGGAAAGTCTCTCTTGGGCCGCACGTTTATTTCGGCCTATAGACATGAGCATGACTGAGTCTCTGCCAAAATTCCAATCCTCCAGGATCGTAGGTTTCGCACTGGCGACAGGAGCAATCGTAGCCCTCCCTCTGTGCTCATTGCTTTTAGCGGGCAATCCCGGTCCCTCGGTGCCTATCATCCTGTGGTTCTATGCTTCCGGTTGCGCCGCTCTCGTCGTATCGCTTGCATTCCCCTCCTCTTTTTTCGTTTTCTTATTGTCTTTGTTCCTCTTCGTAGGGTTCATAGCCAAGGCAATTGCAAACTTCGTATATGGCGTTGCGCTAATAGAGCCCATTAGCACTTTCACTTCGCAGTGGGATCAGGCTCTGACTTTTGCCGCCAGCGGCTTGTCCGGCGTGTGCTTGGCCAACCTTCTGGCCGCTCTTTTTCCCTCTTTCTCCAACACGTCGATGGCTTCGGGACCTGCTCGTCTCGCTAACTGCGTCCTCGTTGCTTTTGCGTCCCTCCTAGTCATCTCGATCGCCGTATATTGGGCCAATTACTCGTTCCATATCCTCCGAATCGGCTACCCCCTCGGCATCGACATAGATGCTCGGATCTATGCGGTCGCCGCCTTCATCATCACGTGGGGTGCCCTTGTCGGCGGACTTACCGCAGTCCTCTGGCTCATAGAGCTCAGAAGATGGCCGTATGCTTCCTTGGTAGCTACGGCCACGTTTCTTGGTGTGCTTGCCGCGTTGTCGATGGGCAGCCGAATCCAGCTTCTCCTCTACGTCCTAGCTGCAGTTGCAGTCATCGTGTTCCGCCGCCAGCAAGTTCGGGACTGGATCGCGATTGCCCTGGCGATGTGTTTGGCCGCGATTGTTTTTGCAGGCTCACTTGCGGTGGTCAGTTTCGAGCGCACGTTCGATTTTGGGCAGACTGCGCCCTCGTCCCGGTTTGCACCCCCGGCCCTAGAGCCCCTCGCTCCCCCCAAATCGGTCGATGATGTTGCGTCGCCGGAGGCAAATTCCATTTCGCCGAAGGTCTCTTCCACACCAAAAGAGGAAACGAAACCGCCGGCATCCCAAACGACATCGTTGAGCGACAAGGTGGAGGCCGTCACAAGCGACCGTTTTGCCCTCCAAGGTTTATTTCACCAACTCCGCAACCTAGCGATCATGCGATGGGTCGGGCTGGAAGGCGTTATGACAGCAGCGGCCAATCCGGAGCAGCTCAGCATCGACTTGTTCTTGAAAGTCATGTCTGAGGATCCCGCAGCGGGCTCTCACGCAATCTACCAAAAGATGTCCGGAGATCGTTACGGAAACGTCGAGTACTACACGTTCCTGACCCTTCCTGGCCCTATCGGTATAGCAAGCCTGTCTGGATCGCCGCTGATTGTGATGGCGTTTATGTTTGCACTGACGCTTTTGGGCCACTTGATCGAATGGGTAGCTGCTCGCTTGACTCAAAATGTGGCAACCGCGGCTGTGACAGGAGTGTCGCTGGCATATCTAACCGTCCAGATGGGGTTCCCGTGGACGTTACTGATTTATGCCATCGAACTCCTCCTTTCGGTTACGTTCGTTGGGGTCGTGTGGTGGGTCACAAGAGGGCTGACGTCAGCTAGTCAGGTTGAGAGCGCGCGCGGTGCGCTGCAATGAGTTGAAACTGCGAAACACCAACCTGCCGCTATTGTTTTCTCCAAACTCGTCTATTTACGAAACCGGTATAGCTTAGGACAATTCGCATCACCTTGTCAGACACGTTGTCGGGTTGGTAATCGCTTGGCAAACGCAATAGCCGATCCGCACCGCGCGGCTGGGTTTCGAGGATGCGAATTCCGTCATAAACCCGCTCGAGTTCCAGCCCCACCATCATAACAGAGGCTTCTTCGAAACCTTCCGGACGTTCATGCACTTCTCGCAGATTCAGAGCGGCGAAGTTGAGGATCGCGCTCTCTTCCGTAATGGTCCCGCTATCCGATAACACAGCGCGCGCAGAGCTTTGGAGTTTCACGTAATCAAGGAAACCAAAAGGCTTTTCAAATCTGGCCTTCGGATTGCGATCGCCACCAAGCGCATCAAGTCGCTTTCTCGTTCGGGGGTGGGTCGACACTATCACGGGAACATCGTACCGTTCCGCAATGCCGTTGATGATCTCTAGAAGTCGTTCTAGCCGTTCCGGATCGTCAACGTTCTCTTCGCGATGTGCGCTGACGACGAAGAAATTCCCCCCGGTAAGCCCAAGGCGGCTGAGCACATTCGAGCTATCGATCGCCGCATGATAGTACTCCAGAACTTCACGCATAGGACTTCCGGTGACGATTATCTGGTCAGGTGGAATCCCTTCCCGCAACAGGTAGTCGCGAGCAATTTGGCTATACGGCAAATTGATATCGGAAATGTGATCAACGATACGGCGATTGATCTCCTCGGGCACCCGGAAATCGAAACACCGGTTCCCCGCTTCCATGTGGAACACTGGGATTTTGCGTCGTTTCGCTGCGATCGCAGCAAGACAGCTATTCGTGTCGCCTAGGATCAGCAACGCATCCGGATTGTGTTTAACCAGGGCTTCGTCAGCGGCAATAATCACCTGACCTATCGTTTCGGCGGCTGATCTGCCGGCTGCATTGAGGAAACTATCTGGTGTTCGGATACCAAGCTCCGAGAAGAACACTTCATTCAGTTCGTGGTCGTAGTTTTGTCCTGTATGTACCAACGTGTGCTCGAAATTCGTATCAAACTTGGCGATAACTCGCGACAGCCTTATGATTTCGGGGCGTGTCCCAACGACTGTCATCACTTTAAGCACTGATGGCCTCCTTTATGAGGTCAAGCTGGCTCAACAGTTTCTTCACCTGCTCAATATTTAAACGCTCGGTGTTGTGAGATGTGTAATCTTCCAGTGTCGACAGCTCTTTTTCCCCCTCGACAAAATATTTGTCGTAGTTCAAATCCCGTGAATCGGCTGGGATTCTGTAGTAACTGCCGAGGTCTTCCGCCCGAACCATTTCTTCTCGAGACACAAGAGACTCGAATAATTTTTCACCATGCCGCGTGCCGATGATCTTGATAGGATTGTCGCGCCCAAGGACTTCTCGCATCGCGTTGGCCAAAATGCCGACGGTGGATGCCGGCGCCTTCTGAACGAAGGTGTCGCCAGACCGAGCATGCTCGAAGGCATAGAGTACCAAGTCCACGGATTCGCTAAGAGACATCAGGAAGCGAGTCATGTTGGGATCGGTCACTGTGAGTGGTTGACCGCGCAGGAGTTGATCCAAGAACAGAGGGATAACCGACCCGCGGGAAGCCATGACGTTTCCGTAGCGGGTAGCGCAGACGACCGTTCCGACGGATTCGCTCAGACGGGATTTGGCTATCATAACTTTTTCCATCAGAGCCTTGGACATGCCCATAGCATTGACCGGATAAACCGCCTTATCGGTGCTAAGAACAACACACTTCTGCACACCATTGCTAATCGCTGCACGCAGCACATTCTCGGCCCCGTTGACATTCGTTTTGATCGCTTCCATCGGATAGAACTCGCAGGAAGGAACTTGCTTTAGCGCCGCGGCATGAAAAATATAATCAACACCGCGGACTGCATCGTCGACGGCATGATAGTCACGGACATCTCCAATGTAGAACTTGACGCGATCATCTCTGAGCGCCAACCGCATATCCTCCTGCTTCTTCTCATCGCGGCTGAATATGCGGATTTCCGCGAAATCACGCGCCAGAAACCTTGAAAGCACCGCGTTTCCGAAAGAACCAGTGCCTCCGGTTATGAGCAGCGTTTTGTTAGAAAACATACTCTTTGTTCTCGATTTGGATTAGCCGAATTCATGCATTGCCCGAATAAGTTCAGGCCATTCCGGGGGATCGTAGCCCGTGGCCTGGCGGAACCGCGATGAGTTAAGCGATCGATCAATTGACAATCCCTCATCAGGCTCGATCCGAATTTGCTTGGCGTAAATTTCGGCCACTAGCCTGAGGAGATCGTACTTGCTGATTGCTTGCGCGGAGACATGGTAGAGGCCTCTGAGGTCAGGACGCGGAACAACGAAATCCCGGATGATTCTGGCGAGCTCCACCGTGGGCAGACCAGAGAAGATTGCTCGCGTAAAGCCTCTAACAGTTCCTTCCTGAGCGAGAAACCAATCGATCAGGCTATGTGCGCTACCTAGCTCGCGGCCGATAATCGAGGTCCGCAACGTGACGGCGTTAACGTAGTCCACCTCTCCGAGAAGCTTGCTCTTTCCATAGAGGTCATATGCATTGGGGCGGGAGTTCTCACTGTAACTTCCGTCTGCGCCGTCAAACACACAGTCGGTGCTTACGTGAACGAGACGAGCTCCTGCGATTTGACAGAGGCGCGCCACCCGATGGGGAAAGATCGAGTTTATGGGTATCGCCGCCAAAGGGTCGCTCGCGGAGGAAAGCTGCTTGACTAAACCAATACAGTTTACCACGACATCAGGGCCGACCTCAGCGAACAGTTTAGCGAGTGCGTCGTGGTTTTCGGCATCGGGGAGAGTAACTAAATTTCCTCTGGTTTCCTCCGCAAATAGGCGGTGATGCGATTGCGAGCGGGTTGAGCCAAAAGCCCGGTAACCAGGGCTGCTTAAGAAAAACCTGAAGACCGCATTGCCGAGCATACCCGAGGCGCCAAGCACTAGCACTTTGAGAGGATTTCGCTTGTCCATCGCCTATTCCTACTTCGTCACCGCAAGCGGGTACGCCGGTCAACGGCATACCGAAAGTGGCTAATGAGTTCACGTGCAAGGGGTGCCGGAGCTAGGTGCGCGTCGTAATAATGGCGTCCGGCCTTTCCCATGCATTCCCTTGCTTCCTCCGGCATGTTTTTTAGCCGCACCATCGCCTCTGCAAGTCCGATAGAATCTTCCGCGGGAACCGCAAGGCCCGCGTTGGAGTCCTGAATAAGCTCCGCGGCCTCACCATCTAAACAGGCCAGGATTGGACGCCCCGCGCCAAGATAGGTCGGAATTTTACTTGGTATCGTCAGGCTGAGGGCTTTCGACCGATTGAGTGTAACAAGCAGGGCAGATGCCTGGGCGAAGATGCTCGGCATCACCGCAGAGGGAAATCGCCCGGCCAACACCACGTTAGTCAACCGACGTTTCTCGATCTGCTGTCTAAGCCATTCAGACCGGATGCCACTCCCGACGAAAACTACCCGTATATCTGGATCTTGAACGTGACTGGCTGCGTCTAGCACGGTTTCCAAGGCCTGGGCTGCGCCTAAGTTACCCGCGAATACGATATTAAACCCTGCAGGCAGGCTCAACGGAGGGATTTCCTCGATATCACCTCGCACCGGCGGCAGATCGCCCGGATTTGGATGATACGCGATTGGGATGTTGTCTCCCGCAACGGCCTTGATTTTCCCTATAAACCCGCGAGATTGCACTAAAAGAAGGTCGGCTCGCCGGTATATGAAGCTTGTTAGCCGCTCAACCGCCGCTAGCGCCAACCTGTTTCTGACAAAGCCCGTTTCTTCAAGACTCTCCGGCCACAAATCTTGTACCCAAATGACATGCGCTGCACCTTTGATTTGGCGGAAAACGGCCCCTACCAACCCTTGCAGGATGGGCGAGATCGCGTAAACAAACACAACGTCGCACGGCTTCCCTCGTGTGAGATATGGGCCCAGCACCACTCCAAACATCACGAACGAGAGGTAGTTCCAAATGCGCCGAAATCCTCCTCCGCGGCCTCGAAGCACCAACGGAACCCTGTGAATCATATAGCCCGAAGGGTGCAGTTCGGTGCCCAATCCGAAAGCACTGTACCCTTTAAATATCTTGCCATGGGGGTAGTTCGGCTGCCCAGACAGAACTTCAACGTCGCAGCCTTCGGAGCGTAGTGAATCCACCACCTCGTTGATTCTGAAGTTCTCGGGCCAATAGTGTTGGCTGACGACCAGCACCCGCAGGCCTGCACCAAGCCCGCCACCTGCTATCTCAACATCCTCTGGTACCAGCCGGGCGTGCTTCATTGCCGAAGCGAGCGGGCGCTGCTCATTGTCGCTTGAATTTCGGATCCCGGAGTGAACTCTGGTACCGTTGATTGGAGAAGACGCAGCGCGCCCTCTACATTCAGGTCATCTATCATGCGTTGCATCTCATCGAAAATGCGCTCGATCACGGCCCGCTCGATCGATCGCGCAGACGCGGCCAAGATTCCTGGCGAGCCCGTCTCACTCAACTTTTCATTGCAGTCGAATAACTCCTCGTAGAGCTTTTCCCCAGGACGTAGCCCGGTGTAAGCAATTTGAATGTCGACATCTGGACGCCGCCCAGACAGACGGATCAGGTTCTTTGCTAAGTCGGCAATTTTCACTGGTGAGCCCATGTCGAGCACAAAGATTCTGCCGCGCTCGTGAATTATGTCCGGTTCATGAGCTGCGGCCGCCTGCAGCACCAGCATGCATGCTTCCGGGATGGTCATGAAGAAGCGCACGATCTCCGGATGAGTTACGGTTAAAGGCCCGCCGGCTTTTATCTGCTGTTCAAACAGAGGGACGACCGACCCAGCCGATCCCAAGACATTGCCGAATCGCACAGTCATGAAACGGGTGGATAAGGTCGCCTGGGCGAGATCCATCGCCTGGCAATACATTTCCGCCATGCGCTTGGTGGCACCCATAACGTTCGCAGGGTTCACCGCCTTGTCCGTCGAGACCATGATCATCTTAGAGACGTTCCAGCGCAGCGCAGCATCGGCCACGTTCCGCGTACCGATGACGTTGGTAAAAATGCCCTCGATCGGTTGAGCCTCAACCATCGGTACGTGCTTTAAAGCCGCGGCATGAAAGATAAGATTGGGGGCATGGGCTTCAACGACGCTGCTTATAGCCTCCCTCTCACGTACATTGCAGAGTACTGCATGAATTCGTGAAGCGGGATGTTTTTGGCTCAGCTCGGATTTGATGCAGTAGAGCGCGTATTCATTGGCATCCACAAGTACGAGGTTTAGCGGGGCGAGATCGGCTACCTGCCGCGCTAACTCTGACCCTATTGAACCCCCGGCTCCAGTGATCATCACGTTTAAGCCACCTATCATGGCGGCGATTTTTTGCGTGTCTGACCCGACGGGCGCCCGCTGCAGAAGATCCTCCAACTTTATAGGCCTGAGTTCGATCTCTGCGTCGATGCTTTTCATGTCGAGCATGTTAGGGAGTGTCAGCAACTCAATCTTATGCTGCGCCGCGACGTCTACCAACTCCTCTAGTTTGGCGTATTGCTGATATTCATCTCGTGATCGAGTAAGGATTATCGATTCGACCCGGCGGCCCCGCGCCTCGAACCGCTCCAATATTTGCGGCAGCTTTTCTAACGGGCCCACCACTGGGACACCACGTATGGCCCTACCAGTTCTTCGGCCGCGTTCATCGAGAATTGCTAGTACCTGGAAAGAGGCACGTTGCCTCTCATTGTTTGTTCTTATGAAAGCTTCGGCGTTATCGGTTGCTCCGATGAGTAGAACGTTTTTAGCGCTTCCCTTCGCAACCTTTCCCCTTCTTACGTCGTGCTGATTCCGATAGGCTCGGTACACAGCACGCGGTCCGGCCAGAAGCACGATTGTAAAGGCCCATGCAATGAGAATCGAAGAACGCGGAATTGAATTCAGTCGGTTCACCAAAAACTCTAGGACCGAGAAGATGGCGATAGATGCGGTGGCGACACCCGCAATTGCCAGGAAATCTGAAAGCGACGCGTAACGCCATATACCGCGATTCAATCCAAGGAAAAATCCAGTGGTGCTGACTACGCATCCAAACAGGGCGGCAGCAGCGACGAAGCTCCAAACGTTTGCCGAAAATCCGGTGATATCCAGCCTTAACGCGAATGAAAGCAACAACGCGGCTGCCCCCATCAAGCCGTCGTGCAGCAGGGCCAGTCCTCGCAACGTCAACAGCCGCGAGATCACGTGAGAGGTCTTGGATCTCGTACCTGAAGAGGCAGCTTCAATCCCGTCGAGAACAGGGCGATGCACTAGATCACTTCCTGAAGGCTCAAGTTCCGAGCTCTGTCGATTGATCTCAAGCTCGATCGCTCACGCGGTGTCCGGGCCGGCAGCGGTGCCTGAGACGTTGGCTGCTGCGGCCAAAAAAAGGAAAGCGTCAAATGGGGCGGTTCCATCGTAAGCAATTTGTCCTAGTATTTTCTTCTTAGCGACACGTAAGGTTGGCACCAAAGCAGCTGCTCTGATTCTGTACCGCAAATGACGTGGTCATCCAATACTTAATTCCCGTCGTTCGCCACAATGACAGGAGCATCACCGGCACAATTTTGTTGCAGTGAGGCTGCGTTTGACGCGACAATCCTCCCTGGAACGTCCATCTGAATGAGCAGTCTTAAGGGCCGCTATCACGTGGCGAGTGAAACTGCGAGGGCTCAGAGAGTGGGAAGGCTCGGGAGTCTGCGCGAAGGTCGGCATCAAACTTCCAGGCCAGCTCTTTCGAGCTCGCGCAAAAACTGAAACGAGGCGGTGTGCCGCGGTTGCCGTCGGGCAAGGCATTGCCATTTTTAGCGACGTCGTGCTCATATGGGTTCTTGGCCAGTGAAAAAACGCAGTCAGCCGCGTCCTCAGGCAAGCTTTTTACCCAAAGGGAAGGCTATTGCCGGAGGATATTCGTGATCGTGCCGCACCGCCGCGGCAGCCCTCATGGGATCTGTCACCGCGAGCGCAACAACTGTTGCGCGATAGACCAGGCTTGTTCGACATGATGTCGGGCGGCCGCCTCAGCTTTGTCAGGGTCGCGCGACTTGATCGCATTCATGATCGCGGTCATTTCGTCTATCGCCGGTTCCCGGCGATTGGTTGAAGTTATGGTCATCGACCGCAGCTGGTTGATGCGGACGTTCAGCCCTGAGACGATTTCCCAGGCGATGCGCTTATCGGCCGCTTCGAACAGCGCCTTGTAGAATTTGGTGGTCGCCCGCATCACCGCGACCGGCACCCCTGACGCCCAAGCGTCGAAAAGGTTGGTCAAGGCACCGTCGAGCACGGCAATCTGCTCATCTGTTGCCGACATGGCGCAAGCCCGCGCCGCGATGCCCTCCAGCAGCGCCCTTAACTCGTAGATCTCGTCGGTGCGGCCGAGATCCGGCTTCGCCACGGCAGGCCCATGGCCAGGTATCATCTGCACCAACCCCTCCGCCTCCAATTGCCGCAAAACCTCGCGCACCACCGACCGGCTGACGCCGAGCTGATCGCAAAGGGGCCGTTCGACCAGCCTTTCGCCGGGCTGGAAATGAAAATCCATGATCGCCTCGCGCATGCGCTCCAGCGCCAGCGTTCGCAATGTCTTGGCAGAGCGGTCGATCCGCAGCGTATCCTCTGACATTTCCTCTCCGCTTCCTCGTGCTGCCACAAAACAGATTCGTTGGCCAGTTGACAAGGTTCCTGGCGCTCCATAGCATGGTATACCATAATACGCGATAGAGATGACGGCGCGAAATGCGCCATGCAACCGAGGATTGTGGTGAAACCAGCCATTCGAAAGATCGTCACCTACATTGAGAACACGCTCATTGAAGGCGGCAAGGCAGCACCGCAGCCGCTGCGCCTGATCGGCGTCGCCGCGGTGCTGACCAACCCTTGGGCCGGCCGCGGTTTCACCGAGGATCTGTCGCCGGAGATCCGCGCCATCGCTCCTGTCCTCGGTGAACTGCTGACGCGCGAGATCATCGCCGTCGCAGGTTCGGGCGAAGCGATCGAAGGCTACGGCAAGGCCGCCATCTGCGGCACGGCGGGCGAGATCGAGCACGCATCGGCGCTGATCCATACGCTGCATTTCGGCAATCATTACCGTCGCGCGGTTGGCGCCAAGACCTATCTCGCTTTCACCAATCTGCGTGGCGGGCCAAACACGCCGATCATGATCCCGCTCATGGACAAGAATGACGAGGGCCGCCGCTCCCATTATCTGACCGTGCATTTCCAGATCGGCGATGCGCCTGCGCCGGACGAACTGGTGGTGGCGCTCGGCGCCTCGATTGGCGGGCGCCCACACCACCGCATCGGCGACCGCTATCAGGACCTGAAGGAGGTCGGGGATCTGCATGGCTGATATCGTCGCCTCGGAATGGGTCCGGGACACGGCTCCCGACGGCACCGGCTTCATCCGAGCCGGCTCCGGCACGCCTGTGCTGCTCATCCACGGCGTCGGCATGAATGCCGCGATCTGGCGCGATCAGATCGCGTCGATGCAAGACCACTACGACCTGATCGCCATCGACCTGCTCGGCCACGGCAACTCACCGCTGCCGCCAGCAAGCGCCAACCTGTCGGACTTTGCCGAGCAGGCGATCCGCCTGTTCGATCATCTCGGCCTCGCCTCCGTATCGATCGTCGGCCATTCGATGGGTGCGCTGGTCGCCTTGGAAATCGCACTTCGCGCACCGTCGCGCGTTCGCTCCATAGTCTGCCTCAACGCGGTCTTCCGCCGCCCCGAGGCACTGGCGCGGGCCGTGCGCGAGCGAGCGGCGGCACTCGGCACGCATGGCGATGCTTCGGCCGTCGCGGCAACGCTTGCCCGCTGGTTCGGCGACCCGCTGCCGGAGAACTTGGCCAGCGCGGCCGAAACCGCACGCGCGGCGCTTGAAGGCGTCGACCCGGAAGGCTACGCGCGCACCTATCGCCTTTTTGCCCGCGCCGATGCCGAGCATGCCGACGCCTTGCCCGGGCTCAGCGCACCGGCCCTGTTCATGACAGGGTCGCAGGACAGCAATTCGACCCCGGCCATGTCTGCGGCGATGGCGAGGCTCGCGCCCCGCGGTCAATGCCTCGTGCTCAGCGGAGAAAGGCACATGATGGCAATAGCCTCTCCCGAAAAAGTGACTCAACACATCATCGCCTTCCTGGACACGGCGGCCGACTCCGGCACGAAGGCGCAAACCGATGCCGCGTTCGACAACGGCGAATTCAGGCGGGCACTCGGCTCGTTCCTGACCGGCGTCACCATCGTCACCACGGTTAGTGCGGAAGGCGAGCCGCGCGGCTTCACTGCAAACTCCTTCACCTCGGTCTCGCTCGATCCGCCACTCGTCCTTGTCTGCATCGCCAAAAAGGCGTTGGGGCACAGCGCCTTTTCGACATGCAGAGGTTTCGCGATCAACATTCTCTCGGAGAGCCAGAAGACCGAATCCGGCATTTTCGCCTCCAAGGCCGCGGACAAGTTCGCTTCCGTTGCCTGGCAGTCCGGGCTAACCGGCAATCCGCTGATCGACGGTTCCGTCGCGGTGTTCGATTGCGGCATGGAGCAACTGGTCGATGCCGGCGACCACTCGATCCTGATCGGTCGCGTCCGAGATTTCACCCACAATGGAGCGCAGCCGCTCGGCTATTTCCGTGGCACCTACGTCACGCCCGGCCTCAGCCAGGAAGCCCTTGCGGCTGCACCTCACGGCACCGAAGTCGGCGCCATTCTCGAAAATGAAGGCCGCGTGCTGTTCTTCGAAACGGCGAACGGCTTCCACGAATTGCCGGCGGGTCGAGGGCTGGGCTCGCCCAAGGATGCCCGCAGCCTCAAGGGATGCCTTGCCGCCAAGGGCGTCGACGCTCAACTCGGCTTCCTGTTTGCGGTATGGGACGACGCGGCCGATCCGTCGCGCTCGCACGTTTACTACCGGGGGACGGTCACCGCCCCCGCCCCCGGCGACAGCCAGGTCAGGCTTGTTGATATAGACCATGTCGCCGATCTGAAGATCGCCGATCCGGCGGTTCGCTCCATGCTGACCCGCTATGTCCGTGAACGCACGGAAGATGCATTCGGCGTCTATGTCGGCAACGAGGTCGAAGGCGAGGTCCGGCCGCTCGCCAGGGCTGCGTCTTCCCAAGCTCTTACTGGTCGCAGGTGACGCCGATGAAATTCTCGCTCTTCGTCCATATGGAGCGCTCGGATCTGGCAAAGCCGCATTCCGAGCTTGTTGCCGAGCTGGAGGATCTGGTCGTGCTGGCGGAACAGGCCGGCTTCGAGACCGCCTGGATCGGCGAGCATCACGGGATGGAATTCACCATCTCGCCCAACCCGTTCATCAACATCGCCTATCTTGGCGCCAAGACCAGCACGATCCGGCTCGGCACCGGTACGATCGTCGCGCCGTTCTGGCACCCGATCAAGCTTGCCGGCGAAGCGGCGATGGCCGACGTCATCACCGGCGGCCGGCTCGACATCGGCATTGCGCGCGGCGCGTATGCTTACGAGTACCAGCGGCTTTTCCCCGGGCTCGAAGCGTGGGGCGCGGGCCAGCGCATGCGCGAGATGGTGCCGGCGATCCGTGGCCTGTGGGACGGAGATTTCGAGCTCTCTGGCGAGTTCTGGTCGTTTCCCTCGACCACCTCGTCGCCCAAGCCGCTGCAAAAACCTTATCCGCCGATCTGGGTGGCGGCGCGCGATCCCAACTCGCACGATTTCGCGGTGGCCAACAAATGCAACGTGCAGGTGACGCCGCTCGCCTCCGGCGATGGCGAAGTGACTAGCCTCATGGAGCGCTTCAACACCGCCTGTGCTTCCCACCCGGACATATCGCGGCCGGAAATCATGCTCTTGATGCACACATTCGTGGCCGAGGACGCAGCCGACGCCGATCGGCTGACACGGGACCTGTCGCAATTCTACTGCCAGTTCGGCGCCTGGTTCCAGAACAAGAAGCCAGTGCGCCAGGGCGTGCTGGATGCGCTGACGGAGGCCGAGATCGCGGCCATGCCGCAATATGCGCCGGACAAGATCCGGCAAAATCTGGTGATCGGCGAAGCCGACGAGGTGATCGCCAGGCTCAAGGCCTATGAGGCGCTCGGCTACGACCAGTATTCTATCTGGATCGACAGCGGCCTTTCGCACGAGCGCAAGAAGAAATCGCTGCAGCTGTTCATCGACAAGGTGATGCCGGCCTTCCGGGGACCGCGAACGTGATGAGCACCGGCGAATTCAGGAACTACATAGACGGCAACTTCATCGAAGGGGCAGCGACCTTCGACAGCATCGACCCGTCGACCGGCGCAACATGGGCAAAAATGCCCGCTGCATCAGCTGCCGACGTCGACCGCGCTGTCGAAGCCGCCCACCGAGCACTGCGATCCGGCCCATGGGCAGCGATGACGGCGAGCGCCCGCGGCAAGCTTTTGGTGCGGCTCGGCGATCTCGTCGTCGCCAATGCCGATCGGCTGGCGCAATTGGAGACGCGCGATACCGGCAAGATCATCCGCGAGACCCGCGCCCAGATCGCCTATGTCGGCGACTACTACCGCTACTATGGCGGTCTCGCCGACAAGCACGAAGGCTCGTTTGTTCCCATCGACAAGGCGGATATGGAGGTGACGATCCGGCCCGAACCGATCGGCGTCGTTGCCGCTGTCGTGCCGTGGAATTCGCAGCTCTTCCTGTCCGCCGTCAAGCTCGGGCCGGCGCTCGCCGCAGGCTGCACCGTCGTCCTCAAGGCGTCCGAGGATGGCCCTGCCCCGCTGCTGACCTTCGCCGAACTCGTCCACGAAGCCGGATTTCCCGCAGGCAGCGTCAACATCCTGACCGGCTTTGGCCATGATTGCGGCCACCGCCTGACCAGCCATCCGCTCGTCGCCCGCGTCGCCTTCACCGGCGGTCCGGCGACCGCCCGCCAGATCGTCAGGAACACGGCTGAAAACCTTGCTTACACGACACTCGAGCTCGGCGGCAAGAGCCCGGTCGTGGTGTTTGCCGATGCCGATCTGGACAGTGCGGCCAACGCCGTCGTCGCCGGCATCTTTGCCGCCACCGGCCAGAGCTGCGTCGCCGGCTCGCGGCTCTTGGTCGAGCGCTCGGTGAAGGACGAGTTTCTCGTCCGGCTCAAGCGCAAGGCCGAGGCGATCCGGATCGGCGACCCCCAACATACCGAAACCGAAATGGGACCGCTCGCCACCGCGCGCCAGCGCGACTGGATCGAGAAGATCATCACCGAAAGCCTGGCCACGGGCGGCCGGCTGGTCACCGGCGGCAATCGCCCTGAAGGCAAGCCGGACGGCTTCTACTATGCGCCGACGATCATCGAAGCGCTCGATCAGAGCCTCGCCTGCGTGCGCGAAGAACTTTTCGGTCCGGTGCTCAGCGTGATCGCCTTCGACACGGAAGCCGAAGCGCTGGCGCTTGCCAACGACACCAAGTTCGGCCTGGCGTCCGGCGTCTTCACCACCAACCTCGCCAAAGCGCACCGCATGGCGCGCGGCATCCGTGCCGGCGTGGTCTGGATCAACACCTACCGGGCCGTCTCGCCGCTGGTTCCGTTCGGCGGCTACGGCCAGTCCGGCCTCGGCCGCGAAGGCGGCATGGACGCCATCCGCGATTACACGCGCTCGAAATCGGTCTGGATACGCACCTCGGACGACCCGATTCCCGATCCTTTCGTCATGCGGTAGCCGCCGCTGGCCGGGGAAACGCGATCAAGGCGAAAACGCCGGTCGCAAACAGACAACAACGAAAACAAACAGAGGAGAACGACATGAAACTGATTTTCGCCGGCATCCTTGCCGCCCTTCTGGGAACGACGGCCGCCAAGGCCGAGGAGATGGTCTTCACCAGCTGGGGCGGGACGACCCAGGAAGCGCAGACCAAATCCTGGGCCGAGCCCTTCACCGTCGCATCCGGCATAAAGGTTCTGCAGGACGGTCCAACCGACTACGGCAAGCTGAAAGCCATGGTCGACGCCGGTAGCGTCAACTGGGATGTCGTCGACGTCGAGATGGATTTCGCCATCAAGGCGGCCAAGGACGGCCTGCTGGAACCGATCGACTTCAAGGCGGTGCCGAAGGCAGATCTCGATCCGCGCTTCACCACTGACCACGCCGTCGGCAGCTTTTACTATTCCTTCGTGCTGGCCTGGAACAAGGGCGTCGTCTCCGGCGAGCCGGCCGGCTGGGCCGACATGTTCGACACCAAGAAATTCCCGGGCAAACGCACCTTCTACAAATGGTCGGCGCCCGGCGTCATCGAGATCGCCTTGCTCGCCGACGGCGTTCCCGCCGACAAGCTCTATCCGCTCGACCTCGACCGCGCCTTCAAGAAGCTCGACACCATCAAGTCCGACATCGTCTGGTGGAGCGGCGGCGCGGAATCGCAGCAGCTGATTGCGTCCGGCGAAGCAGCGTTCGGCCAACTCTGGAACGGCCGCGTTTTCGCACTTCAGCATGACGAAGCCGAGGTCGGCGTTTCCTGGGCCCAGAACCTGACGGCGGCCGACGTCCTGGTGGTGCCGAAGGGCGCCAAGAACAAGGACGCCGCGATGAAGTTCCTCGCCGCGGCAAGCAGCCCCGCCGGCCAGGCGAAGTTTGCCGAAGCCAGCGGTTATGCGCCCATCAACACCAAGGCCAAGGCCGAGATGGCGGCCGACGTCGTGAAGTCGCTGCCGGACGCCCATGTCGACGGCCAGATCAATCTCGACATGAACTATTGGGCCGAGCACCGCGACGAGATCGCCACGCGCTGGTATGCCTGGCAGGCGAAATAAGCCTGTCCCTTGAACTGCAAGGGGCGAGACGGTCAGCACCGTCTCGTCCCACAGCCGGATCGCTGCCATGTCGGTCGAAACACGCCAGAGCCCATCAACATTTCGCATGCCGGCAGGCTTCAACGGCCTGCTGCCGGCGCTGATCCTGATCGTTCTGTTCTTCGTCGTCCCCGTCGTGGCCCTGCTCTTGCGCAGCGTCACCGAGCCGGCGCCCGGCCTGCAGAACTACGCGACCCTGCTGGGCGACAGCACCTATGCCAGGGTGTTCTTCAACACCTTCCTGGTCGCGGCGGTAGTGACCGCCGTCACGGTGCTGGTCGCCTTTCCGGTCGCCTGGATGCTGGCGATCATGCCCTCCGCGCTGGCCTCGATCATCTTCGGCGTCATCATCCTGTCGATGTGGACCAATCTCTTGACCCGCACCTATGCCTGGATGGTGCTGCTCCAGCGCACCGGCGTCATCAACCGGACGCTGATGGCAGCTGGCGTCATCGACCAGCCGCTGCCCCTCATCAACAACCTGACCGGCGTTACCATCGGCATGGTCTACATCATGCTGCCTTTCATGATCCTGCCGCTGGTCGGCACGCTGCGCGCGATCGATCCGATGACGCTGCGTGCCGCAGCCCTATGTGGCGCCAGTCCTTTCCAGGCTTTCCGTCGTATCCTTTTGCCGCTGTCCCTGCCTGGCATCGCGGCCGGCGCCCTGATGGTGTTCGTCATGTCGCTTGGGTATTTCGTCACGCCGGCGCTGCTCGGCGGTACGTCCAACATGATGCTGGCCGAAATGATCGCGCAGATGATCCAGTCGCTGCTCAACTGGGGGCTGGGCAGTGCGGCCGCCTTCATCCTCCTTGTCGTCACCATGGCGCTCTACGCGCTGCAGCTGCGCCTTGTCGGCGTCAGGCGCATGAGCGGAGGCGTCTGAGATGCTGCTCGACTATGACCGCATGGGTTGGCTGAAAATTGCCCTGCTCGGCTTCACCGCGCTGGTCGCTGCCTTCCTGCTCTTGCCGGTGGTTTTCATCGTCCTGCTCTCCTTCGGCTCGTCGCGCTGGTTGGCCTTTCCGCCGCCCGGCTGGACACTCAAATGGTACCAGGAGCTGTTTGCCGATCCAGCCTGGCTGGAGGCGGCACTGACCAGCGCCCGGATCGCCACCATGACGGCGATCCTTGCCGTGGTGATCGGCCTGCTTGCCTCCTTTGCGCTGGTTCGCGGACAGTTCCGCGGCCGCGAGATCCTGCGCGGTCTGCTGCTGACGCCGATGGTTCTGCCGGTGGTGGTCTTCGCCATCGCCATCTACGCCTTCTTCCTGCGCCTCGGTCTCGGCGGCACCACCATCGGCTTCGTCATCGCCCACACTATTCTGGCGCTGCCCTTCGCCATCATCCCGATTGCCACGGCGCTCGAAGGCTTCGACAAGTCGATCGAGGACGCGGCGATCGTCTGCGGCGCCAGCCCGCTCGAGGCGAAGTTGCGCATCACCTTGCCGTCGATCAGGATCGGCATCTTTTCCGCCGCCATCTTTGCCTTCCTCGCCTCGTGGGATGAGGTCGTGGTGGCGATCTTCATGGCCAGCCCCACCTTGCAGACCTTGCCCGTCAAGATCTGGGGCAGTCTGCGGTCGGATTTGAGCCCGGTCATCGCCGCCGCCTCCAGCCTGCTTGTCGGCCTCACCCTTGCCCTGATGGCGGTGACGGCACTGCTGCGCCGAAAGTTCCAGACATGACCCAGCCCTTCCTTTCCATCCGCAAGCTGCGCAAGGCGTTCGGCGCATTCACTGCGGTGCATGACGTCACCCTTGAGATCCCCAAGGGGGAATTTCTGACCTTTCTCGGGCCATCGGGCTCGGGAAAATCGACGACCCTCTATGCCATTGCCGGTTTCCAGGACCCGAGCTCCGGCGACGTGCAGCTGGCTGGCAAGTCGCTGCTCGCCGTCCCGTCGCACAAGCGCAACATCGGCATGGTCTTTCAGCGCTACACGCTGTTTCCGCATCTGACGGTGGCCGAAAACATTGCCTTTCCGCTTCGGGTTCGCCGCCGGTCCGAAGCCGAGGTGAAGAAGAAGGTTGCCGACATGCTGGCGCTGGTGCGGCTGGAAAGCTTCGCAGCGCGCTTGCCCGGCGCACTGTCGGGCGGCCAGCAGCAGCGCGTCGCCCTGGCCCGGGCGCTGGCCTACGACCCGCCGATCCTGCTCATGGATGAACCATTGTCGGCGCTCGACAAGAAGCTGCGCGAGGAAATCCAGGCCGAGATCCGCCGCATCCATCGCGAGACCGGCGTCACCATCCTTTACGTCACCCACGACCAGGAAGAAGCGCTGCATCTCTCCGACCGCATCGCTCTGTTCCGGGACGGCCGCATCGAGCAGACCGGCAGCGGCGAAGATCTTTATCTGCGGCCGGCGACCGACTTCGTCGCCGGCTTCATCGGCAATTCAAATTTCCTCGCAGCCGAACATCTCGAAACCGCCAATGGCGCGGCAACGATCCGGCTGGCGGACGGTTCGGTCGTATCCGGCGTCAGCGTCAACGGCGCTTTCGACAAGGGTCAAAAAACCAGGCTGATGATCCGCCCGGAAGCGTTTGGCATGGAGCGAAAGCCGACGAGCGCGGAGCTCGCTGTCGAGATCGTGGATGTCGCATTCTATGGCGAACGCCGGCGCATCGTCGCGCGCACCGCCAACGGACAGGAAATCGACATCAGGCCGACCTCTGCCGCCATGCAGTCGCATGAACCGGCGCAGGCTCGCCGGCAGGTGTTTTTCGATCCGTCGGCGGCGTTCCTGTTTCCAGCCTGAGCTTTCGAAAAAGTGACCTTAGGAAACATCCTGTCCAGGTTCGCAGATTGCCGGAACTGCGGTCGAGTGGGCAAAGCCGCCGAGCAGCGCCTGGCGCAGCTCGTTCCGCAAGCAGCAGCGCCTTGGCGCAAATCTTGCCGACAACCATCATGGACGCGGCGGTTGGCTGCCAGTCTGCGCCAAATCGGCTTTGTTAAGTATTTCAATGGAGCGATTTCGGCGCACAGGAGTTGAGGACCGTGATTGTCAATTGTAGGTAGAAACCGATGTCGCTACCTATGGGTGTTTTGGTTGTCGAAGACGAACCTCTAATCCGCATTGACATCGCGGACTTTCTTCGGAGCGAAGGATTTCTGGTTTTCGAGGCTTCCAATGCCGACGAAGCCATCGCCATACCGAAACAGGTGTAATGATCGAAGCGATGTTCACCGACATCGACATGCCGGGCAGTATGGATGGCCCGCGCCGCCGCCTGGATCATCGGAGCCGACCGCTGGCCGGAAGCGACATGGCGAGACCTCGAGGCGCAGTTCGGCAAGAATGTCGTCGCCTGGAGTTGGCGACGACTGCCGCAGCCACGGCGCCACCGTTGACCTCAGCTTCGAACATTCTAAAGACGCGCCCCCAAAGCCGGCAGACAAGGCTGAGGACAAGGCGCGTTCGGCTGAGCCGCTGTGAGTGACGAAGCGCTTGCCGGGATAAGGCGCCATCCCAAATAAATCAGTCTTGCAGACGCAACAAAGTCTTTGTCACGGCCCGCGGGCTATTCACCTCGTTGCAAGTTACGCTGTATCTAGCGGCAAATTTTGCTGCAATGGCCAGCGTTGCATGTCAAGATGGGCTGGGAAAAGGGCGGGGATTTCACATGCACACGGCAATGAGCCAGAAACTGGCGAGCTATGGCCAGTGGACGTATCGCGGTGCGTGGGCACTTGAAATCGTTGCGGCGATCATCGGCCTAACAACCGGCGTCGCTCTGAGTTACCGCGGCTTCGTTGCCAATGAGGCGGCGAACTCGATGGATCTTGTGCTTGCAAGTGCCCCGTTCTTTATGATCGCGATTGCCGAGCTGACGAAGATCCCAATCGCCACTCTTCTGTTCGGCGCCTCGTGGATTTGGAAGCCCGTTATCTTGGCTTTTCTGCTCGTTTTGGCCGGCATCACTTTTGAGACAGTCCTTCTGGGATTGGAGCGTGCCAGCACAATGCGCGAGGTGCAGTATGCCAACTTCGCCAACCAGACTAAAGCCCTCCAGCAAGAGCTCGACAATCTGAAGGTGGCAGACGAAAGTTTGCGAAACTCTGACGACGAGGCAAAGGCCCGAAGTGATCTGGAGCAGCTCGGTGGATTGGCTGACACCGAGCGCGACAAATTGCGCGCACGGATAACAGAGGTTGACGAAGAGCTGCAGGCCGCAACCACCCTGTCGCCAGCGGCAGCGCGAGCCAAAGAGTTTCTTGAGGAGAAACAAACAGCGCTAAGCGCGCTGGTGGAACGGCGCGATCGAGAAATCAAGGACGCCGTGGAGCAGTTCGAGAGACAGCGGGATAGCTACGTTGATCGTATAAAGAGCGCGCGAGAAACAGGCGATCTTGCGTCAGTGCAGCGCAACGAAGAAGGGCTGAACAAATTAGCCAATCCGCGGCTGAAAAAAGAGGCCGAATTCGCGCCGAAATTGGCTGAATTGGAGCCCGCAGTCGCCGCGGCCCGCGCGGAATATGAGAGGCTGCGAAAAGATAGTCCTCCGATGACTCTTGAAGACAAACAGCGCCTTGAGGCCAGGCGCAACGATCTGGAGAAGCTCTACGACGGCACCGCAGCCGATTGGGATCGTAAGCTTGACGAGGCACGTACTGCGCTAGCGGCCGCTCAGGAAACCGCAACTCGCAAGTCGGAGACGCTCGCCAAGAACCAGCAGCGGCAAGAGGCGATCGCAACGGAACTCAGCCGCCTGGAAACAGAGCGCCTGCCAGTTGCTCGTAACGACCAGATCCGTAGGCTGGCAGCTCGCTGGTACGGGTTGAAGCCAGAAGACGTTACAGACGCTCAGGCTGGCACGGTATCGACGATCTGGTTCGCCTCGCTTGCATTCATCGCCGCATTAGCGGGGCCGATCACGGCGATGGTCGCGCTGGCCCTGCAACGCATCGGCGCACAGCCCGAAGTTCAGCGCGATAGCAAACTCTCGCGTTTGTTGCGTCGAATGCTGTTACGCTGGCGGTGGCGCCGTGTCCGCAAGGTACCCGTGCAAGTGCCTTTCGACAGAGAAGTAGAGAAGCGCATCGAGGTTCCTGTGGAAGTCGAGAAGATCGTCAAAGAGATCCTTTATGTGCCTATCCTTACTGACGACCCGGAGGCGTTGCGCCGGGCGTTGGATCGGGAACTGCCTCCGGAAGTAATCGATCTGGTAAAGGTTTCTGCAAAAGGACAATACGACCAGAAAGAGATGGAGAAAGCCCTCGAAGGTGAATTGCAACTAGATTTCAAAGAGCCGGCAACTGGGGCGAAGCGAGGCGGTAGACGTGCTCGTACGACATAACACCAAGCTGCTCGAACAGGCGATCGATCTGCAGATCAAACGGTCGGCGATTCCAACTCTGCAGGCAGAAGCAGCTGCGCACGACAAGATCGCTCGCGCCAACGCATTTCGGCGAATGGCTAGCGGTGCTGCCATCGCAATGGCCGCTATTGGGATCGGCGTGGGTGTATGGCTGGTCTTTGATCGCGACCCCGCCGTGATCCAACCGGAGCCGCCGGTCGCCCAAACCGATGCGCCAAACCCGAAAGAGAACGAGCCAAAAGAGACGAAGAAAGCGGACGATAGACTTTCGGGCGGCGACACAATCGCCGAGAAGGATAAGACGGATAAGCCGAAGTCGCCACCAATCGAGCAACCGACGCCGCCGCCCGCAGACCCCGCAAATCCAGATACGTTCGATTTCGTAAAGTTCGCCAATCGCCAAGTCACCTACGCTGGCAGCACTTGGCAACTCGAGTCCGGTCACCACTTTGACAGTGAGAAAGCTCCAACCTGGGACACCGCCTGGTGTTATACGCGCAAGCTGGCAATCACCGGAGTCGAGGTTCAGGTAAGCCTTGTCAACCGACCCTCACCTACATCGACGCCATTGGCACCGGTGTCGTCGAGCGAGACACTCGCATCGGTAGGCCTTGACGACAAGTCGGCGCGTGAACTCGCCAGCCGTTGCCTCTGGCTCGACGAGGCCAGGTTCGCGCCAAGCGATTTCGACATGGATAAGGAACGGAAAGAAGCAGCTGCTGCGGCCGACGAACTGTCTGTGCAGCAGGACGGATGGGACGCTATCGGAAACGATCTGCCGGGTATGCCAGCGTGGGATGTCTCGCTTGAACAGTGCCAAGCCCAATGCGAAGCGGATCGCCGCTGCCTAGCTCTCACCTATGATAAGAAACACGCAGCCTGTTTCATGAAGAGTAACGGATCAATTCTGGTTAGGAGTCCCGATGCAGTGATGGCAGCGAAGGGGGCAATCAAGGCGAATCTCCAGTACTCCAGCCTCGTTTTCGGGAAGGACACGGTAGTCGTTGGGGGCGCTTACGCGAATGTCCGGAGTGGCTATGCCGACTGCGTATTGGCCTGCGCCGCTGATCAGAGATGTCTAGGCTTCAATTTTGACGGTCCGAACAAGATGTGCGCTATGCTCGACACCGTGACCTCATCGTCTCCCTTCAGGGGCGTGACGTCGGGCGTTAAGGAGACCCGCAGTTGAATGGCACCGGCCCGAAAAGTGGGTAGAGAACGGAGTCATGACCGAACCAGGCCGCGATATTCGTCGTCCAGTCGCTTCTGCCGGCCGCTGTCCTGGCCCTCACGCGTACTGGCGCCTGGCACCGCCGCATGCATTGCTCGGCCATGCTGCTGGAAAGGCCCCGTTGCTTCTCCACCCATGGCCCGAAATGGCCGCGCAGCAATGCCGCCTTGTTGCGCAGCGGCCAGCGCCCGATCGCTATCTTTCTGATCGATGGACAGGTGGCCGCGTTCTGGGCATAGGCTTCGAAAGCGACCCGGGGATTAAAGCGGTGCCGACACTGTTCCGAAAACCGCCGGAACGTCTAATATGCTCAGATGCAGGGGACACGCATCGCTTTTGGTCCGTTCGTACTCGATCCCGACATCGGGACGCTCCTGAAAGAGCAGATCCCGATCGTTGTTGGGCATCGTGGGCTGACGCTGCTTGCTGCGCTTACGGCCCGGCCCGGCGAGATCCTGACCAAGGCCGAACTGATGGACGCTGCCTGGCCGGGAACCGACGTTGAGGAAGGCAACCTTACGGTCCAAATAGCGACACTGAGAAAGGCACTCGGTCCGGCTGACAACGGCGGCGAGTGGATCGCCACGGTGCCTCGCGTCGGCTACCGCTTCACCGGGACTGTCGAACCGGTGGCGAGCGCATCCCGCAGACCGATACCAGCGTCCGGCAAGCCGTCGATTGCGGTCCTGCCTTTTGCCAATTTGAGCGGCGATCAGGACCAGCAGTATCTCAGCGATGGCATAACCGAGGACATAATTACGGAGCTGGCCAGGTTCCGCTCCCTCCTTGTCATCGCGCGCAATTCATCTTTTCAGTTTCGCTATCCGGCATTGGACATTGCCGAAGTCCATCGCAAACTCGGAGTTCGCTACCTCGTCGAAGGCAGCATACGAAAGCTCGGTGATCGCATTCGGATCACCACACAGTTGATTGACGCTACCACCGGTACCCACCTGTGGGCCCAACGGTACGACAGGGCCCTCGACGACATCTTCGCATTGCAAGACGAGGTTGCGGCTCTCATCGCCTCGATGGTCGAAGGCCAAGCGGAGGCCGATTCGACGAGCAGGACCAGACGCAAGCCTCCGGCCGATTGGGATGCATACGACTGCTACCTGCAGGGGCGCGCACGGTTCTACCGGTATGAACTGGACATGGCCGAGCCCCTCTTCGTCCGGTGTGTCGAGCTCGATGCGACGTTCGCTCAAGGCCACGCCTTCCTCGCGCAGGCGCTCGTCGGCAGATTTTGGTACGACAACGATCCGCGGACGCTACAGAACGCCTGGGACTCGGCACGAACGGCGCTCGCTCTCGACAGGAGCGATGGCGTCTGTCACCAGAGCATGGGCCTGGTGCTTACGCACATGCGCCAGCACAGCGACGCGGGAGTGCATTTCGAGCAAGCGCGCTCATTAAACCCGTTGGACGTGAACATAGCGGGGGACTACGCAAGCTGGCTCAACTACGGCGGCCGGGCCGAGAGCGCGCTGAACGTGCTTGAATCTGCGCTGCTGCGCGACCCGTTACCTCCAATATGGTTCTGGGAGGTGAAGGGCAGCTCCCTCTTCCTGCTAAGAAGGTACTCGGAGGCCGTCGGTTCGTATCAGAAGGCCGGCGACCAATTCTTCATTCATGCCTTTCTCGCAGCGGCGTACGCTCATTTGGGCGAGACGCAGAAGGCGCGTGCTGAAGTTCAGGAAGCACTGATGAGGAAACACGACCTGACTATCCGGCTGATTTCACGTCTCCCGTTCGCCCACCAAGTCGACCTCGAGCTTTTCACGTCAGGCTTCAGAAAGGCCGGTTTTCCCGCGTGAACGCACCTTCGGGAGCGCGCCGGTCAGGCCCGACAGCCGAATGCACCCCAACAGGTCATCGAACCCCCTTAACCGAGATCGAAGTCGAGGGCGTCGGCACGCATCGGCTTCCGGGCTAGCATTCCGCGCGCCTCGTCTTCTGGACTCTTCGTTGAAACAGTCGCATCCTCTCTGCGGGGATGAGGGCGTGGACAAATACCGATACGACAATCGATCTGATCGCTGGCGAAAGCGAACCGGTGCCAAGCATAGCCGTGCGCACCGATGGGCGAATGTGCCGCGGCGCCTGATTTTGGTAACTGCGGTAGCGGCTGGCGCTCTGGTCGCGCAAACCGCCATCCAGCACAGCGAAAGTTTGCCAGAGATCAATGCATCGAATTGGTTCGGCTCGAAGCCGGCGCCGATCGCCGGTGTCGCGTCTCTGATCGACGGCGACACGATCGAGATCCACGGACAGGGCATCCGCTTCAACGGCATCGATGCGCCCGAGAGTAAGCAATATTGCGAAGACGCTAAGGGCTTCGAATACGCCTGCGGGCGCCATGCTGCCCAAGCCTTGGACGAGTTCCTAGCTGCATCGCGTCCGTTGCATTGCAGCTTTGTTAACCGAGACCGGTACGGCAGGCTTGTTGGGGATTGCGATCGCGCCGACGGTCGCAACGTCCAGAGCTGGCTTGTCGAGCGGGGCTTGGCACTAGATTGGCCGCGCTACAGCCACGGAGCCTACGCAAGACAGCAGGCGAAGGCCCAGGCGGCGAAGGTCGGTCTGTGGGCTGGAGCGTTTCAGGCGCCATGGGATTGGCGCGCAGAGCATGCGAACGGCACCACCAGGCCGTCAGCAAAACAACCACTCGGCATCATGCGTAATGGGCAGGTGGCGCAGAGCTATTCTTGTCAGCCACGGCGAACCTGTCCCCAGATCAGCTCATGCAACGAGGCGAACTGGTATTTGGCCAACTGCTCTTGGGGCGGCAAGCTCGACCGCGACAAGGACGGGATTCCTTGCGAGAGCCTTTGCTAAGTCCGCAGTGAGAGGGGACATTGCATGATCGTTGTCGACTTTGCCCTTTTTGGCTCCACAGCGCACACCAAGGGGAACTCTGCGGTCGCCCAGAGCCTTCCGCAAGGGTACTGGCGAAGGCAATCAATCGGTCACCGCCGCCAAGATACGCGACGTCTGGCGCCGCAGCCACGAGTATAGGAGAATTCCGACCTTGGCCCGCTCAGCGTGCCTGAACTCCTGCGCAACTGGGGCAGAGCCATGTGCGGACGCTACACCAAATATCTGTCGTGGTCGGAAATCCACCGGCTCTACAGACTGACGGCGCCGGCCGAGACCGGACGCAACGACGAACCGCGCTACAACATTGCGCCCACACAGGATGTGCCGTTTGTCACTGCCGGTGAGGATGGCAACCACCGGCTGGGTGAAGGGCGCTGGTGGCTGGTTCCTTTCTGGGCAAAGGAAATGCCCAAGGCGGCGATGTTCAATGCGAGGATTGAGGGCGTCGACACGGCGCCCGCCTTCCGCGATGCCTTCAAGTCCAAGCGCTGCCTAATCCCTGCCGATGGCTTTTATGAGTGGACCATCTCACCGGCTGATGGGAAGAAAGACCCTTGGCACATCTACCAGCCAGGCCACGCGCCCTTCTCGTTCGCCGGTCTTTGGGCTTACAATTCCAACCTCGACATAACCAGCTGCGCCATCGTCACAGAGCCTGCCGCAGAACCGATGAAGCAGCTGCATGATCGACAGCCTCTCATTCTCGACCAGGCATACTATGACGCCTGGCTGGACCCGGCGACGCCCAAGGACAGCCTCAAGGAAATTCTCAGCCACGACATCGACGGTCAGTTGCAGTTCAATCGCGTTGGGCGTGAGGTGAACACGAGCGCCGTCAACAAATTGCCCAACGACCATCCCGGCCTAGTCGGGCCGATCAACCCGTTATGAGCGACGAACCAACACGGCTTGCCGAAGGCTTGACAGCGGCCCCGCGCGGCCGAGAGCCGATCGAAAATCGCTTTGCGAGCATTCTGGCTGCGGCAGGCTCGGCGGGTTTGGCTTTTCGAGGCCTGGACAGAAGTCACATTGGTTCTGTTGTTTGCATCCCGGTGACGGCGATCGGTTTCTATAGGAGTTGACGTCCGACCATCTAGCGCCCCTGTTCGAGGCATGGCATCGAGAAGCTGTGAAACTCTTCAAAATGCCCCGGAAAGTTCCGGGCGAGATACCGCACCACTTTGGAATTATCCATCATCCGGTCGAAAAAGCGGTTGGCTGCGACAAGCTCCAGGCCGACCTGACCATGCTGTTCCGCGGCGCTGAGAACCGCAAGGCTTAGCGCGCCGACATCGAGCACCATCGCGCCGCGCTGGTCTTCAGCCTGTGTGGTGATGGTTGAGAGATTAAAACCCTCCGCCAGCAGGGCTTGAGGTGTCAGAGCGACGAGTAGTCTCGTGTAGGTGATCCTGACCCGGTCCATCGCCACCATCAGCCGGGCAATCTCCAATTGCCTGGCTGGCAGCACCTTCTGGAGCAACCCGAAGGTTTGTGTTTTCACCGGCGCGTCGCGAAGCAGGTCGAGGACATCAGGGCAAATCCCGTTAACGGATTTCCGGTTCTCGCCTGTCTCGGAAGCGGGTTTTCCGGCAGGGCAGAACATTTGCGGCTCGCCGGTCGCGCCACGCACCCTATGTGCCAGTAGCCTTGGCATTGTCCCGAGGCCCTCGGACACCAGTGTGGCGCAAAACTGCTTGTCGCGCATCATCAGGTGGAGCGCCGCGACGATCCGGTCCAGGCTCTGTTCAGACTTTGCCGCTTGCGTGACGAAATCGCGCATGCGTTTGCATTCCGTATCGTAGGTCGCCAAAAATTCGTGTGAACGAAGCCTCTTCTTGGACCCTAATGCGCCAGCAACAATATTGCTCGCATGTCTGTCGCCACCGTTTTCCAACGCACGGTAGGCGGCGTCCTTGGCTAAGCGCTTGACTACCAAGCCACCCCCCCGACAGGCTCTCGCTCTGCCAGCCTGATAATGGGGTCGAGCGTGGGAAAAATATAGCTGTCCAGCGGTATCCCATTGATGGCATGCAGTTCCGATTTGCCCGCGATCTCATGGGCAGGCGCAATCAAATAGTCCCGAATGGTCAGGTCGCCGGGATTCATACGGATCAGGACGAAAATGTCGGGTAGCGGCCGTTTATCGGCCTTGGAAAACCAGCGTGGATAGCCGAAGCCGGAAACCCTGCATCGGCCCATTGTAATCGCCACCGTGATCTCCTCGTTTATCCGCAGGAGGTCCATCGCCATGTCATGGGCAGCAACCCCGCCCTGCCTATCAATCGCGCCCACAAGATCCTGTATAACCTGCAGCCTCATTGATTCCAGGTGCCGGTTCACGCCGATGAAGCGGTAGTTTTTCGATGGCTCGTATCCGATCAGTTCATAGGCTTTGACAATGGTTCCAAAACGCCACTGGTAGCGTTGGGCCGGCGGGCACCCGGGATCGGCGTCGATCATGGCCAACGACAAGGCGCCACGGCGAGCCAGAAGTGCCCTAAGGGCGGCCAGCATCTCGTCGTTGCTCATGTGGCGATAGATGGTCTTGAGCACGGTCTGCGCCCGATCGAACAGTTTGCGGTCGACGATCGGCTCCAGGACGTTTTCCACCCGCACCCACTGTTCCGGGGGATTGCGGACTTGATGGCTTCTCAGCCGGGCCGAATGCTTGTTCCAGACGCTGTTGCCAATGTAATTTTCGTTGGTCAGCACCGAGTGCACGGATTCCCGCGTCCATGGTCGCCCCAAATCGCTGAGCACGCCGCGCTTGTTGAGCAGTCTTGCCATCTCCAGCTCTGTCTTGCGTGTTCTGACAAAGTGACTGAAGATCCACCTCACGGTCGCAATCTCGTCAGGCGGGCCGAGCACCAAAACTATTCGATCCGTCTGCTGGCTCTTGTATTCGTGGGATGAAAGAATGCCCTTTGGGCGACCGAGTTGGTCGACAAGCAGGCGCCGCAGGCCAAAGCCGGCCTTCGCGCCTTGCCGGAAGCCCAGCCGAATTAACCTCACCTGGCCGATGAAGACTTTTTGCGAGAGCATTCTGCTCTGCTCGGCAGCCATGCTCCGTTTGATTGCTTTGAGGACGTCTGACCCGATGCTGCCGTCGTTTGCGAATTGCTCCGCGCAAAATTCGATACGGACGCCGGCCATCTGGCATCGGTATTCGTAGGCTGCGCTTTCATCAATGTTCTGAAAACGCCCCCAACGGCTTACATCATAGACCACAACCGTCTCAAAATCGGCTCGCCCACTTTCGACATCGGCCAACAGCTTCTGAAGACCGGGGCGCCCTCCAAGGTTTAAACCGCTGCGACCGAGGTCCTCGTAAGTGGCGACAATGTCGTAAGCCATGATATCGGCATAGTCGCGAATGGCGTCCGCTTGGTTGTCGATCGAGTAGGTCTGGTGTTCCGTCGACATGCGCACGTACTGCGCGGCGCGAACTCTAGGCACAGTCTGGTTCCCGCCATCTAACTTTGGCACTTTCCCCACACTCTCGACCGTTGCCCGGGCAATGTCTGCCTGGGGCATGCCCAACCTACTAGGCAGCTTCCTACGGTCCCATTAGGAATACCTCGACAGTTTGTGTCGAATGGCTCGATAGTCTGATCGAGCCTTAAAGCCGCTCCTTGGGGGAAACCGACCCGTGCGTCACTATATCGGACTGATCCACAAGCAAGCGGACAGCGATTTCGGCGTATCCTTTCCCGATTTTCCGGGCGTGGTCACCGCCGGCACCAGCCTGGACGACGCCCGCGCCATGGCCGAAGAGGCCCTGGCCTTCCATCTCGAAGGCCTTGTCGAGGATCGCGAAGCCATTCCCGAGCCATCATCCCTGGAAGATGTCATGTCGAACAATGACAATCTCAGCCGGGTCGCCGTCCTGGTAGCGCTCAAAGCCGAGACCACACAAAGGTGGTGCGCGTCAACGTCACCATTCCCGAAGATGTCCTCGACCAGATAGATCGATCTGCGGAACGCCATGGCTATAGCCGGTCCGGATTCCTGACCGCCGCCGCGAAAAAGGCGATGCGCGACGAGCCAGCCTAGCTGCTCCTCAACGGATTCAAGCCGAGGCGCTACCGACCTGTTCGCGCAAGCCGTTTCCGCTTTGGCAACCATTGTCTTCAAGGCCCGAGAAACCACGTCTCATTTCGTGAGCGGGCGTGCCGCCGTTTGGCCGCAATGCGCCAGCAACTGGCAACCATTCGCCCCGATCCGCGTTTGGGGCTCCAAAGGAGTTCCAAGATGATCATCAGACAAACCATTGCCGCCGTGCTCATGACTGCAGCACTTGCAGGCTGCGCGACCCAGACCGAACAGCAGCAGAGGGCAACCACAGGCGCACTCATTGGCGGCGGTGTCGGCGCCCTCGCCGGCCAGGCACTGGGCGGCAACACCGAAAGCACGGTCGTGGGTGCCGCCGGCGGCGCCTTGCTCGGCGCTGTCATCGGCCAGTCGACCACGCCGCAGCGCCGCGGCGAACAGCTTTGCCGCTACCAGGACCGCCGCGGCCGGATCTACACGGCGCCTTGCGATGATCGCTATTACAACAACGACTATTGATCCAGCCTCCCTGGGAGTGGGGCTCTCTAACCTTTGCTGCCGCCCTTCCAGGGACCCGGGATCCGTTCGGCGTTTCACAATATGAGAACGCCCGCTCAGTCCATTACACACTCTGCCTGATGAGCTTGCGCTTGGTGCTTGCAAGGATCCCATTTCGCGGAAGCGACGTGAAGCGCTGGTTTCTTGGCGCCAACAATGACATCGCATTGCCGCAGCTGAAATTGCCGACAGCGACCATCGGCTGCGGCTGAAGAGCGGGGGTGACGGTCACGGTGCCAAGCATCAAGGCGCCAAGCGCGCCTTGGCCAAGCCGAACGGCTTGCGCTGCATGCACAAAATGTGGGACAATTGTTTGGTGGAGATTCTCGCTCACACTATCCAAAGGCCTCCTTCGGAGGCCTTTTTCATGTCATGGTGGCGGGCAACTGAGTGCCACAACGATTAGGTGGCAGTCCCTGCCTAGGCGAAGAGTTGCACTGCCGCCAAGGTCCTTCGACCGCTTTCACGTCGTAAGCTTGGAGAACAATCCCGATGCTCAACAGCATTGCGGGCTCGCTCGATGCTGCAACTGCAATTGCCATTGTTCGGCTCCTGATTGACCTCATGAACCTGTACCGCTCCGCTGCCGCCAAGAAGGCGCCGGACGGCAGGCGCGCGAGATCAAAGCCGATACGCAAGCGCCGTCCGCGTCGCCGCTGAACCGCGTCTTCCCAACCAACTCAAACTGTGACCGCGATGGTTTGGCCCACCAGCGACCCGTGCACTCATCATGTGGCGTCGACCGTATCCAGCTCGCGTGCCCTGCTCGGTGATGCGGTCGGCGCCGACGGGTGATGATGCGGGTGGCGTCGCGAAGGCAGCCAGCCGGCGCGCCGCGCGCCTAGTCGATTTCGTCGTTAGTGGCGTGTGTTGCATGTCAAGCACTGTGAAGCACAGCATCCAGATCGGACCTGCTGCCGTGTCGAATGGAATAGGCGCGAGTGATTTCCGCACCAAAAAGAAAAATTTCCGCCGAGTAGTAAGCCCACAACAGGATGACGAGGAGCCCACCGGCGGCCCCATATGAGGCCGCGACCGCGCTGGAGCCTATATACCAACCGATAAGCGATTTCCCGAGGGTGAACAGGGCAGCGGTCACAACAGCGCCAATCCAGACATCCCGCCATTCCAGGGTTCGATCAGGCAAGACCTTGAAGATAGCGGCGAAAATGGCAGCGAGGAGGACAAAAGAAACGACCGCGTTGATAACGCCCAGGACAAGTGTCCCGAACGGCAACTGTGCGTTGATGAGGCTGCCTAGGGCCGAAATCGCCGCGCTCGCGACTAGAGAGACGAGCAACATGAAGCCAAGTGCGGTGACCAGTCCCAGACTTACCGCACGTGCGCGCACCAGGCGCGACAACGAACTGCCCTGCGCTTCGACCTTCCATATCATGTTCAGAGACTGCTGTATTTCGCCGAAGACCCCGGAAGCGCTCACAAGCAAGGTGATGATGCCAATCACCGCCGCCCAGGTGCCGCCGGATGGCTTTTCGGATGCGCTCTTCAGTGCGGTTTGAAGGATGTTTGCGCTTTCTGTACCCATCATCCCTGTGATTTGGGCGGACAATGCCGCTTGCGCTGCCTCGTGACCGAATGCGAGACCCGCAATTGCAACCACGATGAGCAGAATTGGCGCCAACGATGTTGTGGCATAGAAAGCGATTGCTGCGCCATGGCTGAGAGCGTTGTCGTTGACGAACCCAACGACGGCTTCTCGCACCATTGCCCATGCATTTGTGACCGCGCGATGCATTTGCGCCCCAGTCGAATTGGCGTTCACTAGCAATGCACCAGCACATCTGATGTTCCGGTTGCGGGCTACTAACGTCCTCAGCGGGAGCAGGCAACGTCAATGATTATGTCTCATCCCGTAGCGTTGCGTTGCAAAGACCGTAGCAGTCGTAACCTGTTCACGCATTGAGTTCACGAGTTTCCGACTGTCGGATGGCTGTTTTACGGTCGGGAATCGGAACAATTTGAGAGGCGAAAGCTGTGACAATGAAAAGCCCGCCACCGTGAGCCAGACCAGAAAACTCGTATTTTAGCACCGACGAAACAAAGCTCGCTATTCTGCGTTGAGGCTCGTCGAACAACGGAGCTTCACGAATGGATCCGGCAACTGCAGCTGTGATGATTTTGCTTTCTTGCAGTCCCGCCCAGGGAGTCTGCAAGCCACTCGATACATCACCGGCCATGTTCGGATCCCTTGACATATGCCAGTTGGCGTTAGCCGTGAGACTCGAGGGCGCTCCCAACGGGGAGATCGTCGGGCGATGCAGTTCGATCGACCCCTCCGCTACAGGTTCCGTTCCAGCCGGGTATAGCACGATTGTCGTCACGCGGGGCACAGGGGCGGGTGCGGTGAGCAGTCGCTACATCGTGCCACACAAAAACTGAAGCCAGCCACCGTGAGGCAGCGGGCTATTCATTCTCGACCGGACAATTATAGGCCTTGCCCTCCCTCTATGAAGCCATACTCGGCATCGTTGGCTTCGCGCTCGTCGTCCGCTTCGCCATCGTCGTCGCCTTCCCTGTCATCGGTCCCGGTGACTTCGATGCCACCGGACAGATACGGTTCAAGATCCGTGTCGGGGCTCTACTAAGTCGAGCAGTGAGATCAGGCGTTCAATCTCATCTTCCATGTCCGAAAGGCAGAGGTTCGTGGCTGGATAGCGAAGAAGCGCACACGGCTTTCCTTCATTCGCATGGTTCGCAGAGATTAGCATCATCACATACTCTCATCTGATCCGGCGTCGTCTCCCTCAAAGCAGCGCCGGTAAGGCTCGGCGCCGCGGCCTATATGTTGGCCTTGGAAGGCGCGGTCGCGGGTTAGATTCGTCTCCTTCGTTCGTTTGGATGTTTCGCTGGCGTTGGCAGGAGGCGCATATGTTCGCCAGCCGGCGGATACCACACCGCCCCACCGGTCAGGCCCAGCGCGCCAGCTGCAAAGTCCGCATACGGCTGCTGGGCCGCTGGCGGGCAGCGGCTACTTGCTGACGATGCAATCCACCAAGCCAGTTTTGATCAGCTCGCACCCAGTGAAATTGCGCACCAGGGCCTTGGCTAAATCGCGCCATTGACACTCAGGCGCAGCCGTTTCCGTTACTGGCCTCGACACGTGCTTCACGCGGCCAATCGCCGGCGAGATCGTCTGGCACCGCATCCGCAGGGCCGCGATCCTGGTGGAGGCAAGCGGGATCAGCGACTATTGCTTTCTGGCGACCACCAAGAAATTTTGAGCAAAGCGCGCCGGGACACCGGCTCTCCTGCTTAGCGTCTCAACAGGTCCAACCAACTTTTCGCAAAGCTTTGGTAGCAGCCACCCGGGCCGCGGTAAGAAGCCGTAGCCGATGACCCGCTCGACTGCAAAGCCGTTTGCAACCAGCAACTGGCGATATGCGTGGATGCTCAACGTACTACGCACGACGCGCCCACTACATCGGTTGAGAAAGCGGCAGACCAGCCCCATCGGCGAGGTTGCGTTCATGTGGATGTTCGAGACCAGCAACCCGCCGTCCTTCAAATGCTCATGAATGGCCGATAGTGCGGCCTGCCTAAGAGAGTCTTCTGCGTTTAAGAAGAATCGGAAAGCCGTCACCACGTCGAATCGTCTGGCCAGGGGTTCAACGGTCAGATCGGCTTTAACCAGCCTGACGTTGCCTGCAACATGCGCGCAGGCGAGCATGGATTGAGAGACATCGACGCCGACGACCTCGCCAAACAGTGTGCTTACTACATTTGTGACGCGGCCTGTGCCGCATGCGAAGTCGAGGCAGCTAAGGCCCGGTCCGCCAAGAGGCTTCAGAATGCTTTCGATGAGGGGGCGTTCGACGCGCAACCACAACGCGGCATAATAGCCGGAGCGGAAAGTTTTGACGTAGTCGGTCCCGTAGCCTGTGGTCTGATGGCTCGATCGGTAATCGGTATAAGCGCTTCCTTCAAATGACTGCTCGGCCAAAACATGACCGTGAGGATCGCCCATCGCGGCCTCCTTTCTGGATGTGCGCGCGAAATAGATTTCAATTTTCCTAAACAAGCTTCGTGCGTTCGCATGACCCAACAGCGCGACGGCCAAGGTTTCAATCACGATGAGCCTTAGCACGAGCCGCTGCGCCGGAAGGAGGCACATTACCCCTCGTCTCTGCCACGCTGCCCCTTTCATAGGTCGCTGCTATGTTCCTCTTGTTCTCTCATCGCAATGAAGGACGACATTTTCGAGCGCTTGTAGGACTCCTGCTGCATGGAAAAAGCTGTAGGCGTTTACCGGTGCCCGGGAAATCCGCCGTTTGTCTGCATCGTGGAGCGGGGCAAAGCAAGTTACCTCACTCAGGCCGCCTACCGCGAAGCGGGGCACAAGCCCGACTTCGACGCATTGCCGTGGGAGACCGAACATAGGGCGGCCAAAGAAAAGAAGGGTGTCCAGAACGGCGGTGGCTGAAGCACCACCGGCGTCATTAGGACCTAAGTCGGATGCCGCGTGCAGAGGTCGGATCGCGGAACATCTGCCATAGAGCCACGTTCGGTGCTGTTCGCGTCGTTGCCGCAGTTAGGGGATCGGCCGGTCAAACGCGTTGTTGGGAGACTGTCTTAATGGCAATCTCGGATGAGTTGAGGGACGAGTACCTGGAAATTAAATGCCCAAACTGTCCCGCGATGACTGTCAAAAAAGGGGTCGTGGCTGAAGGGAGTCTCGAACTTCAGCTGTGGGCGCTGTGGTGCGTCGAAGTGACAGAAACCTGCGGCGAATGGTCCGTTCGGGTGGCCGAGGAAGACCAGGAAATTACCCCTCATTCGAGCTTGAATCGTTCGCCCTGTCGTTTGCGGAAGGCCACCGGATACGCCTGCATCTCGACAAGTTCGTTCGCCTGTAAAAGAGGCTAAGTCCGGATGAAAGACAGGTGGGAACCTGGCACCATTTCATTGAAAAGCGCCCGCCGGCGCGCCGGGAACGGACTGGAGACCCATAATCGACCTTCGTCGAGATGCGGCGCGTCCTCGAGGCTTCACGGAAGCTCCTGGAAAAAATTGCCGAGCGCATTTCCCCCCAGCCGCCAAGTTAAGGCGGCTTCTATTGGAATCCGCTCACCTTTGTCGCCAGCGCGCTGGCAGATCCGTCAACCGGCTACCCACAGAAGCAGTGCGACACCGACCCCATAAGGGATGAACACAGCCGCCAACGCGACCCAGATGCCCGGATCGGCGAGCACGTGCATTTCCTTGCGAAGCTGTTCCATAGGACCCAACGGCAAAAGGCCGGCTGTGTTCCCAAAACGGAAAAGGCCGGCGCACACAAGCGGTCCATGGGCATTAGGTTCCATTCCTAGATCACCAGCAAGCGCGCTAACCTGCAGCGGAACCTGACGGCCACTACGACCGTTATTCGAAAGGACAACGAAAGGAGATCGCCATCATGGACTGGAACCGCGTCGAAGGAAATTGGAAGCAATTCAAAGGTAAGGTCAAAGAGCAATGGGGCAAGCTCACTGATGATGACCTCGACCGCATAGCCGGCAACCGCGATCAGCTCGAAGGTACGATCCAGGAACGCTACGGCATTGAGAAGGATCGCGTGCGGCGAGACGTCGACGACTGGTATGGTCGGCAAGACTCGTAGGATACGACAGTTGAACCTTTTCAAATAAAGGGCGCCGTCATGAACCGCGCCCTTTTCGCGTTTTTGGCATCCGTGCACCGTTCGGCTCGGCCTTGAACAAGCGATTTTTGGGAACGTGTCGGCTTCCAGCCGCGTTGATCTCCACAATGGAGATTGTAGAAATGTCCATCCACAAACAAGATTATCGAACGAACAAGGCTGACTACCTGATAGCGAAAAGGCCAGATCTGGTTGGGCGGACGAAGCCGAAAAAGAAGACATTGCAGCGTGACGATCAGCGTTCCGCAAAGTTATTGGAAAACCCCTCCGCATTACCCGAGAGGCCGGCCTCACGCCGTTAGAGAAATCGCAGAAGGTCAAGAGGAACATTTTAGCGATTTTGAATGTTCGACTGTCTATGAACAGCCGAACCGTACTCTCAGCAGACCAATCCAGAGCAGCACGAGGCCTACTGAACTGGTCGCGTGTGCGACTTTAGTCGACCTAGGTCTGTGAGTTGAGTATGCGCCGCAAAACTTTCTTGTGCATGCAGCAATCGGTGCGTAGATGGCAGAGTGAAGCTAGCGAGAACGGATGACCACAGCGCGAGATTCAAGGGCGGAAACGGCCCACTTCGACGCCCTGCACGGTCTCAGGGGTATCGCCGCCGTTTTGGTGATGCTCGGCCATTTCACCGAATTCACGGGCCGGCGAGTTGATCTGGCGCCGTCAGGCTTCCTCGCCGTCGACCTGTTTTTTCTGTTGAGCGGCTTCGTGATCGCCCACGCCTATGACGACAAGTTCCGAAAAGGCATGTCATTTTGGCAATTCGCGGAGACCCGTCTTCTCAGACTCTACCCGCTATACTTCGCCGCGATCGGCCTGGCCGTGATCGGCGTCGGTGCAACCATCGCAACGCAGGGGCTCAGCGCGTATTCGCGGCTGGATCTGCTTGCAAGCTTTGGCTTTACTGTTCTTTTTCTACCCACGCCGCCATCGCTGTCGACGTTTCCCGAGCTGCTTTTCCCGCTCAATGGCCCGGCATGGTCTCTGTTTTATGAACTGGTTGCCAACGCCATTTTTGCCGTGCTGGCCACAAGGCTGGCTGCGCGTTCTCTGGCCCTCATTGTCGGTGTTGCCTGCTTCGCCCTGGTGCTGATGGCCTGGCATGGTTTCGTCCTTGGCGGCGGCGCCCACTGGGACGACACGATCGCAGCTCCGGCCCGGATCACGTTTTCGTTCTTTCTCGGGGTCTTTCTCAACCGCTATGCGACCGGGGACAGCCGGGGCGGCAATCTCACCATGCTGCTTCTCCTGGCGCTGTGCGGAGCGCTCATGACCTTCAGCCCCGCCGAACATCTCCAGATATACAGCCTGGCGGTCATGGTCCTGATCTGGCCATGGCTCGTTCTCGTGGCCTCTCGACTGCGGCTATCCGGGTTCTGGCGCTGGATTGCTCTCTTCTCCGGCAACATCTCTTACGCCATCTACGTTCTTCACACGCCGCTCATCCGCCTTTCGAACGCCGCGGTCGAATCTGTGACCGGAACCTCATGGAACGAGCACGGCTTGCCGTTCATCCTGGGAACATCAATTCTCATCATCTCGGTCTCCGCATTCGCCCACTATGTCTACGACACGAATATCCGGATCCTGTTGCGGCAATGGCTTTCACTTCGGCGCGCCCGAGAGGGCGTGACACAGTTTTAGCTGGATTTCAGTTCGAGGAGACCGGCTGGCTTCGCGCCTACTCCGCCGGCATCGCCTTGCGCGCCGGCGCGCCCTTCCGGCCAAAGCCCCGGACGACGAAGCGACCTGCCTTCTGGCCGGGGACCTCGATCAGGTTGTAAGTGATCCAGGACAGCAAGGTCACGGTCGGCAGGACGACGGCAACGACGATGGCGAAGCGCAGCGGCGCCGCCAGTTCGTCGCCGTATCGGCTGATGACGAAGGCCGCGACGGGCTGCAGCACCAGCAGATGGATCAGGTAGATGCTGAAGGAAAGCTCGCCCATGAGATGGAAGAACCGGTTGCTGAGCGTCACGGCGATCGCCTTGGCCACCGTTCCCGCCATTCCCGGCAGCATGCGGTAGAGAACCAGGGCAAAGAAGCCCAGCACCAACGCTTCACGCACCAGGAGCTTGCCCAATCCGTAGTCGCCGCCAAAGGGCAGCGCCGCCAGCAGCACCGCCAATAAAAGGTAGAGCAACGGCCGCGGCTGGCTTTGATGCACGACACCCGCCAGCAGCATGCCGCACAGGAAGATCTGCATTTTCAGCGGCAGGAACGACGGCATCGGAAAATGGACCGACAACTGCCGCATGGCAAACACGATGATGCAACCGAGCGCCGCGACCAGGATCGCGCTCCGTATCCAGCCTAGCCAGCGCACCAGGAGCATGACGGCCGGGAACGCGGCGTAAAACTGCATCTCCAGCCCCAGGCTCCAGTCGGGCAGCGGTGTGCGATAGGCGAGGTTCGGCAACAGGCCGAACAGGAAGGTGAGATGGGCAACGATGTTCTTCAGGCTGCCGTCGAGGTAACGTTCCGGCGCCTGGTGCGATCTCGACAGGAAATCATCGATGACGATTCTGGACTCGTAGAGATAGGGGCCAAGCGCCAGCGCCAGAAAAAGCATGACGTAGAACAGCGGCGCGATCCTGAAATAGCGGCGCGTCCAGAATTTCAGCCAGGTTTCCGGTCTTTGCCAGGGCTCCTTGTCCTGGCGCAGCTGATAGTGGAACACCATCAGGAAGCCGGACAGCATGATGAACAGATCGACGCCGAGATCCGGCTCGCCGAGGATCGGAATTCGCCAACCGGTCAAAAGCAGGCAGTGCCCGACCAGCACCCAGATCGCGGCGAGCGCCCGAAGCCCGTCCAGGCATTCGATGCGCGACGACCTCATATCCGTGATGCTGGTTTCGTAACTAGCCATGTTGCACTGCAGCATGGCGGATGAGGCGCGATTGTCAACCATCAATCACGACAAGGGCGGGACCAAAAATAGTCGCTTCTGATAGCCGAGCCTCGTTCAATCCGATTCGGTGATATCGAGCACGATCTTGAGGTCGAGCCGAAGTTAAACCATCGTCGTGAATCGTTGCCCAAGAACAGACGGCCGCTTATGAACGTCATTTTTTGAACGTCGCCGCGAATGGCGGCTTTAGGTATGAATGGCAACAGCCATGGACGGCTGGAATTGGGCGCATTGCTGACCGGCAGCCTTGAGGCCGAGAGCTGAACGTCCACTGTTAGCTGGCGGCAGGATCCAATCACGGATGCGTTTGTCCCCACCGGCATCAGTTGTAATGCAACTTTGTTCTAAAACAGGAGGAAGCGGTTCTGTTTCGGATGGCATGCCAATGATGTTGCGGAAAGCACATTATTGGACCAGGTTTTGGAGCAGCTATCGCAAAGGGTGCAGCGTTCCAATCGGCCCGGGAAGCCTCTGCTAACCCCTGAGTATGATCTGAGGAGGTTTCTGCAATGGACACAACCGTTGAGAGCGACTGTAACGCCATACGGGCTCTGATCTCGCGCCAGTTTGCAAGCATGAGTTGGAAGGCGGCGGGCGAGCCCGACTGGGAGAAATTCCGATCCGATTTTTTTCCGGATGCGCAAATGTTTCCTTCATCGCGGCCGGCCCGGCCCCAATCCCTCCCCGCGTTCATCAAGCGAATGAGTTCTCTCGCAGGAAGCGACCTGTTGTCGCTTAATGAAAGGGTTCTTGGCAGCAAGATACAGGTGTTTGGCAATGTAGCAGTGGCAGTTATAGCCTGTGAGAATGTCGAAAACGAGATCAACTTGGAGCGAGTGGTTGAAATGATGCTTTTGGTGAAGGATCAGGGCAACTGGAAGATTGCGGCGCAGGCTTGGGACAAGGCAGGGGAGGACACGAGCCTGCCCACAGATATATTGGATTAATGAGCCGATAGCCGCCAGCCGGGTCACGCGCTATTATTTTCCTGCTGCGTCCGGTGAACCCGCTCTGGTCATCAAGTAGTCGTGGAATTGGTGTGGACCCATCATTACAGGCTCCAGACGCTCGATCGAAAACCCCTGGGAACGGTAGAAATCGATCGCGGATTGGTTTTTTTCAGCGACAAAGAGCGCTTGCGGATACCCTACGCCGAAGTAGTTGCGAACTGTCTCGATCAGGAGTTTGCCCAATCCCAGCCCTCGGGTTTCAGGCAGAAGATACAGCTTCTTGATCCACAGGGTTCCGCCTTGGACATACGCGGAGGCATAACCTGCGTCCTTCCCGTCTGTCGTAGTGATCCAATAGCTTTGCCGTCGCTCGTGCATGTCCGCGTAGAGACTGGGCATGGAATAGATATCGGCTACGATGCCCGCCGCCAGGTCTGCGCCGATCAGGGGTGTATAGTGGGCCTGCCAGATGACCAGGGCTAGGTCCCGGACCCGATGGAGATCGGTCGGGGCAACCAGTAAAATGTCAATGACCACCTAGACGCCTCCCAAAAGCGACACAAAGCAGAAGTTACTGTTTGAAACAGAATTGGCAAATTCCGTATGGGCCTGCCCCCTAATTCCGAGAGGAACCTTAACCCGGAACCACGCCGATCGAAAGAATTCTCACACATGTCTGCGATTGAGTCGCTCGTGCCGAGAACTCGTAGCAAGCAGTACAGTGACCGGGTCATACTGTGAGATAACCATAACACTTCTCCCATTGGTCGACATGGCCAATGTGGAGATAGTGACGCGGTCGATTGCCGGCTGGCGGGTTGCTGAACGGCCCCGCGGGGACAATAAACAGATGACCGCGAGGAATGTGATGGACAGTGATCTAGCAGCTCTAATCCGGCGAAATGTGGAACCATGGCTTTCCCACCATCGGAAAAGGAAGCGGCCATCTACGCGGAGGTGAGCGCGTTGCCGCGCGTGGTTGTTTACCGGCCGCCCGCAGAGGATCTATTGGCGGCAGGCTTTGTCCACTACGACTGCCACCGCAATTGCCGTGACCAAGCAGCCAATGATTCAAGCGGCAAAAGCAGGCATGTCTCTGGTTGGCTGCCACACGGCGAAGACCTAATCCTTCACTCAATTGCCGTCATAAGCGACCAGTGGATCTGTTTGACGCCGCAGTTAGTCCCAGCGCCGAACAGGTTTGAGTTTATTCCTGACACTCATCTTGAGTGGCGAGACTTAAATGGAGGTTCCACCCGGATAGCATATCGTCACGGAGATGAAGTACCGGAAGCCCTTCGCAGAGACCCGGGCCGTCATATCCGTCTGCGGGACGAATTTGAGGCTCTCGTCGCACGGGGGCATTCGGTGATCGGTGCCAGAGACCTCATTGCAAAAGTTCGCTTCTGGGAGCTTGAGAGGCGCAAAGCTGATCTTCACGACGCGGAACGGCCTTGATTCACCGCAAACGCGTTTCGACGTTGGCCTTCATGTCTAAATTGATGCTGGACCCGGATTAAGAACGATGGATATTGAGAAACACCGCACAATGCGGCTACTTCAGCTCAGACGACCAAGGGAAATTTATATATCGGTCGCGGCTGTCATAGCAGATGTTTCCATACATCTTCAGGTAGGCATCCCGCCGCTTTGCATCGGCATATGCCGATGCTGGGTCCAGCAAATCGGCTTCGTATTGCGCGAGGTTGGCACTTGTCAGGGCTATAGGAAGGATGTCCATCGCCTGCGGGATGCTTTTGCCCTCAAGCCAGTCGGCCGCAAACTGCCCCATGGCATATCCGAAGACGGGCGAGGACAACGAGATGCTCGCCTTATACGGGCTGTTCCCTTTCCTGATTTCAACTACCGCTTCCGGCTCCCCATCAATTCCGCCGAGAAATTGGTCAGGTCGGTCTTTGCCTGCCGCGCGTAACGCTTCCAGCGCGCCCAGCACAACCGCATCTGCTCCGAGCACGACGTCGACATCCGGATTGGCCAGCAGGATAGTTTTCATGGTGGCGGCGCCGCCTTCCTTGGTAACTGGCTTGGGCGCGATATCGGCGATGATCGTCACGCCCGGCATCGCATTCAAGCCGTCTCGCATTGCCGCGAACCGGGGCGCCAGAAACTCCATCGTATCCTGGGTCAGCAGAACCACCTTGGCCTTCCCGCCCAGCCTGGTGTTGATATGGTCGATGGCTGCATCGCTCAGCACCTTGCCGGTTCGATATTGCGGAGCATTGAGCAGCAGCGTTGCCGGTGGAGGTACAATCGTGCCAACAAACGCTCCCGACCAGATCGCCTGCTGAAGAGCAGGACTGAAAGCCACCGGGTCCGAAGAGGTGGCAACCATGGCGCCAACCTTCGCGGCGACCAAAGACTGCACCTGGGCTATCGCTTTCCCCACATCGTTTTCCGCCAAAACTCTTCGATACTCCAAGCCGCGATTCTTTGCTGCCATGGACAGACCATGGTCGACCCCTTGCAGGAAGTCGCGGTCGTTCTCCTGCACGTAGGCAAGCACCCTCGTCAGATCAGCCGGCGCGTTGCAGGAGGGCGCGTTCGGATTGAAGCTGGGAAATACCGTCCGCTGGGTGATTCCCGAAGTGCCCTGCTGGGCTCTAGCGAAAGTACTCCCCCCTATTGGCGCGATCGAAAGCAAAGCTATCGCTGACCAGGTCGGCCATCGGCCGGCAATATTCTTCAGATCAAACACGTTTGCCCCCTCGACATCCACCGCTGGCGGTAGCGATTGTCATGTCAATGCTCGTGGTCCTGTTGCAGTCAGTGTTCCACCTTGTGATAGCGCGGTCTACTAGGCCGCGATGGCGCGCCGTGGCTTTGTCGAAAACACCAGATGAGCGGCGGTGCCAGGCTGGAGATTTCGATAGTCGATCTTGGCGCCCAGACTGATGCACATTGCAATGATGATCCTGCTCCCAACGCCGGTTCCTTTGGCAGGCGCGCCATCCGCCTTCCCAACACCGTCGTCTTCGACCACCAATTCCGCTTGCTCGCCTGCTAGCTTGCTGAGCCGGACCCGGATTTCTCCAACACCATCCGGATAGGCATACTTGAAAGCGTTGGTGACCAGTTCAGTGACCACAACGCCGAGGTTGATACTGGTGTCCGTCTCAAGGTCGATCGGCTCGATGTTGTAAGACAGGCTAATGCCGTGAACCTGGCTGCGCATCGATGTACGCAGGTGGTCGAGCAGCCCAGTCAGATATGCGTCCAGGTCGACCGAGCGAACATCGGACGAGCCATAGAGCCGCCGGTGCACGAGCGAGATCGCAAAGATGCGATCCTGGGTTTCGGCGAGTGCATCTTTGGAGGCGCGATCTCCGACAGCCTTCGACTGCAGATTCACCAGAGACGATACGAGAGCCAGGCTGTTGGCGACCCTGTGATTGACCTCTGACAAGAGCACTTCGGCCCGATCGCGCGCCTTCGCCAGGTCTTCGGTCCGAGTGGCGACACGTTGTTCCAGCTGGCTGTTGAGCGCATTGACCTCGTCGCGTGTATCGCGAAGTTCTCTGGTGTAGCGCGCGGCACCATAGGCGGCTCCGCCAACCACGGCGACGATGACAAGACCGCCGATTGCCGAAACGAGTCGCAGCCACCCGCTGTTGGCGCTTTGTTCGGCTACACCGGAGGTCAATCGGTCATCCGCTCGTCCAATGATGCCCGAAAAGAACACGTTGGCTTCGTCAGTCAAAGCCTTGCCCCTGTTCGTGCGGAATATCGCAAGTATCTCGGCGTCGCGCTGATCTCGTTTGAGAGCGATCGTCTGGTCCATCTCATCGAACTTAGTAGTGCAAATTGCGGACAGCCGTTCAAGTGTCGTCTCGGAATTGGCATAGGATGTCAGCAATGTCTGCAACGCCTCGAGGTGGCGCTGTCCCTGTGCCTTTGCCGTTTGATAAGCACCTAGATATATCTCGTTCCCGGTGATGACAAAGCCGCGCTCACTCGCCTCGGCCGTCTGCATTGCATTTCTCAACTCGACAGCCGCGATACGCGTATCGCGCGCCTCGAGCGCATTATCGAAATAGGATTGAGCGCGCTGCCCCAGCCAGAAATTGGTAGCGACGATTGCCATAAGCGCCGCAAACCCTACCAGCAGGGAGGCGAAGGTGAGTCGGACAATTTTGCGGTTGGAAAATTGCATCCGGGCATTCCTGCCCGATTTCAAGCGGGCGCGCCATCATGTAGCGATAGCTACTTTACCTATTTCATCAAATTCGCCGCGCGCATGATCGTAAGCGCAAATCGCAGCCGCGAAAGTTTCACAAGCGATGAACGCGGCGTTGGATTCTCCGAGAAAACGTCCCCGTGAAAACGTTTTTCGCTACTGCGCCTTTGATTTTCGTCGAATCGAGTGGCGGGACTGGGTCCTATGGCACTCCTCGCTGCCTGAAGGGGCTAAACGATGTAAAGACGGCCTGCGACAGCCGAAGAACTTGGTAAGATGGTGGACCTTTCAGCCACTGCGGTGCAGAGGCGCGTCAAGCGCTTGCGGGATGTGGGTGGTGATCGAGGCCGACATCCGTCGTGAAGCCAAAGGCCATCGGCCGGCCAATCGCCATGCTGGTACGAGAGCTTTACCCGTCAGACGATTGAGCAGAATCGAATCCGAAGCGGCCGCGCCACCCAGGACGGAGAGCGCGGCCCGACCGTTGCCGTCGGTCGGCGGCGGTAAGGCATCCACTTACATCTTTTGCGAGCCCGAAACTGCGGTGCCGGAAATGGCTTCGTCTCCCGCATGCTAGGCAGTCCTGCTTCATACGGTCGTGGGAAGCATCCCAATTCTTAGCTCGATCTTCGACGTAATCTAGGTCCGAACAATCGCAACATCAGATTGCTTCGCCGTCACCTCCACACGTAAGGCAGAACGGTCCGGCGACGCGACCTTCTAGATACCTCGATTTTCCAATGCGAAAGATGACGCGTGATCTAAGCATCACGCGTCTCAGCCACATGTAACTCGTGCACAAGGTTGATTCAGGCTCAGCGCTTAACCATTCGCGCCACGGCAATCAAAATACACGCACCGATGAAGCCGGCGACGAGATAGCCAAGCCAGCCGGCCAGCGATACACCCAGCAGCCCGAGAAGAACGTTGGCGACGATTGCGCCGACAACCCCCAAAATGATGTTCATGAGCACACCCATGTTGCTTTTCATGAACATCTCGGCAAGCCAGCCGGCGACACCGCCAATGACAATCGCTGCTATCCAACCAACACCTGGATTTTCCTTGAACCTCGATTGGTTCGGCGGCAAAACGTACCGAACGCCAATAAAGTTCCGGGGACATCAGGTGTTCAGCATATCCGCTTGTACCGGATATCACGTCGTCCTTCCCAGCCGAAGGAACCATTCGCTTTGCTTGCACTTTCTCCCGAAGCCGCTTCCGGCAAATGGAGTATTATGATGAAGACACTGGCCGATATTTTTGAACACACCCTCCAGGACATCTATTACGCGGAGAACGCGATTACCAAGGCTTTGCCCAAAGTGGCCGCAGCCGCGAACGACGCCAAGCTGAAGAAAGCGGCCGAGGATCACCTCGCAGAGACGAAGGGGCAGATCAAAAAGCTGGAGCAGGTGTTCAAGTCAATCGGCAGGAAGGCCTCTGGCGAGAAGTGCGACGCCATCGAGGGGCTGATCAAGGAAGCCGATGGACTGATGGAGGAAGCCTCAGGTACAGCCCTCGATGCGGGCCTGTTGGCCGCCTGCCAAGCCGTCGAGCACTACGAGATTTCCCGGTACGGCTCTCTAAGGGAATGGGCAAAGGAACTGGGGCATGACGAGGCGCATAAGCTGCTCAGCGAGATCCTCGACGAGGAGAAGGCCACCAACAACAAGCTGACGAACCTTGCGATAACATCGATCAACAGGAGCGCCGATTGATTCCCACAGACAGGCCTTCGGTTTGAACACCGGGGGCCGTTGCGTTCGATGCAGGCCGCAATCATCGGCACGGACGCCAAGTCAGCCACAGATCGATCTTCAGATAATCTGGCAAGCTTTCGTTTTCGCCAGGATGAGGGAGGTCCATCGTTTTGTCAGAGCACGTCGAAGCTGAGGAAGACCCCGCCATATCGGCCGAAGTTGACCGCCTCCTGGCGCGGCGCACGCGCGAAATCCGTCTCACGGGCGAGATCAAGTATCTGTTTCGAGCTCGGGTCTGTGCGCAAACAGCGAAGATCATCCGCCCGTGGATGATCTGGGTGGCTTGCTGACGCTTGCGCTCAACATGATGATGCTTCCAAGGGCGGTCGCGCTAGCATGCTCTTGGGAGATTTGGCAATGTCCATCCACAAAGAAGACTATCGAACGAACAGGGCTGACTACCTGCTAGCGCTGGTTGAGCGGACCAAGCCGAAAGAGAAGACCCTGCGGCGCGACGATCACCGTTCCGCAAAAAAGCCCCTCCGCGTTATCCGAGAGGCCGGCCTGACGCCGTTAGAAATCGCAGAAGGTCAACAGGAACAATTTAGCGATATTTAATGTTCGACTGCCTATGGACAGCCGAACCGAACTCTCAGCAGATCAATCCAGAGCAGCACGAGCCCTACTGAACTGGTCGCGTGTGCGACTTGCGGCAAAGGCCAATCTTAGCGAAATGGTGATCAGCGATCTTGAGAATGGATTCAGGAACCCGCGTCCCCACAACATCGCGGCGGTCCGCAAGGCGTTTGAGGACGCCGGAATCATCTTCACCGTCGAAGGCACTGCATCGCTAACCCACTCTGAAGGTGATAGCGGCCCCGCAACCGACGATAGACAGCGACGCCGCCGAAAGAGAAAGGCATAAGGGGAAAAGCCGCGAAGGCGCCGGCAAGTATCAGATTCCGCCCTTGTGCCAAGATCGCGAAATTCGCTTTCGTAACCAGCCAGCATCATAGGGAAGCCGTCTCCAGTTCGCCTTGCAGGTCGAGCGCCTGCTGGAAGGAGAGGTTTCGAACAGGTTGTGGGTTGCTCCGGCGACGCACGCGGGTCGCAGCCAAGTGGATGGTGTCGACCTTCTGGCCAAGAGCCTCGGCGGCAACCGCCGTCTCGACCCAATCTCCAGAACCCCGATCCTCGAACTCCGTTCGATCTCAGCGACGAGCGCCGCTATTTGCGCGAGTTGCCGTCTGATCGCTGCGAGTTTGCGCACGGTGCTCATGGGCACGTCTCGATCGATGCCGGAACCAAAGTCGTTGAGCAAAGTTTCCTTACCGAAGGGCGTTTTAGGTTTTTGGAGAACTCGAAATGAAGACCATCATCCTTGGCGCATTGGCGCTTTGCTTGGCTGCGCCTGCGGTCGCGTCCGCAGAAGAAGGCATCGTCGTCCAGACCCAGCGACATCACCACCGCCATTATTGGGACGACAACAATAACGACCGGGTGGTCATCTATCGGAGCGGACACCGTCTCCATCGCCGCCATCATGGCGAGCAGGCGTTTTACGACAATGGCGAGCGCGCCTGGCGCCGGCATCATCACCGGTCCAGCGACTTTGTGGTCACCGGATCGATCAACCGTCCGATGCATCACCGCCGTCACGTCGTCATTCAGCAGGACGACAACAGCGATTATGACACCGACTATTGATCGCAGTCTGACGGCCCGGCCTTCGACGAGAGCCGGGCACCGGAGAGAGGAGTTTCGCCGTGACGATGCTGTTTCAACCCTTGGACTTGACGGTCACAGGCGCAGCGAGCTTTACCATGCGGCGCGTGGCTCAGGCGGAAGCGGTCGACGTGGAGGCCCGCCCTGTTGAGCAGCAGCCAGCCCCAAGCGACGTGATAGGCGCTGCGCCGCCTACACGATATCGTGGGCCGGTACGGTCTGAGCCTCCCGACCACAGGCCTCGCGAGTAAAAACTTCAGCGCGCTTATTCCATGCCACCTACGCCTCCGCCCGCTCTTCGCAGCTCACCGATTGCAGCGTCATCGTTAGCCTTGCCGAAGATTGCTATGAGTTTTCGTTACTGTGATGAAAGTTTACGACGACTGATCAGCGATAGCCCGCGCCGGCGGGCTGAACTTTCGTCACCTTGTGGCGGGCACCTGTCGATGCAATCCTTTGCGGGAGAATCGGCCTTTGCCGAAGACTCGGACCGGAGCCCGCGCGATGGCGGAAACGATGCTTTTCGATGCCATACCGCAGGCGCCCAATTTGCGGACCGGGCTCGTCAACACGCTGATCGCGCAGATCGAATCCGGCGATCTTGCGCCGGGCCAGCGGCTGCCGACCGAGCAGGAGATTGTTGCTGCCACAGGCGTCAGCCGCACCGTGGTGCGCGAGGCGCTGGCGGCGCTGCGCGCGCGCGGGCTGATTACCACGCGCCAGGGGCTCGGCGCCTTCGTCGCCAAGGATCCGCCGCCGAAGACGTTTTCCGTGCTGCCCGACGATCTCGAATCGATCGACGAGGTGCTGCGCGTGCTCGAACTGCGCATGGGCATCGAGGTCGAAGCGACCGGCCTCGCCGCCGAACGGCGCAGCGAGGCGGCGCTCCACCAGATGAGCGCGCGGCTCGACGCGCTTGAGGCTGCGGTGCGTGTCGGCGGCTCCGGCTCGGAAGAGGACTTTGGTTTCCACCGCGCCATTCTCGCCGCGACGCAGAACCCGAATTTCACCCGGTTGTTCGACACGTTCGGCAGCGCCATGATCCCGCGCCATTGGACGCGGCTCGACCGGATGACGGAGGCCGAGCGGGAAAAATATCTCGACCGCATGCAGCGCGAGCATCGCGCCATTCTCGGGGCAATCGAAGCCAGGGACGTCAATGCCGCGCGGCGCGCCATGCGCAGCCATCTGACCAAAAGCTATGCCCGCTTCGAGGATCTGCGCGACAAGGCCAGCCACAACTGATTGCTTGCCGCTCACCCGGCGACTGCGCCGAGATAGAGCTCGCGCATCAGCGACATGTCGCGCAATTCGGCGATCGGCCCGGAGACGACGATGCGGCCGTTCTGCATGAGATAGCCGCGCGAGGCGACGGCGAGCGCCAGGCCGGCATTCTGCTCGACCAGCAGCACTGAGGCGCCGAAGCGCGCGCCGATATCCAGAATGATCGCCTTGATCTCCTTGACTAGCAGCGGCGACAGGCCAAGCGACGGTTCATCCAGCAACAGCACGCGCGGCCGCGTCATCAGCCCGCGCGCGATCGCCAGCATCTGCTGCTGGCCGCCGCTCAGCGAGCCGCCTCTGTCGCGCCGCTTGGTGGCGAGGATCGGGAAGAAGGCCAGCATGGTTTGGAAATCGGCCTCGACGGCGGCCTCGTCGCGGCGCGCATAGGCGCCAAGCCGCAAATTCTCCTCGACCGTCATGTCGACGAAGATTTTTCTCCCTTCCGGCACCAGGACGACGCCGCGCCGGGCCATGACATCGGCGGCAAGCCCGGTCACCTCGGCGCCGTCGAAAGCGATGCTGCCCGCGCGAGGTCTGATCAGCCCGGCGATGGCCTTCAGTAGCGTCGATTTGCCGGCGCCGTTGGGGCCGAGGACGGTGACGATCTCGCCTTCAGCCAATGTCAGCGAGACGCCGCAGTTGACGATGGTCGGCCCGTAGCCGGTGACGACATCGGAGACGGCGAGCAGGCTCACAGATCGCCTCCGAGATAGACTTCCAGCACCTTGGGATCGGCAAGCACGGCTTCAGTCGGCCCATCGGCGATCTTGGAGCCAAAATCGAGCACGGCAAGGCGCCGGCACAGCATCTGCATCAGCTTCATGTCGTGGTCGATGACGCATACCGTGATGCCATGACCGGGAAGCTGGCGGACAAGCCCGACCAGGGCCGTGGTTTCGCGGTCGTTGAGCCCGGCGGCGGGCTCGTCGAGCAAGAGCAGCGATGGCCGCGTGGCGAGCGCCAGCGCGAGGCCGAGCAGGCGCAGGCTGCCGAAGGGCAGGACGCCGGCTTTTTCGCCGCCGAGCGCGCTTAAGCCGACGAAATCGAGCAGGGCCTGCGGTGTCAGCCAGGGGTTGGCGCCCGCCCTCGCCCGCACGTGCTCGCCGGCGATCTGGACATTCTCCAGCACGCCAAGCCCGGCAAAGGCCATGGCCTGCTGGAAGGTGTAGCCGATGCCGGCCCGCGATATGGCATGCGGCTTGAGACCGGTGATGACTTGTCCGCGAAACGCGACGCTGCCGCCGCTCGGCTTGTGGACGCCGGTGACGACATTGAACAGGGTCGTCTTGCCCGAGCCGTTCGGACCGACGACACCGAGAATTTCGCCCTCTTCGATGGCGAGGTCGACGCCGGCCAGTGCCGTCACGCCGCCGAACTGTTTTCTTAGGCCGTTGATTGCCAGCATAGGGCTCATCGCCGCGCCTCCGCTGCGTCGCGCCCTTCCGTCTGCTGCTTCGGCTTGCCCGAAAAAGCCGCGCGGAGCGCTCGGCCGAGGCCGCCGATCAGCCCCTCGGGCAAAAGCATGATCACCGCGATCAGGCAGACGCCGTAGACGATGCGCGACTGGACCGGATCGAGATTGAGTACCTCCGGCAGGAAGGCGACGAGAATGCCGCCGGCGAGCGGGCCCTCGATCAGCCTGGCACCGCCGATCATCACCATCAGGGCCAGGTAGATGCTGGGGAAGGACGCGAATTGCGAGGGCGAGATGTGGCCGAGGAAATAGGCCAGCAGCACGCCGGAGATGCCGGCAAAGATGCCGCTGACGACGAAGGCGCCGATCTTGTGGCGGCCGACATCGATGCCAAGCGAGGCGGCCAGTTTTTCGTTCTCCCGGATGGCACGCAGGGTGCGGCCATAGGAGGAGTGGATGATCCCCCAGCTCGCCACCGCCGCGACAGTCACGAAGGCAACGACCATCTGATAGTAGCGCGTCAGGTCGGTCATATCGGCGCCGAGCAGGGTGACCGGACCGGCGATATCGAGTCCAGTCGCGGCGCCAGTATAGTCGCCGCCATTGGTGAGCACGATGGCCAGCAATTGCCCGAAGGCGAAGGTCATGATGACGAAGTGATGGCCGCCGACGCGCAGCGAGGGAATGCCGACGATCATGGCGAAGACAGCACTCGCAACGGCTGCCGCCGGCAGCGCTGCCCAGAAGCCGACGCCAAAGTCCCGCGCGAGGATCGCCGCCGCGTAGGCGCCGACGCCGACCAGTGCGGCATGGCCCATGGACAGGATGCCGGTCTGGCCGAACAGCACCGAAAGGCCGTAAAGGGCGATGACGTTGATGCCGGCCGATATCGCCAGCGACAGGAAGCGGTTGCTCGGCGAAAACAGCGGCACGGCCGCGATCAGCGCCAGGATGACCAGCACCAGCAAAAGGGAGCGCAACGGCTTGAGAGTGGAGCCGGCATTCATGACGCCATCCGGGGTCCGCTGGTGCCGCCGAACAGGCCGTGCGGTCGCACGATCAGCACCAGGATCATCAGGGCGAAGGAATAGGCGTCGGTCCATTGCGAGAAGCCGTAGCCGGCGCTGAAGCCTTCGACGATGCCGAGGATGAGACCGGCGGCGACGGCACCGTAGATGTTGCCGAGCCCGCCGATCAACGCGACGGCAAAGCCTTTCATCACCATGGTGCCGCCGGTGAACGGCGTGATCGGAAACAGGGCGATCAGCAGGGCGCCGCCAAGGCCAGCCAACGCGCTGCCGAGCACGAACACGCCGGTGATGTAGCGGCGCACCGGAATGCCCATCAGGGCCGCCGTGTCGCGATCCTCGACGCTGGCTCGCAAGGCGCGGCCATAGCGGCTGGCGGTGATCATACGGAAGCTCAGCGCCACCACGGCAATGGTGATCAGAATAACCATGACGCGCACGGATGCGATGCGCACGCCGCCGACCTCCCACACCGTGGTCAGCGGGCGCGGAATGCTCTTCTGGTTGGGGTTCCAGAACAGCACGACGACATGCTGCAAGACCACGATGAGGCCAAGCGAGACGATGAAGCCGTTGGTCGGCCGCTCCAGCGTGAAGCGGAAAAGGCCGCGCTCGAGGATGTAGCCCATCAGCCCGACCGCCAGGATCGCCAGCACCACCGCCAGGGGGAAGCCGAGGCCGGTGCTGACGGCGAGCCAGGTGACGATGCCGCCGATCATCAGGAACTCGCCATGGGCGAAGTTGATGATGCCGGTCAGGCCGAAGATCAGGGTCACGCCGATGGCGATGAGCGTGATGACGCTGGCGATGGAAAGGCCGTTGAGGATTTGCTGGATGAAAATATCCACGGCGATCGAGACCTGTCTTCCAAGAAAAGGAGTTGGCGGCGGATGACACCGCCAACTGAGGGATGAGGCTTAGCTCTTCGGCGCTTCGGCCGGGGGCTGCTGCATGGCGCAGGAGATGTCCCCGCCGGGTGCCGCGGCGCAGACCTCGGTGGCGTGGGTGACCTGATGCGTCGGATTGAACGTCAGATCATCCGAGACCACGCCCTGGTAGTGGAGGCTCAGCAGCGCCTCGACCGTCTTGTCGGGATCAAAGCTATCGGCCCTCTGCCAGGCCTCGACGAGGAAGTGCACATAGTCATGGTAGAGCAGCGACACCGACGAGGTCACGCCATGCGGCGCGCCGGCGGCGAAATAGGCGTCGAAATATGCCTTGGCTTTCGGATTGGACGACTCGCCCCAACACACCGGGACGCAGCTCATCGCCACCGGCACGTCGGCCGAAAGCTGCTTTTCCTTCCAGATGCCGGGGTCGACGCCGAACAGGAAATAGCTTTTCGCGGCACCGAGTTCAAGCGCCTGTGGCAGCGCCGTCAGCGTTGAATCGCCATTGTACCAGAAGTGGATGATATCCGGATTGAGGCTCTTGGCCCGCGTCAGGAACGGCGAGAAATCCGTCGTGTCAGGCGGATAGAAGATGATGTCCGGCACATCCTGGCCTTCGGCCTTTAGCGCCTTGTAGTAGTAGGATGACAGGAACTGGCCGGTGGCATCGTTGCCGACGATCATCACCGACTTCTTCGGCTTGAAACCGAGCAGTGGTTCGAGCAAGGACAGAACACCACGGGCGGTCGACCCCGAACGCTGGAATTCTTGCGGTTCGGATTGGAAAAGATAGTGGTCCTCGCCGCCCGGCTTGACGCTATCGGGGTTGAGGATTTTCGCCAGCGTCGAATTGCCGGCGAAATGGATGACCTTGGCCGGCTGCGTGATCTTGGCCATGGCCAAAGTGAAGTCATGCGTTTCCGAGCCGAAGATCGCCTGCACCTTGACATCGCGCACCAGCTCCTGGGTGGCGGCGATTGCGGTCGCGATGTCGGTGCGGTCGTCGCGCTTGACCATTTCAAGCTTGTAGGTCTTGCCGCCGACTTTGAAGCCGCCGGCATCATTGATCTGCTTAACGGCCAGGCCGACGCCCGCCGGCAAGGTATGGCCGGCGGAGACGAACGAGCCCGATTCCGCCGCGACGACGCCGATCTTGACGATGTTGTCCTCGGCCAATGCAGGATGAGCAAGCGCGCCAAGGCACAAGGCCGCCGAGGCGGCCAGTTTAAGCACGGTTTTCAATTTGAGATCCTCCCGACTCCAAACCATTGCAGTCTTACCGGGTTGTCATACAACCCGGTAATCTGGTAAATCTTACGGAAAGGGATGTCAATCGCGTTGCCATGCGGTATGAGGCTCCCCGAAAAAACGGAATCGTGCAGCCGGCATTGCCGGCGAAGCCGCAGTCAGGAACAGCGAGATGCAGTCACGGAAATTTGGTCGTACCGGCAGATCAGTCAGCGAGATCGGCTTCGGCGCCTGGGCGATCGGCGCCGCCTGGGGCGAGGTCAATGACGACGATGCGGTCGCCGCCCT
>NZ_JAMYPY010000018.1:0-123653 GCF_040320605.1 Mesorhizobium sp. M0659
TTTGTTTATAATACCCAGTTTATATTGTCCGGCCCGGATTGGTCGGCCGTGTGGGGCTGGTTCATCCCCCTGTCCGTTTGGCCGCTCCACAAATGCGCCGGCGGCCCGCCCAACCCGGGGCCCCCCTGCTCCTGACAACCAGGCGCCGATCAATAGGCGCTGATCCCGGTGCCCTTGTAGACCTTGTCGAACTCGGCCTTGACCTTCTCGTTCTGGTAGGACGCGACCAGCGTCTTTACCCAGCCCTCGTTCTCGTTGCCGGATTTGACGGCGATGAAGTTGCGGTAGGGGTTGTCGGCCACCGGCTCCTGGGCGATGCGGTTATCCGGGCCGAGACCGCTCTTCAGCGCCCAGTCGGTGTTGACGACGGCCGCATCGAGATCCTCGACCGAACGCCCGACAATGCCGGCGTCCAGTTCCTTGATGACGACCTTCTTAGGGTTCTCGGCAATGTCGGCGGTGGTCGCCAGGATGCCGGTGCCGTCCTTCAGCTTGATCACGCCTTCGTTCTGCAGAACGCGCAACGCGCGACCCTCATTCGAGGGGTCGTTGGGCAGGCCGATGACGGCGCCTTCGGGCAGGTCGGCAACCTTGGTGTATTTCTTGGAGTAGAGGCCGATCGGCCAGACGCCGGTGTAGCCGACGCGCACGATGTGGTACCCTTGGGTCTTGATCTGGTTGTCGAGATAGGGCTGGTGCTGGAAGGCGTTGGCGTCGATCTCGCCGCGCTCGAGCGCCTCGTTGGGCTGGGTGTAGTCGTTGAACACCACGGTCTCGACGGTCAGGCCTTTTTCGGCGGCCTGGGCGACGACGACGCGCCAGACATCCTCATCCTCGCCGCTGATGATGCCGACCTTGATAGACTTCTTGTCCTCGGCGAAGGACGGCGTCGGCTGAGCCAGACCGACAAGCGTGACGGCCGAGGTAAAAAGTGCCGCAAGGGCAGCTCGCCGGCTGATGGCTGAAAAAAGAAGAGAGCTGGAAACGTTTCCACGTTCGGACATTGTCGATCCCTCGTAACCCTGAAGTCATTGCGGCGAGGTGGAATACCAAGCCTTGACGACATCATCGGCAATGCTGCTTGCCGGATCAAAGAACCGCATTTCTTCTCGAACACGAAGCCGGGAATATTCTCTCAAAGATTTCGCGATTGCGAGAACGCTCACGCCGGACCGGTCAGAATGTCTCGACAAAGGGCCGCAGCTCGACCTCGAAGCTCCAGGCGCTGCGATGCTGGCGATGGGTCGCGAGATAGGTCTGCGCGATCGCATCGGGCGACAGCTGGCTGTCCGGTCGCTCGGGCTTCGTCCCGACCGGCTCGATCTGGCCGTCGATAATGAAATGGGCGACATGGATGTTCTTCGGGAAGAGTTCGCGCGCCATCGACTGAGCCAGACCGCGCAGGCCGAATTTCGGCATGGCAAAGCCGGCGGAGTTGGGAAAGCCCTTGATGCTGGCGGAGGCGCCGGTGAAAAGAATCGAACCGGAGCCGCGCGCAAGCAGCCGCCGCGCCGCTTGCTGGCCGACCAGGAAGCCGCCATAGGCGCCGACAAGCAAGGCTTGTTTGACCGCATCGGGATCGACCTCGGCGATCGGGCCGCGCGTGCGGCCGCTGGCATTGAAGACGGCAAGGGCCAGCGGGCCTTGCTTGTCGGCGGCGTCAAACAGGCCGGCGACGGAGGCCGGATCGGCGACGTCGGTTTCGACGGCCAGCGCGCCGGTTTCCCCGACCAGCGCCGCGAGCTTGGCCGTGTTGCGGGCGGCCAGCACCACGCGGAAGCCTTCCTTGGTGAGAAGACGGGCCAGCGAGCCGCTCAGGCCTGCGCCCGCGCCCGCGATCACTGCGACTTCGGATGCCATGCCGTTTGTCCCTGGCGATTGATGTGCTTGTTCCATAGCTGGCGTCTTGAACGGCAAGAGGCAAGAACGGCGTTGCTCGATTTTCGCTGTTCGGTGAAAAACTCTGCCGGCAGGTTCGGAGCAATCGACCGCGGCCAGGGTCTTGCCTGGCGAGACAATTCGTCCGACAGGTGATTGCGTTGGAATCGCAAACGGTGTCGCAAGGGAGTCGACCGTGGAACCAATCTGGGCCGTCGGCCTGATGACCGGCACCGTGCTTGACGGCAATATCGACGTGGCGCTGATCAAGACCGATGGCGAGCGGATCGCCGATTTCGGCACCTATACGCTGGCCCCCTACCCCGCAGCGATCCGTGCCTTGCTGGAGGAGACGCTGCGTCAGGCCCGGGTGTGGAATTTCGACGGGCCGGAGCCGGCGATCTTTGCCGAAGCCGAGGAGGCGCTGACGCGGGCGCAGTCGGCGGCGGTGAAGGACCTTGTCGAAAGCTACGGCCTGACCATGGCCGATATCGGCGTGGTCGGTTTCCACGGCCAGACCGTACTGCATCGCGCCCCGCAACCCGGACGCCTCGGCGCCACGCGCCAGCTTGGCGACGGCGCGCTGATGCATTCGATCCTGGGCGCCAAGGTCGCCTATGATTTCCGCTCGGACGATGTGCGCGCCGGCGGCCAGGGCGCACCACTGGCGGCTGCCTACCACGCGGCGCTTTTGAGGGAAGCCGACGCCAGCGGGGACACCGCTGTGCTCAATCTCGGCGGTGTCGGCAACGTCACTTGGTGGGACGGCAAGGACAACATCGTCGCCTTCGACACTGGCCCGGCCAACGCGCCGCTCAACGATTTCATCAAGGCAAACGGCCTCGGCGAGATGGACCGCGACGGCGCACTGGGCGCGGCCGGCACCGTCGATGAAGTGCGGCTGGCCAAATTGCTCCAGCATCCGTATCTGACCAAGCCCTATCCGAAATCGCTCGACCGTTTCGACTTCGGCGCCGCCATGGCCGACGGCCTCGGCGCAGAGGATGGGGCGGCGACGCTGACGGCCTTCACCGTCTCGGCCGTCGGCAAGGCGCTCGATTTGTTGCCGCGCCGGCCGAAGCGGCTGGCGGTCAGTGGCGGCGGCCGCCGCAACCCGACGATGATGGCGATGCTGGCGAGGCGCGCCAACGTCGAGGTGGTGCAGGCCGAGACACTGGGCTGGAAAGGCGATGCGGTGGAGGCCGAATGCTTTGCCTTCCTTGCCGTGCGCGTGCTGCGCGGCCTGCCGATCAGCTTTCCCAGCACCACCGGCGTGCCGCGGCCGATGCAAGGCGGGCGGCTGGCAGGTTAGAGCTTCTTCTGCAGGAAGATGCGGCTGCGGCCGATGGGAAAATCCAGCAGTGTGCCGAAGCGCCGGTATCCCTGACGCTCGTAGACCTTTGCTGCAACGGGATTGAACGTGTCGATCCAGGCGTTTTGGCAGCCGCGCTTGACCGCTTCCTCCTCGGCAGCGTCCAGCATGTCGCCGGCCATATGCCGGCCGCGCAGGCGTTCGTCGACCCACAGCCATTGCACATAGAGCCAGCCCCAGGCGGTGTATCCCGAAATGCCGGCGACGACAGCGCCGTGCTCGTCACGAACGAAGACCGCGATCGGCTTGCGGCCGGAGGGGCCGACATCGCCGTCATTGAACGCCGTCAGCCGCTCGGCCAGGAAGGCGAGGTCGTCTGACGAGGGGTCGGCAGTGGTTTCAAGCGTCGTCTTCATCCGGGCGGGGCTCGCATGGCAAGCCAAGCTCTAGCGAAGGACGGGATGAGGACGCAAGCTTTACGGCTTGATGGGCGGAGGCGACCGCCATGACCCCGCTGCTGCCGCAACCAGCATCAGCACGGCGGCGACGATCGCGCAGATGGCAAAGCCGAACGATGAATAAAGCGGCCCGAAGCTGGTGGTGCCGATGAAGACGGCGAGGTAGGTGACCGAACTGTTCAGGCCCATGATGGTGCCACGGCGCGACGGATCGAGCGCGGTAAGGCGCATCACCAGCACGTTCAGGCCGAAATGATTGGCAAGGCCCCAGATGGCGATCATAGCCAGGATCAGCACGAAATTGCTGCTTGCGAGCGCGATCGCGACATAGACGACGGCGACCAGCAGATAGGCGAAAGGCATGACGCGCCGTGCGCCGATGCGGTCGATGACGCCGTCGAGGAAGGCCGCGGCGCCGAAGCCGGCGCCGTAGGCGAGTGCGGCCAGCGCATTGGCGCTGACGGGCTCGCCCAGATCCTGGTGCAGATGATCGCCGAGATAGCCGTAGACGCCGTAAAAAGCGGTCATGAAGGCGGTGCAGGCGATGAGCAGCGGCACGATGCCCGGAATGGCCAGCGCAACGAACGGCGACGGCGCCGGGCCGCTCTTCCTGACGTCGCTGAGCGAGGTCATCGACAAGGCAGCAAGCGCAATGGCGGAAAGCACCGCGACGGCGGCGAAGACGGCGCGCCAGTGCACGAGATCGGCAAGCACGGCCGACAGCGACACGCCGGCCACCATGGAGACCGTCCAGCCGGTCAGCACGACGCCGATCGTGCCGCTTTCGCGGCCGGGCGGCGCAATTGCCGCTGCACTGGCATAGATGGCCGGCATGGCGACGCCGGCGGCGATGCCGGCGACGGCCTGGGCCGCGACCAGCATGATCACCGTCGGCGCCAGCGCGCTGGCGAGAAGCCCGACCGCCAGCAACAGCAGAGCGCCCTGCAGCATGCGGCGGGCGCCGACGCCGTCGATATAGCGGGCGAGGAACAAAGCGCTGGCGGAAGTGCCGAGACCGAAGGCAGCCGACGCGGCCATCACCGCCGGCACGCTGGTGCCGAAGGATGCGGCGACTGCCGGAGCAATTGGACCCAGGACCAGCGAGTTCGAGCCGATGACGGCGATGCAGCCGGTCAGGAGGTAGGCCAGCGCCGGGATCGGCTGATGGAGCGTTGCAGCTTGATGCGCGTTCGTCATCGGGTCATAATGGCCGAACTGGATTCCGCGACAACAAGGAATTTCGATATGGACGAAGAAACAGATGGGGTTCTGCAGAACAAGGTAGCTCCCCGCGAGCTCGACGCAATCGACCGAAAAATATTAGGCGTGCTGGTCGAGGATGCGACGATCAGCTACGCCGAACTTGGCGAACGCGTCTGCCTTTCGCCGCCGGCGGCGCATGAGCGGGTCAAGCGCCTGCGGCGCAGCGGCGCCATCCGCGGCACGGCTGTGATCATCGACCCGAAGGCGGTGAAGAAGCCGCTGCTCACCTTCGTGCATATCGATACCAAGGGCTGGGGCAAGACGCCGGAGCTGATGGCCGTTTCGCAATATCCTGAGGTCGAGGAAATCCATTCGGTGGCCGGCGACACCTGCCTGCTGCTCAAGGTCCGCACCGAGGACACCAGGGCGCTCGAAGGCCTGCTGGCGCGTCTCTACGAAACGCCCGGCGTCACCTCGACGCGAAGCTATGTCGTGCTGTCGACCTATCTCGAGCGCCCGGTGCAGCCCGAGATCACGGCGCAATGGCCGACGCCCCGGCATATGGCCACGCCGTTGTACTGATCTGCGCTATCTTCGTCTTGCCGGGGCCACAACAATCCTTCACAAACGTCACCCTATATTGATGCCAGGCATTGATTTGGGGTGACGAGAGGCGCGGCTTGGAATTCGAACTGAAAACCATCGAGGCGCTGGCCCCCGATCAGGCGTCGCTAAGCGCCGCCTCGAAGCTCACCAAGCGCTCGAACTGGCCGCGGCTGGAGAAGAACGAGCAGCAGGCGCTGATCTGGGGCGAATGCCAGGGCTCGGGATCCAACCCGTATCGCACCGTCGTCGACACCGGCGACCACGGCTACAAATGCACCTGCCCGTCGCGAAAATTTCCCTGCAAGCACACGCTGGCGCTGATGTGGATCGCCGCCACGGCGCCGGCCAGCTTCACATCAGCCGAAACAACGCCGGAATGGGTCAATGACTGGCTTGGCCGGCGCAGGAAGAGTGCGCCCCCGCCGGTCGACGCAAAGTCTGGCAGGGGCGCGTCTGGCAAGAGCATTGGCGAGGCCTCGCAGGCAGAGGAAAGCACCGTCGATGACGCCGCCGCGACGGAGCGCCGCGAGACGGCGCAGCGCAAGCGGGCGGAAGATACGCGCACCGCGGTGGCAGGCGCGCTGGACGAACTCGACCAGTGGATTGCCGACCAGCTGCGGCTCGGCCTTTCCGCCTTTGCCGACGCCAGCAGCGAGCGCTGCCGCCGCATTGCCGCCAGGCTGGTCGACATGAAAGCAACGGCGCTTGCGGGACGCATCGACGAAATCCCGGCCCGGCTAATGGCGCTGCGCAGCGAGGAACGGCCGGACGCGGCGATCCGCGAACTCGGCAAGCTGGTTTTGCTGGCCAAGGCCTGGCGCTCGGCGCCAGACGATCCCGAATTGAAGCGGCTGGTGTCGGCATCCGAAACCCGCGACCAGGTGCTGGCCAATCCCGATGCAAGACAGGTCGACAGCCAGTGGGAAGTCATCGGCGAGAAGATCGAGACCCGCCGCGACGGCCTTGTCAGCCATTCTACCTGGCTGCTCGACCTGAAAAGCCCGACGCCGCAATTTGCGCTGCTACTCGATTTCTTTCCGGCCTCGGCCGGCCGCCGCTCTGCCGCGTTCACGCCCGGTGACCGGTTCCACGCCCGCCTGGTATTCTACCCGTCGCGCCAGCCACTGCGGGCCTTGGTGGCGGAGCGCAAGGGCGATGTCGTGTCGGGCGCCTGGCCGGATTTCGGCCTCGGCATTGTCAAGGATCCGCTGGCGGCGCATGCGGCGCACCAGGAAGCAGCACCCTGGTCGACCGATAGCCCGCTGATGCTGCCTGCCGGCGCGATCCTGCTCGATGAGCGCGGCACCGCCTGGTGGCAAGCGGCGCACGACCCGCAAGGGATCGCCCTGCCTGTCGCCGGAACCGTCGATCAAACCGTGCTCGGTCTCGACCTTTCGGCAACGGCAGCCCTGTGGAACGGCGCGCGGCTCGATCTGCTCGCCGCGCAAAGCGGCTTCGGGAGGCTCGATCTGTCATGAACGAGCTCGAGCAAACCGGCCTGGCGACGATGCGCGACTGCTGGATCACCGGCGGAACTGCGTTCGATCTGGCGCCAGCCGCGTGGAAGGAAATCGCCGGCGGCGCAAGCCCGGACGAACGGGAGCGGCTGTTGCTGGCCATCGCCGCGCAGGCGCTCGATGTGGGCTTAAGGCCAGCCGCGCCGAAGTCGCTGAAGCGGCGCCCGCCGCTGCCGAGGCTTGGCCTGCCGCTGCTGCCGGAGCGGTTGCGGCCGCTGTTGCGGGCTGCCTTGAAGAACACCGTCGATGCGCGGCGCAAAGCGCGCGTGGCGACGCTCGTCGCCAGCCGCGGCTACGTGCTGCATCCGATGGACTGGATGCCGTCGGCATCAGACCAGAACAGCCCTGACATCTATGCGCCGTGGATCGACTGGCAGGCCAGCGTCGAGGGGCTGAAGATTGCCCCGCAGGAGCAGCTGACGGCGCAGAACTGGGATGACTTTTACCCCGCCGCGCGCCGTATCGCGTTGGCCGAGATGCGCCGTCGCGATCCGGCCACGGCCCGCAGCCTGATGGAAGCCAAGGCGACGGGCGAGCCGGCTGAAGTCCGGCTGGCGCTCATCGAACTCATGCATTTCAACCTGACGCCCACGGACGCGCCATTCCTGAAAAGCCTGGCCACCGACCGCTCCGGCAAGGTGCGGGAGCTGGCGGGCCGGCTGCTGGCAAGGCTGGGCGAGCATGGCCGGCCGGGCAACGACGGAGCCGACGACCCCGTTGCCGAACTCGCCGCCTTCATCACAGAAGGCAAATCCGGCTTCATCCGCCGCCGCACCACCTACACGCCGGCAAAGCTCAAATCGCCGGCGCAGGAAAAGCGCCGCGCCGAATTGTTCGAGACCTGCAACCTGGTCGACCTCGCTTCCCGATTTGGGGTCAGCGAACCCGATTTCATTGCAGCCTGGCAATTCGGTGCCGACAAAAATGCGGACATCCAGATCTCACGAATGGTCGCAGCGTCGGGCAGCGACGCTGCCGTAACGCAGATGGCCGACACACTAGTCGCCGGGGGAGGCAAGCCGGCACTATTCGTGCTGCACCTGACACCGCGCCTGGATAGCCGCAGGAAGCGTGTCCTGGTCAGACTGATCCTGAAAGATACGCCGCAGTATATTGGCGCGCCCACCCTTGCCGAGGGCTTCGAAGCCAACTGGCTGGAATGGCCCGACCTGACGAACGGCCAGGGCTTGGCGGCATTGCGTTCGGCTGTCGCCCGCGATGATGACGCTATGAAGCGAACCGCCGACGACCTGCTGGAAACGATGGGCTTTCTGGCCACTGCGGCGACAGCGGAAAAATTGATCGAGCATGTCGTTGCGGCTGGCATGCCGCCGGCGGCAGCCTCGCTCGCTTTCCTGCGCCTCAACGCGGCCCTGACGGGAACCAACACATGACAATCCGGAGAACAGCACCATGAACGCAGCCATCCGCCTCCCTGTCGAGCAGGCCTATGCCGCTGAACTGCAGGCGCTGGCGCGCAATGACGAACGCCAGAAGCCGGCCGGATGGAGCCTGTCGCCGAAGGCCGTGCTGACCTATCTGCTCGGCGGCAAGGCAAGCGACGGCACCGTGATATCGCCGAAATATGTTGGCCGCCGCCGGCTGATGGAAACCGCGGTGGCGACACTCGCTACCGACCGCGCGCTGCTGTTGCTCGGCGTTCCCGGCACCGCCAAGTCCTGGGTGTCGGAACATCTCGCCGCCGCCATCATGGGCAACTCGACGCTGATCGTGCAGTGCACGGCCGGCACCGACGAGAACCAGATCCGCTACGGCTGGAACTATGCGCAGCTTTTGGCCAAAGGGCCGAGCCAGGAGGCGCTGGTGCCGACGCCGCTCTACCGCGCCATGGAGAGCGGCAAGCTATGCCGCCTGGAAGAGTTGACGCGCATGGGCTCCGATGTTCAGGATACGCTGATCACCGTGCTGTCGGAAAAGATGATGCCGATCCCGGAACTCAACACGTCGCTCTATGCCCAGCGCGGCTTCAACATCATCGCCACCGCAAACAACCGCGACAAGGGCGTCAACGAGCTGTCCTCGGCGCTGAAACGCCGCTTCAATGTGGTGGTGCTGCCGCTGCCGGAGGACATGGCGGAAGAGGTGGCGATCGTCTCCAAGCGGGTCGACGAGATGGCCGGCGGGCTCGACCTGCCGGTGCCGAAAAATGTCGGCGAGGAGATCGCTCGCGTGTTGACCATTTTCCGCGAGCTGCGCTCGGGCGCAACCGCCGACGGCAAGGTGACGCTGAAGACGCCTTCGGGTTCGCTCTCGACCGCCGAGGCGATCGCCACCATGGTCGGCGGCCTCAGCCAGGCGGCGTGGTTCGACAGCGGCAAGCTCGGCGCCGAAGGCCTCGCCGCCAGCCTTGTCGGCGCCATCGTCAAGGACCCGGTGCAGGACAAGGTGGTGCTGGAGGAATATCTCGAAACGGTGCTCAAGAAGCGGCCGGACTATGCCGGCTATTACGCGGCGCTGAACGCAGCGATCTGAGGTCATGAGCGACGTCGCCTATTTCGGCATCCGCCATCACGGGCCGGGCTCCGCCGACAGCCTGGTGCAGGCGCTGCGGGACTTGCAGCCGGTCGCGGTGCTGATCGAAGGGCCGAGCGACGCGTCCGCCCTGCTGCCATTGCTGGCGCGCCCGCAGATGCAGCCGCCGGTGGCGCTGCTCTGCTACCCCGAGGACGATCCGGCCGCGACAAGTTTCTGGCCGTTCGCCGAGTTCTCGCCGGAATACCAGGCGGCGGTGTGGGCGGTGGAGAACAAGGCGGCATTGCGGTTCATCGACCTGCCGTCATCGGCACGGTTCGCGGCACCGGCAACCGACGACACCGACAAAACGGCTGACGCCGACAAGCCCGAACCCAAGGACGAAACCGGTGAGGATGGCGAGCCCGCATCGCATCGCGACCCGATCGGCACGCTGGCTGCGGCCGCCGGCTATGAAGATGGCGAAAGCTGGTGGGCCGACATTATCGAGCAGAATCCGCAGCCGGGTCCAATCTTCGCTGCCATCACCGATGCGATGACGACGCTGCGCGACGGCGAAGGTGCGATCGCGCCGTTCGAGGCCAAGCGTGAAGCGCATATGCGATTGGAAATCGCCGCCGCGCGCAAGGAATTCGCCGGACCGATCGCCGTCGTCTGCGGCGCATGGCATGTGCCGGCCCTGCAGGCCGCGCACACGCAGAAGAACGACCAGGCGCTGATCAAGGGAATTGCCCGGCGCAAAAGCATCATGACATGGGCGCCATGGACCGGGCCGCGTCTTGCGCTGGGCTATGGTTATGGCGCTGGCGTCGTCGCGCCCGGCTGGTGCAAGCATCTGTGGCGCACACGAGGGCGGCGCGACGCCGCGACGCTGTGGCTGGCGACGATCGCGGCGGTGCTGCGGGCGAAGGGCCATCTGGTGTCGACCGGGTCGCTGATCGAGGCCGAGCGGCTTGTGCGCACACTGGCTGCCATTCGCGAGCGGCCGAAGCCCGGCTTCGAGGAATTGCGCGATGCCGCGATCGCGGCGCTGTTCAACGGCGAAGCGGTGCTGTGGGCGCTGGTCGAGGCCGAGCTGCTTTTGGGCGCGGATGTCGGCGAGATTCCGCCCGACACGCCGCTGGCGCCGCTGATCGAGGACCTGCAGCGCAACCAGAAGGCGGCGCGGCTGAAGCCGGAGGCGCTGGAACGCGAGCTGTCGGTCGATCTGCGCAGCGAAAGCGGACTGTTTCGTTCGACATTGCTGCACCGGCTGAACGTGCTTGGCGTGCAATGGGGCAGGCTGGCCGACGCCGGCCGCAGCCGCGGCACCTTTCGCGAAAAATGGACGCTGGCCTGGGAGCCGGAATATGCCGTGCGCCTGGTCGAGAACCTGATCTACGGCCCGACTATCGAAAAGGCCGCCAATGGCCGCCTGATCCAGATGCTCGGTGCGGCCGCGAGCCTCGACACGCTTGCCGCCCTTGTCCAGAGCGCCATTACGGCGGATCTGTCGGAGGCCGCGAGCGCCGGCCTTGTAGCGTTGGAGGCGCGCGCAGCGCACAGCAGCGAATGCCTGGAGATGCTGGCCTCGGTGCCGCCGCTTGCCGACATCATCCGTTACGGCGAGGCGCGCAAGACCGAAACCAACCGGCTGTCCGGTTTGTTGGAACGGTTGATCGTCGAAGGCGCGATCGCGCTGCCCTATGCGGTGCGCGACCTGGACGAGCAGGCCGCCACCACGCTGGTCGGTGCTGTGCGCAAGGCCGACGCGGCGATCCGGCTGGTCGAGCCCGGCGAAGACGTGCTCGATGCATGGCGCAACGGCCTAACCGGCGTGCTGCAAGGTCCGCGCTCGACGGCGCTGCTCGCCGGCTGCGCCGCGCATCTGCTCTATGAAGCCGGCCAACTCTCGGCCGAGGACGCCGCCGGGCTGCTCGGACGCAGGCTGTCGCCGGGGACGCCGGTCGCCCAGGCAGCAGGGTTCTTCGAAGGTTTTTTCAGCACTGCCGGCCAGAGGCTGATCTATGACGAGGGTCTGCGCGGCGCCGTCGATGCGTGGCTGAAATCCCTCGACGAAGACGCCTTCATCGCGCATCTGCCGTTGCTGCGCCGTGTCTTCTCCAATCTGGACTCGATGGAGCGGCGGCGGTTGATCGAGGCCGTGCTCGGCCGCACCGCAAGGTTGCCGGCCGGCCTGACGCCGGCGCCTGATGGCGGCGAGGGCTGGCGCAGGCACCTGGAGCGAGTTGGGCCATTGCTGGCGGGCGGAGTGTGACAATGGATGACGAAGCCGAAGTGCCCGAACCCGGCCCAGCATCCTCCGATAGCGGGCGCGAGCGCCGCTGGCGGCTGGCGATCGGCGCCGATGACGAGGCTTCCTCCGCCCTTTCCAGTGATGACAAAAAACTGTCTTCGGCGCTCGATGCGCTTTACGGCGACGGCGCCAATGCCGATGCCGACCCGCGCAAGCGGCGCGGCGGGCTCGGCCGCTCGGCGCCACGCGTGGCGCAATGGATGGGCGATATCCGCTCCTTCTTTCCCGCCCAGGTGGTCCAGATCGTCCAGAAGGATGCCTTTGAGCGGCTGAACCTGAAGCAGATGCTGATGGAGCCGGAATTCCTCAAGGCGATCGAGGCCGACGTCAACCTCGTTGCCGACCTGATCTCGCTGCGTTCGGTGATGCCGGCCAAGACCAAGGACATCGCCCGCACCATCATCGCCGACATCGTTGCCAAGCTGATGCAGCGGCTGGAGCAGAAGACCGCCGAGGCGATCCGTGGCGCGCTCGACAAGTCGCGACGCACCAACCGGCCGCGCCAACGCGACATCGACTGGCCGCGCACCATCTCGGCCAATCTTCGCCACTACCAGCCTGAGCACAAAACCGTCGTGCCGGAAAAACTGGTCGGCTTCATGCGCAAGCAACGCCGGCTGGTCGATCTCGACGAAGTGGTGCTGTGCGTCGACCAGTCCGGCTCGATGGCGAGCTCGGTGATCTACGCCTCGATTTTCGCGGCGGTGATGGCGTCGCTGCCGGTCGTGCGCACCAAGCTGGTCTGTTTCGACACGGCCATCGTCGACCTGACCGAAGAGCTCAGCGACCCGGTCGAGGTGCTGTTTGGCGTGCAGCTCGGCGGCGGCACCGACATCAACCAGGCGGTCGCCTATTGCGCCGACCGCATCGAGCGGCCGACCAAATCCCACTTCGTGCTGATCACCGACCTCTATGAGGGCGGCAACGGCCAGGACTTGCTGCGGCGGTTTGCGGCGCTGGTCCGGTCCGGCGTCAATGTCATCGTGCTGCTGGCGCTGACCGATCAGGGCCGGCCGGGCTATGATCCGGCGATGTCGGCTTCGGTCGCGGCACTTGGCATACCGGTCTTCGCCTGCACGCCGGACCTGTTTCCCGACATGATGGCGGCGGCGTTGCGGCGCGAGGATATCGGCGCCTGGGCAGCCGGCGCCGACATCAAGCTGATCCGCGCCGAGACGGAGCCGAGCAGTCAGGCCTGACTATTCGAACGAATAGGCAAACCCGTCAGTGGAAGCGCTGACGGTCACCTTGGTCATCTTCTCGCCGTCGAGCGACCGGTTCAGCACGCCGCGGCTGAGTTCCGGCAACAGCGTGTTGGTGAGGATGGCGTCGATCATGCGGCCACCGGACTCGATTTCGGTGCAGCGCGCCTTGACCAGCGCCATGACGCCGTCGCCGATCACCAGTTCGGCGTCGTGGCTGGCGCGCAGCCGCCGCGCGATCTTGCCGAACTGATGGCGGGTGATGGCCTCGATCATCGAATCCGAGAGCGGATAGTAAGGGATGGTCACGACGCGGCCGAGGAAGGCCGCTGGAAACACCTTCAGCAGTGGGGCGCGCAGGGCAGCATCGAGGCCGTCGAGCCCTGCCCTCACCGTGCCGTTTTGCGTCCGCTCCATGATGACTTCGGAGCCGACATTGGACGTCAGCAGGATCAGCGTGTTCTTGAAGTCGATGCGCCTTCCCTCGCTGTCATCCATCATGCCCTTGTCGAAGACCTGGAAAAAGATCTCGTGGACATCGGGATGCGCCTTCTCGACCTCGTCGAGCAGGATCACCGAATAGGGTTTTCTGCGCACGGCCTCGGTGAGAATGCCGCCCTTGCCGTAGCCGACATAGCCGGGCGGTGCGCCCTTGAGCGTCGAGACGGTGTGCGCCTCCTGGAATTCGGACATGTTGATCGAGATCAGATTCTGCTCGCCGCCATAGAGCGTCTCGGCCAGCGCCAGGGCCGTCTCGGTCTTGCCGACACCGGAGGGGCCGCAGAGCAGGAACACGCCGACCGGCTTTTCCGGCGCTCCGAGCCCGGCGCGGCTGGTCTGCACGCGCTTGGCAATCATCTCCATGGCGTGATCCTGGCCGACGACACGTTCGGACAGCGTGGTGGCCAGCTTGAGCGCCTTTTCGGTCTGGCTGGACAGCATCCTGCCCGTCGGGATGCCGGTCCAGTCCTGGACCACGGCAGCTATCGCATTGCGGTCGACCGACGGCAGGATCAGCGGCGTCTCGCCTTGCGCGGTGGCAAGCTCGGCCATGAGTTCACGCAGCCGCGCCAGATCGGCGACAGGATCTGACGGCGCAGCTTCGGCCGCCGGCGCTTCGGTCTCGGACGTTTCGGCCTTGGGCGTCTCGGCCTTGGGCACCTTGGTCTTTTCTTCGTCCGGCGCTGCCGGTTCGGCATCGGCCTCAGCTGTCGCCACCGCATCGAGCGGGACGCCGTCGCCGCGCAGCCGCGCGCGCAGTTCGAGGATCTCGGCAACCAGCGCCTTTTCGCGCTCCCAGCGCTCCTCGGCGGCGGCGAGCATGGCCCCGGTCTCAGTGAGCCCGGCCTCGACCCGCGCCTGCCGGTCGGTTACTTCGATGCCGATCGCTGCCTCGCGGCCGATGATGCCGCTTTCGACCTCGAGCGCCTGGCGGCGCCGCAAAATGTCCTCGACCTCGGCCGGCGTCGCATGCTGCGAGATCGCGACCCTGGCGCAAGCGGTGTCGAGCAGGCTGACCGCCTTGTCGGGCAATTGCCGCGCCGGGATGTAGCGATGCGACAGGCCGACCGCCGCCTCGATCGCCTCGTCGAGGATCTGCACCTCGTGATGCTGTTCGAGCACGCCGGCGACACCGCGCAGCATGAGCACGGCGACCGCTTCCGACGGCTCGTCGATCTTGACCACCTGGAAACGGCGGGTCAGCGCCGGGTCCTTTTCGATGTGCTGCTTGTATTCGGCCCAGGTGGTTGCGGCGATGGTGCGCAATTCGCCGCGCGCCAGCGCCGGCTTCAAGAGATTGGCGGCGTCGCCGGTTCCCGCGGCACCACCGGCGCCGATCAGCGTGTGCGCCTCGTCGATGAACAGGATAACCGGCGTCTCGGAGGATTGGACCTCGTCGATGACCGCCTTCAGGCGCTTCTCGAACTCGCCCTTGACGCTGGCGCCGGCCTGCATCAGGCCGACGTCGAGCATGCGCACGCTGATGCCTTGCAGCGGCGGCGGCACGTCGCCCTGGGCGATGCGCAGGGCAAAGCCCTCGACCACCGCGGTCTTGCCGACACCGGCCTCGCCGGTCAGGATCGGGTTGTTCTGCCGGCGGCGCATCAGGATATCGATGATCTGCCGGATCTCCGGGTCGCGGCCGACGACCGGGTCGATCTTGCCGTCATGGGCGCGCTGGGTGAGGTCGGTGGCGTATTTGGCCAGCGCGGAGTCCCCGCCCGGAGCGCGCCGCGGCGCCTCGGCGGTGGGAGCCACTGCTGCCGTGACGCCGGCTTCGAGCGAACCGTCCACCACCTCGGCAAAGCGGGCGATGACCCCGTCGGCGTCGATCTTGTCGAATTCGCCGCTGATCTTCGCCACCAGGCCTTCCAGCACCGGCGTCTTCAGGCAGGCGAGCACGATATGGGCGCTGCGGACCTCCTCCATGCCGAATTCCAGCGTCGCCAGATTCCAGGCTTCCTGGATGGCGTGGAAAATGTGGTCGGAAAATTCCTCGATCGAGGTGGCGCCGTAGGGCAGCTTGTCGACGGCGCGGGTCATGTCGCTGGTAAGCCGGCTGGCATCGACGCCGGCATCGGCAATGATCATCTGCACATCCGAACGCTCGGACAGCACCAGTTGTTCTATGAAATGGACGAGTTCGACGTAAGGATTGCCGCGCAGCTTGGCGCTGTCGGCGGCGGCCTTGAAGGCGCGCAGGCAGACCGGATTGAGCTTGCCAACTAGTTCCTTGCGTTTGAACCCCTGCGACGACCGGCGCTGTTCCATCGAACGTGCTCCTGCAATCTGCCCGTCGACAGCCTGCCACATAAGCAGCCGCTTGACAAAGCGCTTGATGCAGCCGGCCTTTTCCCTTTGTGGAGAGTCCCGCGCCGCCAAATGCAGACAACCACGATTTTTTCTAATCCTATGCGATGCGCTTCACATACGAGGTTGGGCAGGCACGCCATGAATTGCGCCATTCGAGACGCAGTTGCACCGACATTCATTAGCGCTCGTTAACTTTTGAGCGGATGGCGAATTGTGGGAATATGCAACCGTGTGCTAACGTTGGGTCACGTACGGTTTTAGAGCCGGTCGCCGGGGGTATCTGTGATCGATCTCGCACTCTGGCTTGCTCCGCTGGACGGTGAAAATCCGTCAGGCGAAGACTTGCGCAACGATCCGGCTTTTCATGAGCTGGAGCGGCTCACGGAGCCGCAGGTCAAGGTCGTCCATGACGGGCGCAACAAGCCAGCCGCGCAATCGACCATTCCGGTCGACTGGCCTGCCGTGCTCGGCAAGGCCGAGGAGTTGCGTTCGCATGGCCGCGACCTGCGCCTGCTTGTCATTGTCGCACGGGCGCTGGCCAATGAAGAGGGGCTGGCCGGACTGGCACAGGGCCTGACCCTGATTTCAAGGACCTTCGAGACGCATTGGGAGACGATGCATCCGGCGCTGCGGGCCAGCCCCCAACCACGCGAGGCCGCCTTGCGCCGCCTCAACGCGCTGGCCGACCTGCAGAACGGCCAGGAAGGCCTGCTGGCGAACCTCAGGCAGATGGTCTTCTTCGCTCCTCGTCCCATCGGGCCGATCAGCGGACGCGATCTCGAACAGGGTGCGCTCGACGATCGCGTCATGCTTCAGGAAGCGGCGTCGGGATTGAATGCCACGGAGAAGGCAGCGCTGGTCAGCGCGCACGGACAGCTCCTGAACCGGGTGGGCAGCGGTTGTGCCGCCCATCAGGACCAGGCCGGTGAACAGATGACAGCGCTCATCGCCGGGGCGCACGCAGCGATCGAGGCGCTCGACGCGGTCGATACGGCCCTGAATGCCCGTCTTGACAGCAACGGGGCTGCCGTCCCGGACCTGAAACGATTTTTGCAGCGCGTGCTGACGACGCTGGAACGCAACACGGCGGTCGAGACCACGGAAGAGGCAGCGACGAAGGGAGCCGCCAGCCCGGCTGCTGCCGCGGCAAGCCCGGCCGCGCCGGTCAGAAACGGTCATGGAGCCGAGACGATGGCAAGCTACGCGGAGACCGGTGCGGGGCTCCCGGACAGGATTTCCTCGCGCGACGATGTGGTGAAGTGCCTCGACCTTGTGGTCGCGTTCTACGACCGCACTGAGCCGTCGAGTCCGATCCCGCATCTCGCCCGCCGGGTGCGCAGGATGGTGCACATGGATTTCGTTGAACTGATGGAAGACCTCGCCCCGTCGGGGCTCAAGGAATTCCGGCTGCTCGCCGGCGTTCCCGACGCCAAGAAGACTGCCCAGAAGGATGAAAGGTAGCAACACATGCCAGCCGAAAGCAAAGCGAAGGTCATCGAGCGAAATCGCGCCCCGCGCGTGCAGATCGCCTACGATGTCGAAACCTACGGCAGCCCGACGACGATCGAACTGCCGTTCGTCATGGGCGTGATGGCCGACCTGTCGGGCGCATCGCAGACCAGGGAAGCGTCCAAGACGGTGCTCGACCGTTCCTTTGTCGAGACCGATGCCAACCGCTTCCCCAAATTCATGGAAGCGCTGGGACCCAGGGTCAAGGCGCGGGTGAAGAACACGCTGCCGCAGGCCGAGGGACAGGAGCGCGACGAAGAACTGGCGCTCGACCTGACCTTCACCAAGATGGGCGATTTCGCCCCCGACAAGATCGCCGAACAGGTCCCGCAACTGGCCGAAATCCTCAAGATGCGGCGCCAGCTCGAGGAGCTGCTCGGCTTCATGGACGGCCGCGTCGATGCCGAAAAGCGCATCGCCCAATTGCTGAACAACCAGCCGCTGCTTGGCCAGATCGCCGCCCAGGCGCTGTCCGACGACAAGGGTGAGGAATAGATCATGGCCGAACAGCAAAAGACCGCAGCATCCGTCGCCGAGGCCGAGGCCGTCGATCTCGGTGAATTCAGCCAGCTCTTGGAGAAGGACTTCAAGGTCAAGAAGGACGACAGCGAGAAGCTGCAGCAGCTGGTGCGCAACTTGGCTCTGGCGGCGCAGTCGCGCTCCGAGACGACGACGATCTCGTCCAACTCGATCAAGTCGATCAAGTCGTTGATCGCCGGCATCGACAAGATGCTGACGACCCAGGTCAACGAAATCCTGCACGCGCCGGAAGTGCGGCAGATGGAAGGCACCTGGCGCGGCCTCTGGTATCTCATCAATAACACCGAGACGGATCAGAAGCTGAAGATCCGGGTGATGAACATTTCCAAGGAGCAGCTGGCCGATACGCTCGAAGACTATGAAGGCCAGATGTGGGACCAGAGCCCGATCTTCAAGAAGGTCTACACCGACGAGTATTCGATGCTCGGCGGCGAACCGATCGGCTGCGTCATCGGCGCCTACGAGTTCTCCAACCACCCGCGCGACGTCGGCCTGTTGCGCAACATCTCCGGCATCTGCGCCTCGGCGCACACGCCGTTCATCGCCGCCGCCTCGCCACGGCTGTTCCGCATGGACAGCTGGCAGGAACTGCCCAACCCGCAGGACCTGCAGCAGATCGTCTCCAACCCGGCCTACGCCTCGTGGCAATCGCTGCGCGAGAGCGAGGATGCGCGCTATATCGGGCTGACCATGCCGCGCGTGCTGGCGCGGCTGCCCTACGGCTCGGAGACAGTCCCGGTCAAGGGCTTCTCCTTCGAGGAGGAAGTGCAGGGCGATCACAACAAATATGTCTGGATGAACGCTGCCTTCCCGATGGGCGTCAACATCAACCGCAGCCACAAGCTCTATGGCTGGGGCACCCAGATCCGCGGCGTCGAAAATGGCGGCACTGTGCTTAACCTGCCGGTGCACTCCTTCCCGACCGATGACGGCTCGATCGCGATGAAATGCCCGACGGAAGTCGCCATCGACGACCGGCGCGAGGCGGAACTGGCCAAGCTCGGGCTGATGCCGATCCTGCACCGCAAGAACACCGATCTCGCGGCCTTCATCGGCGCCCATTCGCTGCAGGACGACGAGACGCGGGCGGGCCGCCTGGTCGACCCCGACGCCCAGTCCAACGAGCGGCTCTCCGCCAACCTGCCCTACCTGTTCCCGGTCTCGCGCTTCGCCCACTACCTCAAGGCGATTGCGCGCGACAAGGTCGGATCGTTCAAGGAACGCACCGACATGCAGATCTGGTTGACCGAATGGATCAACCGGTACGTGCTGGCCAACCCGGCCTTCGCCGACGACAAGGCGCGCGCCAAGCGTCCGCTTGCCGCCGCCGAGGTGCAGGTCGACAGCGTGGAGGGCCGGCCGGGCTACTACAACGCCCGCTTCTATCTGCGCCCGCACTACCAGCTGGAGGGCATCAACGCCTCGCTCAGGCTGGTGTCGGAATTGCCGTCCGTGAAGACCTGATTGCAGCAACCAAACCTTTGTTTGAAAGCGGTGGAGAACGAAAATGCCCACAATGAAGATCGACGGTTTTCTGAAAGTTCCGGATATCAAGGGGCCTAGCACACGCGACGGCCATGACGACGAGATCGAAATCCATGGCGTCGATTACAAGATGGTCGCGCCCTACGACCCCAATTCCCTCTCGCGCCGAGGCCGCGTGTCGATGGGCATGATCAAGTTCACCAAGCACTATGACAAGGCCTCACCCTATCTGGCCAAGGCCCTGTTCGAAAACAAGGCGCTGGACGAGGTCAAATTCTCCGCGCGGCGGACCATCGACGGCGAGAGCAAGGACTATCTGGTCGTTACCCTGACCGACGCCTCGATCATGGAATACGACATGTCGCAGGCCGATGATGAAGCCGACCTGATCCAGGAGGAAGTCTCCTTCGCCTACAAGAAGATCAAGTTCGTCTATGACGACAATGACGAAGCCGAAATGGATGTCTATGTCGGCAAGTGAGGGGCGAGCAAAGCGCCCTGCCGCCGACAAGGTACAGGCGGGCGGTTCACGGGCCAAGCGCGAGGCGGTACAGCCTTCGCTGTGGGACCGCCTCGTCAACGATCTGCCGGGCCTGAGCTCGGAGATAGACGGGCTCAGGCAGGCTCTGCAGGAGGAGCTTGGCGCAGAGCGCCTGGACGAGCTGCTGGCAGACGGACCGAGGCGCATCGACGCCGATGACGCATTGAACCCCGATCAGAAGCGCCGGCTGCACCGGCTGGCGTTTCAGAACCGGCACCGTGGCGAGCTTGAAAGCCGAGGCATCGTGGTGTCGCCCGATGTGCTGCGCGAGGCCGTGCGGCGCGACATCGAGGCGCTGTTCAACACCGAGCGTTTCGAATCCGCGCCGCTGCTATCCGATCTCGAGGCCGAGCAGATGACCGACAGTCCGACATCGCTGGCCGACTTTCCGGAGGTGCGCCGCAGCGTTGTCAATTATGGCGTGCCGTCCTTCTCCGGCCGGTCGTCGCGCGACTTCGATCGCGATGTTCTGGCACGCGAGATCCGCGCCGTGCTCGCCGCATTCGAGCCGCGGCTGAAGGAGAGCGCGACGAAAGTCACGGTCAACCTCGGCGACAAGACCGGCCTGAAGATCGAGATCGACGCCGTGCTGATCATGACGCCGACGCCCGAGCGCATGCGCCTGCGCACGACGATCAATCTCGACAACGGACTGGCGCGCACCGAGTCCAGGGAAGCCTGAGAGATGGACCGGGTCTTCGTAGAATATTACGAGGAGGAACTGTCCCACATACGCGGGCTGGCGGCGGAGTTCGCCGACATGCATCCGGCGGTTGCCCGCAATTTGTCGCTGGATACGGTGCCGTGTCCCGACCCCTATGTCGAGCGGCTGCTCGACGGCGTCGCCTTCCTCGCCGCGCGCACGCGCCTGAAGGTGGATGCCGAGCGCTCGCGGTTTTCGCGCAGCATCCTCGACGTGCTTTATCCCGATCTCGTCACGCCGGTGCCGGCAACCGCCATGGTGGTGCTGAAGCCCGGCCAGCAGGTGCAGACAATGCTTGCCGGCCACGTCGTCAAGCGCGGCACGCGGCTGGTCTCCAGCCTGCAGGCCGGCCTGTCGACACGCTGCACCTTCACCACCGCGCAGGACATGACGCTGTTTCCGATCGCGATCAGTTCGGTCGGCTATTTCCAGGACCGCAGCGCGCTTGCCGCCGCCGGCATCGGCCCGATCGCCGGCAAGGCCGGCGAAGCGGCACTTCGCATCACGCTGGCGCGGACCGGCAAAGGCAAGCTCGACGAACTGGCGCTCGACCGGCTCGACTTCTATTTCGCCAACCGCACCAAGGCGCCGCTAATCTTCGACGCCATCTTCGGAGTCTGCTCTGGTGTCGGCGCTCGACCGGAAGGCAAGACCAATCCATTGTCGCCGCTACCGCCGCCGGAGATGGTCGGCATTGCCGATGCCGAGGCGCTGATGCCGCGCACGCGGCCGACCTTCGAAGGCTACCGCCTGCTGCGCGAATATTTCATGATGCCCGAGCGCTTCCATTATGGGCGCGTCACCGGCTTGCTGCCGGTCGTGCGCAAATGCCAGGCCGGGCTCGAAATCATCTTCCTGTTCCGGCGTCCGGTGCCCGAACTCGCCGATCTGACGCCGGCGGATTTCGATCTCTTCGCCACCCCGATCATCAATCTCTTCGAGCGCGAGTGCAACATCGTCGAGCTCGACCAGCGCAAGACACGCCAGGTGCTGCATGCCGACCGCACGCGGGCGCGCGACTTTGAAATCTACCGCGTCATCCGCGTCGAAGACGCCGATGCCGAGGGACCCGACGCGGAGATACCGGAACTCTTCAGCCTTGGGCAAAATCGCGGCAGCGGCTGGGTCTATTCGACGGAGCGGCGGCCGCGCCGGCCGACCGAGGACGAGCGGCGCCAGGGCGTGACGCGGACCTCCTATGCCGGCGACGACGTCTTCCTGGCGGTGTCGCGCCCAGTCAACAGTCAGGCCAACCGGCCGCTCAAGCGCGTCGACGTCGTGGCACTGTGCACAAACCGCGATCTTGCCATCCTCGACGACACGCCAACGCTGACGCTGGAAGCGGGCGACCCGGTGGAATCGGTCAGGCTGCTCGGCGCGCTGCGTTCGCCGCAGCCGGCCATCCCGGCAGCGCTGCCGACCGGCGCCGACAGCGAGTCGCGCGCCGACGACCTGGCCTGGCGGCTGGTGTCGCAGCTGGCGCTGAACTTCCTCAGCCTGGCCATGGAAGGGCGCGGCGTCGATCCGCTGCATGCGCTGCTCGATCTCTATGCCGAACGCGGCGATCCCGGGCTTGCCCGCAATGTACGCTCGATCGTGCGCATCGATTCGCGCGCGGTGATCGAAAGGCTGGCGATCGAAGGGCCGATGTGCTTCGGCCGCGGCACGGAGGTGACGCTGCATGTCGACCAGTCGGTGCTGGCTGGGCAGAGCACCTTGCTGATGTCGGGGCTGCTGTCGCGGCTGTTTGCCCGTCATGCCGGAATAAACGGGTTCGTGCGCACGCGCACGCGATTGCTCCAGAAACAGGAGGATGTGCCATGGCCGATGACGCCCGGCAATCGCTACCTGATCTAGAGCGAGCCGCAACCCTGTCCGAGAGTTTCGACTTCTTCGAACTGCTGCGCCGGCTCGAGCGGCAAGGCGGCCTGTTCGGCCATTCCGGCCGGCCGGACCGCGAGCCAGCAAGGCTCGGCCAGAATGTGCGGCTGTCCTTCGCGGTGCAGGACGTTGTGGATTTCCGCGAGCCGACCGACAATTCGCCGGCGCGGGTGACGGTCAACAATCTCGGCCTGCTCGGGCCTGAAGGGCCGATGCCGCTGCATCTGACGCGCTGGGTGCTCGATCGGCTTTCGCAGCGCTGGTATGCGGGCGCCGAGGCGCGGCAGACGAGCGACACGACCTTCGTCGATTTCGTCAACATCCTGCAGCACCGGATGATCGCGCTTTATTATCGCGCCTGGGCGGATGCGCATCCGGCCGTGCAGGTCGAACGCGGTGTCGGCGGCCGCGTCCGTTCGATGCTGGAAGCCATGGCCGGCATTGGGCTGCCGGGCACGCAGGACGCCGAACTCGATGCGGTAAAGCTTCGCCAGGCCGCCTCGCTCGCCAGCCAGGTCGACGGTCCCGAACGGCTGACCCTGTTCCTGGCCGAAGCCTTCAAGGTTCCGGTGGTGCTGAAGGAATTCGTCGGCGCCTGGATGACCATTCCCAAGGCGCTGCAGAGCCGGCTGGCCGGCAGCTATGCCACACTCGGCCGCAGCGCCACCATCGGCCCGCGCAGCTTCAGCCGGCAAAGCCGAATCGAACTGCGCATCGGTGCGCTCAGCTATATCGACTACAAGGCGTTCCTGCCCGGCGGCGAGCGGCTGAAGCTGTTGAAGCAGGCGGTGCGCGACCTGATCGGCGAGACCATCGATGTCGATCTCAGGATCGTGCTTGCGGCAAAGGCAGTGCCGCCGGCGAAGCTTGGAACCGTCCAGCTTGCCCGCACCACCTGGCTGGCGCGCAACCCTGCGCGAGGCGATGCCGAAGACATGCGGCTGCGCACCATCGTCGGCTGGCGGGAAGAGGTTGCCTGATGAGCCTGCTGCTGACGCTCGAACAGGGACCCCGCGCGCAAGTCACGCGGCAGGCGCGGCTGGACGAGGGTGAGCTGGTGATCGGCCGCAGCGCCGACGCCGACTGGCAGATCATCGATCCCGACATGTTCGTCTCGCGCGCCCACTGCAAGATCACCAGCAAGCAGGGCGGCTATTTCGTCACCGATACCTCCAGCAGCGGGTTGTTCATCGACGATGCCGCCAGCCCGCTCGGCGCGGGAAATACCGCGCGCCTGCAAAGCGGCATGCGACTGCGACTGGGCGACTATGTGGTGTGGGTCGATTTGCAGACGGCGAAGACCGAGGCGCCGGCCTCCAGGCCTTCAGCGCCTGCCAGTAAGCCGGCGGCGTCGCGGGCGCCGGTCAGCCTCGGCGGCGACGATTTCTTTTCGTCCACCACGGAAGAAGAGCCGGGACGGCCACGCCCTGCCAACCTGCCCGATCCATTCGAAAAGCCGGTGCCCGGCGCATTCGCGCGTGCGCGGTCCGATGAACGCAGCTCGCAGGCGTTCGACGATCCGTTCAGCCTCGACCCTGTGGCAACGCCGGTGGCCGAGCCCACTGACAGAAACGGCGCCAAGCCATCGTTCGACGATCCCTTCGGCCTCGACTCCGCGCCGCTGTCGAGAGAGCCGAGCAGATCCAATCCTGAGAAGCCGCCGGGCTACGATGACGGGTTTGGTTTTGGCCCGGCCGAGTCCACCAGTCTCGACGCAGGCGCGACGGATGGCGGCGCAATCGATGCGGCCTCGCCTGCTCCCTCCGCGGCGCCGTGGGAGCTGCCGGCTCGCGCGGCCGAGCCATCGCCCAAGCCAACCCCGCAACCACCGCCCCGCCCTCCTGTCCGGCAAGCTGCAGCACGGCCTTCGACCGGACAGCCGGACGCGGACCTTCGCGCTGCTTTCCTGCGCGGCATGGGTATGGACGAGGCCGGCTTTCCCGGCCGCAATCCGGTTGCCGACATGGAGAAATTCGGCCGCGAGTACCGGCTGATGATGGATGGGCTGATGCAGCTTTTGCGCAAGCGCGCCGAAGAGAAGGGCAACGCTCGCGTCGCGCAGACCGTGGTTGGCGCGTCCGAGGTCAACCCGCTTAAATTCCTGCCCTCGGTCGACGATGCGCTGGTAACCATTCTGGCCGAGCGCAGCCCCGGTTTCCTCGGCGCCGAAGCGGCGATCAAGGACGCGGTGCGCGATCTGGCGCAGCACCACGTTCGTGCCTGGCGCGGCGTGCAAGGCGCGCTCAAGCGCATGATCGACCGCTTCGATCCGGCGGCGATCGAGCAGGAACTGAAGTCAAGTTCGGCGATCGGCAATCTGCTGACCGGCGGGCGCGGCGCCAAGCTCTGGGAATTGTACCAGAAACGCCACCGTGAAATCGCTCACAGCGCCGACACGCGTTTTCTGGGCGAGATCGGCGCTGATTTTCGTGATGCATATGAGGAGGACTGAGACATGATCGACAGACGCGAATTTATTTTTGCCATCGGAGCGACGGGACTGCTGACGGCTTGCCAGAGCGGCCCGCCGAAACCATCCGTCATCACCGTAAACCTCGCCGGCGGCGCCGGCATGAACCCCGGACCGGGCGGCGGCGACAGACCGGTGACTGTAATGATCCTGCGCCTGAAGAGCACCGGCGCTTTCAATTCGGCCGACTACTTCGCCCTGCAGGGCGGCGCCGGCGCGGCACTTGGCGGCGATCTCATCGGCTCCGATACGATTTCCGTCGGACCCGGCAAGACCGCATCGAAGACCATCACGGTCGAGCCGGAAGTGGCAGCACTCGGCTTCGTCGCGCTGATCAGGGAACCCACCGGACGCAACTGGCGTACCACCAAATCGGTTTCGTCGGGATCGAAATTCACCGTCAATGTGAAGCTCGGCAGCGGCGGCATTTCCGCCTAGCGGCGGCGGGTCCGCAAAGCCGCGCCAAGGTGATGAGCAGGAAGCAGAGAGTGCCGGCATGAGCGATGCAAACAGGGTGCTGTGGTCGGAGGGGCTTTTCCTTCGCACCCAGCATTTCCAGCAACAGGACCGCTTCTTCGAAGCGACGGTGCGCGGCGCCTTGCAGGCCGGGCATCTGCATACGTTCGGCTTTCGAACGTTGACGCTCGATCAGGCACAGCTCGATGCCGGCCAGATCTCGGTGCTTTCGGCGCGCGGCATCTTTCCCGACGGGACGCCGTTCGCGATCCCTGAGACGATGGATGCGCCGCGGCCGCTGGCGGTGACGCCGGAGATGGGCGCGGGGCCAGTGCTGATCGCACTGCCGCTCGAACCGCCCGGCGGCGTCGGCTTCGACCCGGCTCACGCCGAGCCGTCAGGCGCACGCTATCGCGGGCGGATCGTCTCGGTGCGCGACGCCGTGCATGGCGGCTCCGACCCCGAGGAAATCGAGATTGCGCGGCCGCAGGCGCTGTTGCTGGCGCCGGGCACGGCCGTCGGCGGTTACACCGCGCTGCCGGTGGCCGAGCTCAAGGGCGTGCGCGCCGATGGCGGCGTGGCGCTCGACGACACCTTCCTGCCGCCGACCTTGGTCATCGGCGCGGCCTCCTGGTACAGCCGCCTGCTGCAGGAAGTGGTCACCGGCCTCGACCAGATCGCCGAGGCGCATGGCAAGATGGTGCTGGGCGGCCCCGGGCGCAGCGTCGAAGACCTTCTGATCCTGAACCTGGTCAACGCCGCGCGGCCGCGGCTGGCGCACATGCTGGCGCAGGACGTTTTCCATCCGGCTGAGGTCTACATGGAACTTGCCGGCCTTGCCGGCTCGATGGCGACCTACGGTTCGAGCGCAAGGCGGCTCGGCGAACTGCCTGTCTACGACCACATGGCGCCAGGCCCGGCCTATTCGGCGCTGGCCGACGCGCTGCGTTCGCTGATCCTCAGCCTGCGCTACATTGAGCCGAAATCGCGCGCCCTGCCGGTCATGCGCCATGCCACCAATGTGTGGAAGATCCGCATCGACAACCCGAAACTTCTGGTGGCGAGCCGCATCGTGGTGCGGATCGGCTCCGAACTGTCGGAGGATGCCTTGCGCAAGATTTTCGTCAACCAGGCGACGGTCGGCTCGGCCAGCGAATTCGAAGGGCTGTGGAAATCACGCCTGCCCGGCATTCCGCTGAAGCCCCTTCATTCGCAGCCGCGCGAAATTCCCTATGACGGCGACCGGCTGTGTCTCGAACTGGACCAGAAAAGCGAGCACTGGGCCTCGCTGCTCGAAGCGCCGGGTTTTGTGATCGGTGTTTCGGGCGTGCTGCCCAGCGAACCGCAGGTCGACTGCTACTCGGTCAACAGGTGAGATGATGAGCAGGGACGATCCGTTCGGACTGTCCGAGGATCGGGAGCGGACGCGCATCCGCCTGAGCGGAGCGCCGACGCCGCGCGCCATGCCGCTGCCGGCGTCGGGCGTCACCGCGAAGCGCTCCGCGCGCGCGCATTCGAACGTGCTCGTCAACGCGTTCTCGCCGCTGCTGGAATTTGCACCAGAACTCGAAAACGCGCAGCCGCCGGAGAACCCGGAAGCCCTGCGCACCAGGCTGCTCGACGAACTTGTGCGCTGCCGCGACACCACCATGGCGCAGGGCTCCTCGCTCGAGCGCGCCGACCAGGCCGCGTGGCTGGTGGCGGCCCTGCTCGACGATCTGGCGCTGAACACGCCGTGGGGCGGCGCCAGCGCATGGCCGCGCCAGCCGCTGGTGGTGATGCTGCGCGGCGACGTCGACGCCGGCGCGCAGTTCTTCGCCCGGCTCGAAGAGCTTGAACGCCATCCCAATCGCGACCGCGAAATGCTGGAGTTGCAATATCATTGCATGGCGCTCGGCTTCCGCGGCAAATATCGCGTTCCGGGCCGCTCCGGCGACCGTTCGCTCAATGCGGTGCGTGTGGCCGCGGCGCGTTTCCTGCGCGACAGCGACGCCGAAGGCGCACAGCTTTCGCCCAACTGGAAGGGCGTGATCGCCTCCGACGAGCCGCAGCGCTTCATCGTGCCGATCTGGGTGATGGTTGCGGCAGCGGCGGTGATCGCCACCGCCATTCATATCGGGCTGTCGATGAGCCTGAGCAGCCAGGCGGTCGAGCTTTCGGCGCTGGTTCGCGCCTTGCCGCCGCCGACGCGTACGGATGTCACCCGCGCTTCGCCGAAGGTCGACGCGCCGCCGCCGGTGGCGGTGGATTTCGCGCTGCTGCCGGAATTCCAGGCCGCGGCGCCGGACGAGCTCAAGAGAGCGCTGAGCGGCACGGAGAGCGTGTCGCTGGCGCGGCTGGTCATCCAGGCCTCCAATCCCGAACTCTTCCAGTCGTCGCGCGCGCAGCTGACAGACGGCTTCGATCCGCTCATCGCCTCGGTCGCCAAGGTGATCCTCGAGAACCAGGATCTGATCGGCGATATCACCGTGGTCGGCCACACCGACGGCGTTCCCTTGCAAAAGACCAACCCACTGTCCACCAACCAGCGGCTGTCGGAAGCCCGCGCCGCGGAAATTGCCGATATCCTGATTCAGAACGGCGTGCCGAAGGAGCGCGTGCGCTCCGAAGGCCGGGCCGCCACCGATCCGGTGGCCGACGACGGCACACGCGAAGGCCGGGCCTTGAACCGCCGCGTCGAAGTGCTGGTCGAAAAGAGGCTGTGACATGTTCATCCTGCGCTTCCTCTGGGCGGTCCTGACTTCGAGTTTCCTGTGGACGCTGATCGGCCTGGCGCTGCTGTCGCTGATCATCTGGGTATTCGGCCCGATCGTACGGGTCGGCGACTATGTGCCGATGGCGTCGGAGACGGTGCGCATCGTCATCATCGCGCTTTTGGTGATCTTCTGGCTGATCTGGCTGATCGTCGCGCAGCGCCGCGCGATCCGCGCCAACCGCATGTTCGTCGCCGAGATTTCCGCCCCGGTCGAGGAAAAGCGGCTCAGCCCGGGCGAGGAAAACGTCGCCGCGGTCGGCGCCAAGTTCCAGGACGTCATGGTCGAGTTGAAGCGCCGCAAGCTCGGCGGCCGCAAGTTCCTGCGCGAGATGCCGTGGTATGTGATCGTCGGCCCCCCGGCGACCGGCAAGACGACGGCCTTGCGCCAATCCGGCCTCAACTTTCCGATCGACCTCACCGACGATCTGCAGGGCATCGGCGGTACCCGCAACTGCGACTGGTTCTTCTCCGAAAACGCAGTGATGATCGACACCGCCGGGCGCTATGTCCAGCAGGAAAGCCAGCCCGATGTCGACGCCGTGGAATGGCTGGGTTTCCTCGATCTGTTGAAGAAGCATCGTGGCCGTCGTGCGCTCAACGGCGTCATCGTTGCGCTTGGGATCGACGCGCTGTCCGAGGGCGACGAAGCCGTCAAGGCGCATGGCCGCAAGATCCGCAGGCGCTTGGCCGAGCTCGAGGAGCGGCTGGAAATCCGCTTGCCGGTCTATCTCATGCTGACCAAGGCCGATCTGATCAGAGGCTTCGAGGCCTTCTTCAGCGGCCTGTCGACACAGGCGCGCGAACAGGTATGGGGGACGACCTTCCCGCTCGATGCACGCGTCGACGCCAAGACGATCGCGGGCGAAATCACGACGCTGTCGAGGGAGCTGGAAAAGCGGTTGGTGCCGCGGCTGGAAGACGAGGACAAGCTGGCCGAACGGGCCGAGATCTTCCGCTTTCCCGCACAGCTGCAAAGCCTGTCCGAGCCGATCCAGGTGCTGGTCGAGGCGATGTTCGGCGAGAGCCGCTACGAGGAGGCGGCCTGGCTGCGCGGCCTCTATCTGACCTCGGCGACCCAGGAAGGCGCGCCGATCGACCGGCTGACCGCGGCGCTCGCCTCCTCCTTCGGCCTGCCGGCACGACGCACGATGCCGGCGCAGCGCTTCGAGAAGCGCAGCTTCTTCCTCAAGAACCTTTTGACCGAGGTGATCTTCAAGGAGGCCGGACTCGGCACTTTCGATCCGCTGGCGCAGCGCCGCCGCAGCTGGATCTGGCGCGGTGCCGCCGCTGCCAGCGCGGCTGCGGCCATACTCGCCGGCGGCCTGTTCACCTGGTCCTACTACGACAATCGCAACGCCATCGCCGCGCAAGCCGGCCAGTTCGAAGCGCTGCAGGCGCCGCTGACGTCGACCGCGGCGACGCCCGCCTCGGTGCTGCAGCCGGCGATGGACGTTGCCCTGACCGCCATGGACGAAGTCGTCAATGCCAGGACTGCGCCTCCGAACAAGGCACAGGACCTGCTCGGACCATCGGCTTCGGCCGAGATGATGCGGGCGCAGACCGACACCTATGACCACGCTCTGCGCAACGTGCTGGAGCCGCGGATGGTGGCGCTGCTCGAAGCGACCATGTGGCGGCAGATCCGCGATCCGGACTTCATGCTGGGCGCACTCAAGACCTACCGCATGATGACCGGCCTGTCTCAGATGGACTCCGACTTCGTCGAGAATTGGTGGGTGAACGACCTGCCCGAATTCGCGCCGGCCGCGCCCTTCCCGACCGCCGATGCGGAAGAACACCAGTTGGCCGCGATCCGGCGCATGGCGGTTGACGACAGCTACATCGCGCCCGACCAGGCGCTGGTCGCCGAAGCGCTGAAAACGGTCTGCACGATCTCGCTGCCGGCGCGGGCCTACAAGCAATTGCTGGCCGATCCGGCGGTGGCCGGATTGAAGGAATGGATCCCCGCCAATTTCGCCGGGCCGAACGGCGCCAAGGTGTTTTCGCGACGCTCCGACAAGACGCTGCGCGTCGGCATATCAGGCGCCTTCACCTATGACGGCTTCCACGACGCGATCCTCGACCGGGTCGAGGATGTGGCCGCCCAGGCGGCACTCGACCGCGCGGTGTTTGCCGGCGGTTGCTCGGAAAATTCCGAGACCTCGGTGTCGGCGCTATCGGAAGATATCCTGAAGCTCTACTATGACGATTACATCGCGCAGTGGGACAGTTTTTTGCGCGACATGCGGCTGGCTCCGCTCAGCGACCTCAACATTGCCAGCGAGAATCTGAAAGACCTTTCCAGCGCCGATTCCGCGCTGAAGCGGCTGCTGACGGCGGTGGTCCAGGAGGTCGACCTCACCCGCTCGGACGAGGCGCCGACCGACGACAAGGCGGCGGCGAAGGGCGGCTCGAAACTGCTGGGCAAACTCGGCAAACTGGGCAAGATCGTCAAGACTGGCGCCAAGCTGCTGCCGCGCGCAGGATCGGCCAGCGAAGTCGACCTGACCGGCACGCTGGTGGCCGAACACTTCAAGCCGCTCAAGAGCACGATTGCCGAGGTCGACGGCCAGCCGCCGGCGCTCGATGCCGCGGTCGTTGCGCTGACGGCGCTGTCCAACGTGCTGCAGACGGTGACCGCCAATCCCGACCCGCAGGACGCGATCAAGAAACAGGGCGGGCTTGCCGAACTGACCGGCGCCGTCGCCCGCCAGGCGCAAATCCTGCCCGACCCGGTCAACACCTGGCTGAGCGGCATTGCCGGCGACACCAGCGGGTTGACGCAGAAGGCCGTGGCCTCCGAGCTCAACGCCATCTGGCGCGCCGACATCCTGCCCTTCTGCCAGGCCGCGCTCAACGACCGCTATCCGTTCAGCCCCGACAGTGCCGTCGACGTCAACGTGCGCGACTTCGCCCGCCTGTTCGGACCGGCAGGGATGATCGACGGCTTCATCAACGACCATCTGATCGGCTATGTCGACACCTCGGCGCAGCCTTGGAAATGGCGTGCCGATTTCGGCCTCGACCCATCGGCGCTCGCCGCCTTCGAGCAGGCGCGGCGCATCCGCGACGATCTCTTTCCCGGCGGTCAGGGCCCGGTGATGGCCTTCACGCTCGAGCCGACCGACCTGTCGCCCAACGTGACCCGCGTCACCCTCAACCTCGATGGCCAGAACCTGGTCTATTTCAACAATGCGACGCGGCCTCAGCCGATGACGTGGCCCGGCAAGGACGGCACCGGCGTCATCTCGCTCGCTTTCCAGCCGATCGACGGCTCGCCCGAAATCATGCTCAACGAGACCGGCAGCTGGGCATGGCTGAGGATGCTGCGAGGCGGCCGCTTCACCGGGACGTCGCTGTCCGATGTCTACAGCCTGCGGCTGGGGACGAAAGGCATGTACGCCGATTTCAAGCTCAAGGCGGCGAGTGTCGAAAATCCCTACAACCTCCAGATGTTCAAGAAATTCTCATGTCCGCCGCAGATCTGAACACCGGCTTCTTCGGCAAGATTCCGGCGACCGGAGATTTCGTTGCCGTAAACCTGCCGCGGACCTTCATCGACCGCTGGGACCGCTGGATGTCGATGGAGTTGCGCGAGAGGCCAGACGAGGGGGAATTGGATTCGCGTGTTTGGCGCTTCATCGTCAAGAGCGGCATTTTCGGCGACCGGCCCTGTGCCGGCGCATGGCGCATGAGCGAGGACCGCGTGGGACGCCGCTATCCGTTCGCGATCATCGGGATTGGGGCTACACCGGCACCTGACGATGCATGGTTCGACGGCGTTGCGTCAATCGTTGATGAAGCGGTCGAATTGCAGAGGACGCAGTCCTGGATAGCCGAAGGCTTGGCCAACCTTGCCGCGCCCAGCAACAGCCATGGCGATCCGAACCGGATTGGCTTCTGGCTCGACGACTGGTCGGTGCATGAGTTCGCGTTCTCGGATATTCACGACCTGGCGGCCAACGCCCTGCCGAAAATGCGCGCCCCGCGCCCTGAGACGGAATAGCTCTGATGGGCAGCACAGTCTTTGCTGAAGGCATGGGCTTCTTCCACAAAGGAAGCGGCGGCAAGGGCGTGGCGCCGGGAGATGTGTGCTTGAGCCCGCCTTCCCCGCCGGCAGGCCCGGTTCCGGTTCCATACGTCAACATGCTGTCTTCCAGCGATCTCACCAAAGGCAGTAAGAGCGTCAAGATCGAAGGCAATCCGACCGCGCTCGAAAGCTCGTCGGAGGTTGCGACCAGCACCGGCAACGAGCCGGCCACCCAAGGCCTCGGCGCGGGGGTCATAACGCACAAGATCAAGGGCAAGGGAGTGTTCAAGCTCTGGTCGTTCGTCGTCAAGGTGGAGGGTAAGGGTGTCTGCCGCCATGGCGACACCATGGAGCAGAACACGGCAAGTCCACTCCCGAACACCATCGATACCGCCGCCTTGGTCAACTTCCGCAATGCTCTTCTGGTGAAAGAGAAGAAGAAATGCACGACCGATTATTGCTACGACGATCATTACACCCAGCCAACAGGCCCGCAGAAAGCCAAGGTTCAGAACCGGCCATGCTGGGAATGCAAACGTAACCTTGACAGGTTGAAGAAACGCACGACCGGCAAGAACAAGACCGCGATCAAGCGACTGGAGGCCAAGGTCAACCGGCAAATTTCGGGGAAGGAAGCCCCGCTGATCGCCGATCACCAGCCGACGCAGAAGGCAGCGTGGTACGCGGGTGGATGCAATATAGAGATCGTCCCACAAGGCTTCAAGGATGCGATGAAAGCGCTTTACGTCAGGCCGCATTGCTCCAGCCACAGCAACAGCCAGCCGGGCCGGCAGTCGAAGGTGGACAACAAGGCGATTAGGAAGTTCATGAACGCTCGGGGGATCTAGGCGATGAGTGCAACGGGTTTTGCCGATCTCGACGCTGACTATACGGCGATAATCGATGCGTGGACCGCAGAGCTCCACGCCGTCATGCCGGCGATCGAGGAATGGTGGGGCGCACTGCAGCAGCGCCTGAACGCCTCCGGTGAGAACATAGCCAATCTGCATTGGCCCGCCGGGCTGGTGGCCCATCCACGGATTCTGGCGATCTACCGCAAGCACTACTTCAAGGTTCACGGCCTGAACCTTGAACGGTACGCCCGACAGACCGATGATGACGACGAGGACGATGAATCGAACTGGGGTGAGGATGGCGACGAAGCGGACGCCAGCGGTCCCGTGCCGCCCAATCTGCTGCTGGTCGAAATGATGTCCGAATACGACACGGAACTATTCAAGTACTTCAAGTACTTCGTCTATGTCCCGATCGGCGAGGATCCATCTCTCGAAATGTGCTGAGGCTAGAAGAAGATGGCAATGCGGATTGATCATAGTGTCGAACTCGGCCTGAACCGGCTTCTCAACGCACCCCAGGACGTTGTCGGTCCCGATCATGGAATCCGCCTTTCGCGCCGCGAGGCCTCTGCTGCCTATAGGTCCCTGTTCAAGGCCTACCTCGCTGACTTGCAGGAGACGTTCGAGGTGGCTTCCGAGATCTGGGAAGCTGGCCTCGACGAACTGGTCGATGGCGGCCTGACCGTCAATCAAGCGATCACGGCCCAGCTGGATGATGCAGCGGCCGGCCCGGCGAATCATCCGGCGGTGGTGTGGCTCGTGCGGGAATACTGGCTGCGATGCGTTGCGGTGGGGGAAACGCTGCCCGCGGCCGACCGCCTCGCGCCTGAGGTGTTCCTGCTGCAATGGGTCGTCGATGAAGGCAACAAGGAATATGTAGAACTGCTGACGGCCATGCCCTATTGGCCGATCGGGCTTGATGAAAACGGCCGGTGGTGCTGAACGATGGCCTTCGATGTCTGGCTGGAAAACAGGACACCCTTCGCCGCCGCGACGCACGTCCAATTGAATGCTGACGGCCAAGAAACTCTGATTGTCATGCTATCGGCAAGTTTCACGGCGACGGATGAAGGAAAGGAATTCCAGCCAGCGGCCGAACAGGTGCCGGTGATCTTTGGCGATGAGCCTTTTGGCGATCCGGCCCTTTCATCGACCCGCTACGAAGCGGACATCGCGCCCGTCAAGCCTGGCGCCGAGGTGATCGTGAATGGCGTCGCGCACGCGCCGGATGGAAGGCCGGTACGCGAGATGCAGGTTGGCCTGCGTGTCGGTAACTCGATCCGCAAGGTATTGCAGGTCGTCGGGGACCGGATCTACGACTCCGGCGGCTACAGCGCACCGGCGCCTTTCCGGACCATGCCGATCGTCTATGAACGCACCTATGGCGGCACTTTGGAAGACTTGCGCACGGACCAGCGCAATCCAGTCGGCGTGGGGTACCATAACGCCCGGTCTGCAGATCCTGCGGTCAGAACCGAGGCGCCCAACGTCATGTATCCGGGCGAAGCGCAAGCCCGACCTGGGGAATCCCTGAGGCCGGCGGGATTCGGGACGATTGGCCGGGGCTGGCAACCGCGCCTGGCTTTCGCCGGAACCTACGACAAGGCTTGGCTCGAATCCCAATGGCCGCTCGCTCCCAAAGACTTCGACACGCGGCATTATATGTGCGCCCCAGCCGATCAGCAGATGGCCGGCATCGGCAACGGCGAGGATATCACGGTGATCGGCATGACGGCTTCGGGCAGATGGGATTTCCGCCTGCCGCGCATCACGGCCCCGCTTCGGCTCATTTATGACGATCGTGTAGAAGAAAACGCGTTCAAGCCTGACACCGTGCTCATCGAGCCTGACTTGAAGCGCGTGACCCTTAAGGCTCGTTTGGCAGTGGTAATCCGGCGCAACGTGCCGGCGCTGCGGGAAATCGCCTTCGGCCACATTTCTCCTGTTTGGATCAATGCGCGCCGCAAGCGAAAACTCTATCTCAATCTTCTCGGCGGCGACGGGGCCCTGCGCGATCGCTCGGCGTGGCAGCCGTGAAGCGGCCGCTCTACATCTCGGTTGGTGGCGCCGTCACGCCTGCTGGATTGAACGCGCGCCAGACCATCTCAGCCATTCGCGCCAACCTGTCAGCATTTCAGGAGGTGCCTCTTTCAGAGCCGTTTCCCACCACACAGATCGTGGCACGCATTCCAGCCAAGGCGGGCCTGCGACGCAATGACGGGGTATGGCTCGCCAGCATGGGCGCCCGCGCTCTCAAGGAGGCGATGCTCGACAACAAGGCAACGCCGGACCACACCGCTGTTCTGCTCGCGCTGCCGGAGAGTTTCCGCGACCATCCGGCGTATGAAGAGGTCGAGCGGGGGCGCCTTTTGAATGCCATTTTCGAGCGATGCGGCCTGCGCTTCAATGCCGGCTCGCGCGTATTTGACGGCGGTGCCGCAGCCAGCGCCGGACTGCTCGACTATGCCGGCGACATGCTAGAATCCGGGACCGTCGCGCAGGTGCTGCTGGGTGGTGTGGACAGCCTCGTCAACGGGACCGACATTGCGCGCTTGATGCGAGCCAATCGTCTGAAATCCGAAAACAATGCTCAAGGGGCAGTCCCTGGCGAGGGCGCTGTCTTCGTGCGCTTGACGCGAGCGCCGGGGAGCGGGCCGGCTGCAATGATTTGCGGGGCGGGCCTGGCTCAAGAGATCGACAGCGTTCTTTCCGAACGCCAGAGTCAAGGCCGTGCGATGGTGGCTTCGCTGCTTGCTGCCTTCAGCGGGTCCGGACCCAAGGAACCCGATATCGAGTTCCTTGTCAGCAATGGAAACGGGGAACGGTACAGCGGGCTCGAACAACTGGTCGGTCGCTCGCGATTCTACCGCACGCACCGCGAGATATTCCCGACAGCCTACCCTGCGATGACGGTCGGTGACATTGGAGCCGCTAGTGCGGCACTTGTTCTGATGCTGGCGGCCGACAGTTTTATAAGCGGTTACGCGCCGGGCCGCGTCGCAGCCTGCGAGCTTGCATCCGAGGGTGGCAACCGGTCGGCGATCGCGCTTACCGACCTCCGCCAACGCTGAACGGAGGGACAAGCCTTCCCTCGGCGAAAGCGATCACATCCACGCCGGGAACTTGCGTGTCCTGCGCCAGTCTGCCAGCGGCGCCTCGGGCGTGGCGATTGCCGCGCGCAACGCATCCACCCTGAGCCTGCGCATCGAACGGAACAGACGATGGTTGCGCCCGCCGCGCCCTTCGTCCCACCATGCTTCGACGCGATCGGCGGCCGGCAGCGAGCTGTCGTCGAGTTGGGCAAAGCCCTCGCCAAGAACAGCTGGATCGGCAACGAAAAGGTCGGTGTCGCCGAAGTCCACCTCGAACAGATCGCGAAGTGCTGCACCCGCTGCGGATGCCAGTTCCGGCTCGCGCATCTTCTCGATCAGCCACGGCACCACCGCTTGGTCGCCGAGCAGCCCGATCGATGCCGTGGCCGCGATGCGCAAGACAGGCTGTCCGAGACGTGATTGCAGCCAGGCCTTGCCGGCCTTCGGCGGCGTCGTCAGCAGGCGCAACTCGATCGCCGCCTGCGCATGGTCCGTCTCCGTCAGCACGATCTTGTCGATCACCGAGTGCGCGGACCGAGCCTCGCCAAGCAGGCAAGCAGCGAAGGCGGCCGCAAGACGTTCTTTCGTTGTCTCGCCGTCAAGCCCAGCCAGGACTTCCGGAAGCAGGTCGCGCCGCCTGAGCACGCCGGCGAGCCGGACGGCGCGCCAACGCACGTTCGCATTGGAATGGCTGGCCAGATCATGCAGGCGCTGTCCCGGATCGACGCGATGATGCCAGAGCGCAGATAGCCCAAGACAGCGCAGCCGCGCGTCGCGCGTGTCCAGCCACTGCGCCACGAACGGGCGCAGGTTTTCGCCCGGCGTGCGCGCGATCGCGGCAGACAGGCTCGATATGCCGGCGTCACCTAGGCTTGCGCCCGCGTCGATTGCAGAGGTCACCAATTTGGCATCGCTCCAACGCATTGCCAGAGTGCCAAGCACGAAAATCTCGCCCGGTTCGGCGTAGTCGGCGAAGCGCGCTTGAGCAGCTTCCCAACCGGCCTTGCCGGCTGCCATGAGCCCTTCGAGATTGGCTTCGAGACGCTGGTCGATGCGGCCGATATCGGTCTCGTCGAGGATTGGACCGTCGATCTCCAGACGACGTCGAAGCCACAGGAACGCCGCGTCCTCGGCGTGTTGGTCCACGATCGCCGCAATGGTCGCGATGCTGTGCATCGGCAATGCCTCAGTTAAGATGCACGGCCCCGCCGCGGATGCGGTTGGTGCCACTGGCCTGGCTGGTCAACTGGGTGCCACGAATGGTCACGCGTCCATTCTTCTCCAGAATGATCGATGCCAGGCCGCAGCGCAGTTCAATGCGCTCATCGCCGTTGATGACGACACGTTCGCCGTCGCGGACGACTTCGAGGCTCCTGCCGCGGGGCGCAGGATCGACGATGCGCCCGACCACCAGCGGCCGCGCCGGGTCGCCGCCCTCGAAGAGCAAAGCCAGTTCGGATCCGACGGCCGAAACGTCCAGCTCCGTCAGGCTGCGCGCCGCTATCGCGGTCTCGCGCGGATTGCCGACGAAGACAACCAGCGGCGCCCCGCCTTGGAAGCCGATCAGCAGGCCGATCACGACGCCGTCGATACGCTCCAGCACTTCCATGATGATGCCCTCAATTGTTGTTGATCGTGCTGCCCTTGACGATCACCTCGCCGTCGGCCTTGACGGTGATCTTGCCGCTGCCCTTGAGGGTAATATCCTTCCCATCAGCGACAATGGTGCCATCCTTTTTCATCGTGATCGAGGCCGAACCGCATTTGAGCGTGATCGAGTCGGCCGCCTCGATCATCAGATTCTTGCCGACCTTGATCACACTGTCTTCGGCTATCTGGATTCCGCTGCCTTTGCCGACCTTGAGCGCGTGCCCGCCGCCGACATCGGTTGCGTCGTCCGCAGCGATTTTTGCCGACCTGCCCTTGCCGATCTGCGACGACTGTGCCCCGCCGATGGTGAAACTCTGATCGGCGCCAACATTGACGCTTTGCGCCGCCGCGATGTTCCAGCTATCAGCCGCGCCGATATCGTGGCTCTGCGCAGCACCTACGGTGACCGACCGCGTCGCACCGATCGTGTTCGTCTGCGGACCGCCCACAGTTCGGGTCTCGGATGCTCCGACCGAATCGACCCGGGCCGCGCCAACGGTCACTGTCTGGACGATTGCAACCGTCTGGGTGTGGTTGGCACCTATGGTCTCCGTGGAGTTCGAGCCGATGTTGATCGTCTCATCGACCCCCACCGTCAGTGAGCGGTTCTTGCCCACCGTCTCGGTGTCGTTCGACCCGATATTGGTGGTCTGGTCGACACCGACCTTGACCGTCTTGTTGTTGCCGACGTCCTCGTCGAGGTTGTGGCCGACGGAGTGCTTGGCGTCGTGGTCGATGCGGTCGGACTGGTCGTGCTGCACCGTCTTGTTGCGGTCGTGCTTGATCAGAAGGTGGTGGTCCTTCTGCGCCTGGAAGTTGACCAGTTCGGAGCCGGCCTTGTCCTCGAACATCAGCTCGTTGTAGCCGCCACCGCCCTTGGACGAGTTCGACTTCCAGCCCGACTGCGTGGCGTTGCCGGGCAGTCCGTAGGGCGGCATCTGCGAGGCGTTGTAGACCCTGCCGGTGATGATCGGCAGGTCCGGGTTGCCTTCGATGAAATCGACGATCACTTCCTGGCCGATGCGCGGGATCTGGATGAAGCCCCAGCCGCTGCCGGCCCAGGTCTGCGACACCCGCACGAAGCAGGAGCTCTTCTGGTCCTTCTTGCCGAGGCGGTCCCAGTGGAACTGCACCTTCACCCTGGCATATTTGTCGGTGAAGATCTCCTCGCCGGACGGACCGACCACGGTCGCCGTCTGCGGGCCGCGCATGATCGGCCTTGGTGTGATGCGCGGCGGCCGATAAGCAACTGAGGTCGGCGCCACACCGAGCACCACCTTGAAATTCTCGCCATCGGTGTCGACGCCGGCGCGATAGCCCGGATCGAACAGCCGGTACTCGGCGCTGAGCACCAGATAGTCCTTGTTCTGGTCGTCGCGCGGAAAGCCGTCGAGCTTGAAGGTGCAGCCGGAAAACAGGCCGCGCACCGTGCCGACGGCGGCAATGCGCATATGCGGCGCCTGGATTTCTTCGCGCCTGATCGCCGCCAGGCTGTCGCCGCGCCCGACTTCCAGATGCGCGCCGGGGTGGCGATAGTTCTCGCCCGCGGCCTGCTTGTGGCCGAAGGGCTGCGCCGACTTCGCCATCAAATCGGCGGCGGGTTTTTCGAAGTCATAATCGGTGTGGGCATAGGCGCCGGGGCGCACCGCGCTGCCTGGAATCCAGTCGGTGATGTATTCGACGTCGCGGCGCGAGCCCTGCCCTTCGAACTGATATAGCACCGTCTCATAGCCCGGCGCCGGCTTGAGCTTGCTCATGGCGTCGGCCAGGATCAGTGTGTGCTCACCCTCGGCATGCTCGAAGAAGTACATTATGCCTTCATGCTCGAGCAGCCGCTGCACGAAATCGAGGTCGCTCTCGTCGTACTGCACGCAATATTCGCGCGGCGGATAGGAGCCTTGCAAGCGCTTCTCGAACTTGGCGATGCCGCCATATTTGGAGAAGATCTCCTCCACGATCTCGACGGCAGTCTTGTCCTGGAAAATGCGGCAGTCGGTGGTATTGCCGAGGAACCACAGCCACGGCCTGACAACCGCCTCGTAGTGAGCCAGCCGATCTTCGATGCGGGTAAGGCGAAACTCGGCGATGAGGCCGCTGAACCAGCGCTTGGGGTCGGCCTCGCCTTCGATCGAAACGGCGCCGCCCAGCATCTTCAGCGGGTCGATATCGGCATTGGTCGAAACAAATCCAACGGTGTAGGCAAGGCAGCGGCTGATCTCGTCGCGGCCGACGAGATGCGTAAAGGTCAACAGCTCGGCGCCGACCGGCGTCTGCACAAGCGCGGCGCGTTGTTCACTCGGCATGGGTCGTGCCCCTCCTGAGCGCTAGTGTGGCAGGTTCGAAGCCCTTCTTGTGTTAACGACCTCACGTTCAGGGATATTTCGCAACTTGCCACCCAAGCCATGTTGAGCCTACCACATGTTCTATGGCAGACCAAAGAGGACAAGCGGCAGGCCGTTGCTGTTTGCGCCGCTTTCGCCAGTGTGAAACGCCGCTCTCCCGCTGTGCCCGCAAGCTGCTAGACTGTGGCACATCGGATCAATGGAAACGGCAGCGGTCGACGGTCCATAGCGCATGTTCATCAGTCTGCAGATCAGCAATGTCGATGTCCTGCCTGCCGGGCTGCCGCCCGGCTACGCATCGCGCGACCGCGGCTTCGAGATCGGGCGGGAGAACTGCGCCTGGACCTTGCCCGATCCGGACAAGTTCATCTCCGGCCGACATTGCGAAATCCGCTACGAAGGCGGCGCCTTTTTTCTCCACGACGTCTCGCGCAACGGCACATTCGTCAACGGGTCGAGCCAGCGCCTGACCGGCCCGCATCGGTTGGCGCAAGGTGACCGGCTCCGGATCGGCCGCTATATCGTCTCGGTGTCGATCGATGACGGGAACCCAGCCTTCGGTGGCCATGGTTCGACGCAACGGCAGATGCCCGTTGCCGGATCCTTTCCAGACCATGTCGCATCGCCACGGTCACCGACCGCGCCACCCGCTTCGGTCTCCAGCCGGCCGCAGCAAGCCGACGAGATCCTGCGCGCGATTGCCGCCGGCGCCGGCATTCCGCCAGAGGTGCTTTTGCTGCGCCAACCGCAGGAGGTGGCCGGCGAGATCGGCGCGGTGCTGCGCATCGTCGTCGACGAGCTGGTGTTGCTGTTGAAGGCGCGCGCCGCTGCAAAAGTCCTGGCCAAGACCAGCGACCGGACCATGATCAATTCCGCCGACAACAATCCGCTAAAGTTCGTGCCCGGGACAGACGAAATCCTCGACATCATGTTCGCGCGGCGCAGGGCCGGCTATCTCGATGCCAGGCACAGCATCGAGGACGCCTTTCACGACCTCAAGACGCATGAATTCGCCACCTTCGCCGCCATGCAGGCGGCGCTGTCGCGGCTACTCGACGACCTGTCGCCCGAGGCGATCGCGAAAAAACTGCCGCCATCCTCCTTTGCCTCGAAGAAGACGCGCGCCTGGGACGCGCTGGTCGCGACCTGGCGGGCCAAGGAGGAAGCGCACGAGAACGGCATGCTGGACATATTCCTCACCTATTTCAGCGAAGCCTATGCCAAGGCCGCCAAACAGAAGACCGGCAAGGGCTGAGCCCGCTTGTCGTACCGGCGCGCGCTTCTGAAGACGCCGTGAAGGCCGATCCGGGCCTCGGCTGGCGACCAAAATTGCGCCGGGTTTCCATCGCAACCTTCTGAGACTACGATCACATACGACAATTGAGCACGCGGGTACGGTTGGTCGACCTCGGGGTCTGCGGCACATGTCATGTCACGGCGAGATAGCGTCCTGCGGTCCACGTTCGCGCGGACATGGCGCTGTGCGTCGCGCGGTCGCGCGCGCGTTGGGGCACGATCGACGATGAGCTCCGACGACGACGATCCGACCGGCAAAACCGTCATCCGCCCCAGCCGCCCCAATCCCGGCCGCCCTAATCCCGGCCGCAAGCAAAAGACGGTTCTCGCCCGCGATGCGCCGGCGCCCGACAGTACGGTGATCGCCCCTGCCGCTCTCCGGGAGGCGACCATTTTCGATCCCAACGCCGGCCGCCAGCCGCCACCCGACGTCACGGGGACGGTGATCTACCAGGGTACGCCTTTCACTGAGGCGCCGGCCGATCCGTCAGTTCACGGTTCAGCCGGGACGGCAGGGAAAACGCCGCTGGACGCGCTGCTCGGCGCCAGCGACGGCGTCGACTATGGCGCGGCCAACCCGATCGTTGCTGCCGCGGCGCCCTTGCTGATGCTGCTTGGGCATCTGCGGCTGGTGGCTGTCGAAAGACAGGCCGAGCCGCTGGCGCGGCATGTCGCCGGCCTGATCGAGGATTTCGACCGCAAGATCGCCAGGACCGATACCTCGGAAGAGGATGCGCGCATCGCCAGCTATGTGCTTTGCGAAACCGCGGACGATATCATCGCCAATTTGCCCGGCTCCGGCCGGGATGTGTGGGCGCAGCACGCCATGCTGCAGCGCTTCTTCCAGGTCAAACCCACCGGCGCCGGTTTCTTCCAGGCGCTGAACACGGTGCTGGCGACGCCCGAGCCGCACCGCAATCTCATCGAGCTGATGCATGTCTGCCTGTCGCTTGGCTTCGAAGGCCAGTATCGCGGCCAGCCGCGCGAGGGTCTCGAGCGTGTCCGCCGCGACGTCTACGAGACATCAGCCTATTTCCGCGTCCCCGGTGACGACGACATCTCGCCGCGCTGGCAAGGCCTGTCGCTGACATCAGCGCAAGGCTCCAGGCGGGTTCCGCTCTGGGCCATCGCTTCAGCGATGGCGGCGGTTTTGACCGCGGCCTTTTTCACGTTGCGCGTGCTCATCACCAATGATGGCGAGGCTGTTGCCGGCGAGTTGCTGGCGCTCAATCCGGCGACGCCGGTCACCATCGAGCGCACCGGTTTCGTGCCGCTGACCGAGGAGGTGAAAGTCGTCGCAGCGCCAACGACGATTGCGCAGGTCGATCGCATCCGCACTGCCTTGGCCAAGGAGATCGAAGCCGGCGGCGTCAGCGTCGGCACCAAGGGTGATTTCATCATCGTGGAAATCAGCAACGCCCTGCTGTTCCAGTCGGGACGAGCCGAGGTCAAACCGGAGTTCGAGCCGGTGGCCGCCAGCATCGCGGCGGCTCTCGATGCGGAGCGCGGGCCGATCCGGATCGTCGGCCACACCGACAACGTCAAACCGAAGAAGACCAGCGCCTTCAAATCGAATTTCGACCTCTCCGTCGCACGTGCCCAGTCGGTGGAAAAGATGATCGCAGCGCATTTCAGCGATCCGTCGCGGACAAAGGTCGAGGGCAAGGGCGAGGACGAGCCCATCGCCGACAATGCAACGCCGGAGGGCCGCGCCAAAAACCGCCGTGTCGATGTAATGATCCCGCGGGAGGAGATGCTGTGACCGGCTGGCTGCTGCGCATCTTCAGCGCGCTCGCGCTCGCCGGCTTTGCAGCCGCGGTCTGGTACGCCGGCCCGTTAATCCGCTTTGCCGGCGCCCGGCCGTTGGATCCCATCTTGCTGCGGGCAGCGATCATCGGCATCGTCGTCGGAACGGTGGCGATCATCTATGCAATCCGGTTCTGGCGCAGGCGCAAGGCGCAGAAGGCGCTGGAGGCCGCCATGGCCAGCGCCGAGGATGACGGCAGCGATGCAAAGGTGCTGGAAGCTCGCATGAACGAAGCGGTCGCGACGCTCAGGCAATCGAGCGGCAAGCGCAACTTCCTCTACGACGTGCCCTGGTACATCGTCATCGGCCCGCCGGGCGCCGGCAAGACCACCGCGCTGGTCAATTCCGGCCTAAACTTTCCGCTTGCCGGGTCGGGCCAGGCGCAGCCGGTGGCAGGCGTCGGCGGCACGCGCAATTGCGACTGGTGGTTCACCGACGAGGCGGTGCTGATCGACACGGCCGGGCGCTACACGACGCAGGATTCCCATGCAGGGACCGACAGCAAAAGCTGGCTGGCGTTCCTGTCGCTGCTCAAGCGGCACCGGACGCGCCAGCCGATCAATGGCGTCATCCTGGCGATCAGCCTTGCCGATCTGATGGCGGACAGCGAGCAGGCGGCCCGTGTCGCCGAGATCCGCAGCCGCCTGCAGGAAATCCACGAGGTCCTGAAGGTCCGCTTTCCCGTCTACGTGCTGTTCACCAAGGCCGACCTGGTCTCCGGATTCATGGAATATTTCGGCGGTTTCGACGAAGCACGCCGGCGCAAGGTGTGGGGCGCGACCTTCCAGACCGCCGAGCGCGGCCTGAACATGGTCGCGGAAGCGCCAGCCGAATTCGACGCGCTGGTGAAGCGCCTGACCGAAGAGATGAGCGAGCGGCTGCAGGCGGAGGCCGATCCGGTCGCGCGCATCGCCATTTTCGGCTTCGCCGCGCAGCTCGGTGCGCTGAAAGGCCGGATCGTGAATTTCCTCGAGGGCGTTTTCGAGCCGACGCGCAAGCAGCTGAACGCCCCCCTGCGCGGCCTGTATTTTTCTTCCGGCACGCAGGAAGGCACGCCGATCGACCAGTTGCTGGGCAGCATAGGCCGCAGTTTCGGCAGGAATGCCCAGGCGCATCTTTCCGGCACCGGCAAAAGCTTCTTCCTGCACGATCTGTTGAGCCGCGTCATTTTCGCCGAGTCCGGCTGGGTGTCCTATGACAGGGCGGCCGACAGGCGCGTTGCGATCGCCCGCTACGCCGGCCTGACAGCGATCGCGGCCATAGCGATCGCCGCGCTTGGCGTTCTCGGCCTGAGCTTTACGACCAACAAATCGCTGGTCGCCGCGACCGGCCAGGCGGCAGGCCAATACCGCGCGACAGCCGCGCCGCTGCTGGCCAGCACGACGGTGTCGGATGCCGACCTCGAAACCGTCATCGGTGCGCTAGATGCGCTGCGCGGCCTGCCGGCCGGCTACGATACGAGAGACCAGCCCACCCCGGCCACGGCGACGTTCGGCCTCAGCCAGCGTGAGCGTATCCTTTCGGCCTCCGAGACCGCCTACCGGCAGGGGCTGGAGCGGATGTTCCGCTCGCGCCTGCTGTTCCAGCTCGAACGCACGATCGAGGCCAGGATGGCCGATCCGATGGCGCTGTACGAGCCGTTGAAGATTTACCTGATGCTGGGCGGCAAGGCGCCGAAAGTGGATGACGAGCTGGTCGTCACCTGGCTGAAGCGGGACTGGGAACAGAACCGCTATCCCGGCGCCCACAATCGCGACGGCCGGGCGCAACTGGAGAAGCATTTGCGCGCCATGCTGGCGCTCGACGATGACCAGGATCCCTCGTTCGAACTCAACCGCGCGCTGGTCGAATCCGCCCAGCGCTCGCTCGGCCGCATGAGCCTTGCCGATCGCGCCACCGCTCTCATCCAGTCGGCCACCTATGCGGCGGCGCTGGACGATTTTTCGGTGGCCTCGCAAGCCGGCCCGGAAGCGCCGATGCTGTTCGAGCGCAATGACGGAAACGATCTCGCCGGCCTTCGCGTCCCCGGTCTCTACACCCATGCCGGCTTCGACTTCTATCTGGCGCAACTTGCCAGGAGCGCGCAGGCGCTGGTCGACGATCAATGGGTGATCGGCTCGAGCGGCGAGCAAGGCGGTTTCGACCAGGAATTGCTCAAGCTCGGCCCGGAGCTGCTCGATCGCTATGGCAAGGGCTTTGCGGCGGCGTGGAACGAGGTGCTCGACAGGTTGAAGTTCAAGGCAATGGCCGCCGACAAACCGCAATATCTGGCGCTGTCCGCAGCGGGATCACCGAGTTCGCCGCTGATGCAGCTGTTCGAGGCGATCGCGCGCGAAACAGCTTTGACGCAAGAGCGCAATCCGGCTGCGCCGTCTCAAGACAGCGGCCAGGAAACCGCCGCGCGCGCCAAGGGCCTCGCCCGCATCGGCATCGAGATTGCGGCGCGCAAATCGCAGAGCAGGGCCGGGACCGCCTTTGTCAGCACCCAGAACCAGGATCCCGGCGCCAACATCGAAGCCCAGTTCCGGTCTTTCCAGGCTTTGGTGGCCGGGGCGCCGGGGCAGCGGCCGCTCGACGCCCTGACCCAGAATTTCCGCGAAATCTATCAGAGCGTGCGGCTGGCCGCCGATGTCCCCGCCCAGACGGACCAGGCCAACGCCAATCTGCAGCTGCAGATATCGACTCTACGCGCCAACGCCTCGCGGCTGCCGAAGGCGCTGGCCAGGATGGTGAGCGCGGCGGCGGACGATTTCGAGGGCACCGTCGCCGAAACATCGACCACGCATCTCAACGAGATGCTGGAGGAGACCGTCGGCCGTCCGTGCGAAGAGGTGATTGCCGGGCGCTTTCCATTCGCCCCCGCCGGTACCGACGATGTCGCCATGGCGGATTTTGCCAGATTGTTTTCTCCAGGCGGGGTTCTCGACCGGTTCTTCGCGCAGAACCTGGCGTCGCTGGTCGACATGAGCGGCCAGGACTGGGACTGGAAGCAGGACACCAGGTTCGGCCGCAATCTGGCGAAGTCGACGCTGAAGAACTTTCAGCTCGCGGCACAAATCCGCGCGGCTTTCTTTCCGCTCGGCGGGCCGGTGCCGTCGATCAACATCACCTTCACGCCGCTGTCGCTGCATGGCGATGCCGACATGGCGCTGCTCAATATCGACGGCCAGGTGCTGCAGGCCACCCAAGCCGGCAACACGCCGGGCCTGATTCCGTGGCCGGGCAAGACCGGTTCGGCCAGTCTCAGCCTGACGCCGGAGCTGCCCGGCCGCGAGTCCGCAATCAAGTTCGACGGTCCCTGGGCGTTGAAACGATTGCTGGACAAGGGGCAGGTCACCGCCAATGGCGACAGTCTCGAAGCGCATTTCCTCATCGGCGGGCGCGATGTCGCCTACACGATCAAGACCGGGGAGGACGGTAATCCGTTCACGCTGCCGGCGCTCTCCGCGTTCAGCTGTCCGAAGGCTTTCTGATGGGGAATTGCATGGCAGGACCAGCGATTGCAGGACGCAGAGACAGCGGCGGCACCACACCGTCCGTCATCAGCGGCTTAGATTTCGATACTCTAATGAATGGGGCTGTGGCAGACTGGCCAGGCACGTCAGCCAAGGCGTTGCGGAGCGTAGGCAAGTGAACGATGCCGCCTTTGAGAGCTACGGCGTGAGCCACAAGGGCTGCGTGCGCGACCACAATGAGGACAGCTTTCTGGTCGAGCCGCGGATCGGCCTCTGGGTGGTGGCCGACGGCATGGGCGGGCACGAGGCCGGAGAAGTCGCTTCGGCAAGCATTGTCGAGCATCTGGCGACGATCGGCATCGCCAGTTCGGCGCCGGATCTGCGCGCCCGCTTTGAGGATCGGCTGAACCGGGCGCATGCCGAGATCCGCCGGATTTCGCGCTCACGCGGCGTGACCATCGGCTCCACCGTTGCCGCACTGCTGGCCATGGACGGCAGGTTCGCCTGCCTGTGGTCGGGCGACAGCCGCGTCTATCTCGTGCGCAACGCCGCGATCTCGCAGATTTCGCGCGACCACACCGAGGTCCAGGAACTGCTCGACAGCGGCGCGATCAGCGCGGCCGAAGCGGAGAACTGGCCGCGCCGCAACGTCATCACCCGCGCCATCGGCGTCAACGACGAAATCGCCATCGACTTCCAGCAGGGAGAGACCCTTGCCGGCGACATTTTCATCCTCAGCACGGACGGCCTGACGGCGCATGTCAGTGACGCGGAGATTGCGGCTGCAGTGCTCTCGGCAGCGCCGCAGGCTGCCTGCGAAAAGCTGCTTTCCATGGTGCTTGAGCGCGGCGGCACGGACAACGTCACCATCGTTCTGGTCAAGATCAGAGACAAAGGCAATGGCCTGTCCCGAGCAGAAGGCCGTGACCGATGAGCTCCGACGACAAGACCCGGCTATTGCCCAACATGGCGGATACCAGCGTCGGCACGCAGCTCAGCGGCATCTACGAGCTCGACGAACGCATCGCGTCGGGCGGCATGGGCGAAGTCTATCGCGGCCACAACATCCAGACCGGCGATCATGTCGCGATCAAGATCGTGCTGCCGGAATTCGCCCGCGATCAGACGATCCTGTCGCTGTTTCGCAAGGAAGCCTCGATCCTCAACCATCTGTCGCATGACGCGGTCGTGCGCTACCACGTCTTCACCATAGATCCCGGCATCGGGCGGCCCTATCTGGCGATGGAATTCGTCGACGGCCAGTCGCTGTACGACGTCATGCGCGGCGGGGCGATGGCGACTCCGGATGTGCGCAAACTGTGCCACCGGCTGGCCTCGGGCCTGAGCGCCGTGCACCAGGCCGGCGCCATCCACCGCGATCTGTCGCCCGACAACATCATCCTGCCGGGCGGCCGGGTCGAGCGGGCAAAGATCATCGATTTCGGCATTGCGCGATCGGCCGCGGTCGGTGGCGAGACGCTGATCGGCGGCAAGTTTGCCGGAAAATACAATTACGTCTCCCCCGAGCAGCTCGGGCTCTATGGCGGCGAGGTCAGCGAACAGTCCGACATCTACAGCCTGGGGCTGGTGCTGGCGGCGGCGCTGCGCGGCAAGCCGATCGATATGGGCGGCTCGCAATACGAGATCGTCGAAAAACGGCGGACCGTCCCTGATCTCTCCGGCATCGATGCCGATTTCAGGGACATTGTCGAAGCGATGCTGCAGCCTGACCCGGATGATCGACCGGCCAGCATGGCCGAAATCGCCCGGTTGACGCGCGACGACAGCGACGCAACCTTGCCGCCGGCATCGCTCGCGCCCCGGCCCGGTCTGCCGCGAACCGGGCAGACCGCAGGGCCTGTCTCGAAGGTCGGGGACTCGCCGGCCCAAGGCTTCGGTTCGGCCCCGCCAAGCGGCACGGCGGAGCCGTCTTTCGTGCCGCACGTGCGCCCGGCGCACCTGTCGCAGCCGAAACCGGCTGCTGAAACTCCCAGACGAGCAAGCACACCGCCGAAGCGTGCTACTACAGGCAGAAATCTGACGATCGCGGTGCTGTCGGCGGTGGCCGTGGTATCGCTTGGAGGGCTCTATGCATCGGGTATCGTGGGATTCGGAGACCGGCCTCGCGTCACCGACACCGGCAAGCCGCTCCAACCCGAACTGACAAAGCCGATCGTCGCTGACAAGCCCGTTCCGGACACTGCGCCGGTCGAGAAGACGGTGCCAAAGCCGCAACCAGCGGAGACTGCGGCTGAAGATCAGGCCAAAGCGCCGGTCGAGCCGCAGCCGACGCCACCAGTCGCGTCGAGCGCTACGGCCCCGCTGCCGGCCGCACCAATCGACAAGACCGTCGCGCTGCAACCGCCATCCGGCCCGTCACAGTCCGATGCCGCGAAGAACCCCGAGCCTGTCAGTCCGCCGGTAGAGCCCAAGGCGACAGCGCCGGCCACGCAAACACCTGAACCAACGGCCGAGGCACCCACGCCCACAGCACCGGCGCCGCAACCCACCGCTCAACCGCCCGAGCCCAAGGCGCAGGCGCCTGAACCGACCGCGCAGGCGCCCAAGCCGGACACGCTGGCCCCCAAGCCGGACACGCAGGCGCCTGAAACGACCGCAGAGCCCAACCCAAGCCGGCCCAACATCGCCAGCGGCGAGCAGGCCGACAAGTCCGCAGAGCCCGACATTGCCATGAACGTGCCCAAGCCGGAGGTGCCGCCACCGGCCGATGCGGCCGCGGAGCGGGTCACCTGGGTACGCGCCTTCAATGGTGGTGATTGTTTTTTTGCGACGGTGACGTCGGCCGCCGACAAGGGCGTCGCGATCGAGGGCTTCGGCACGTCGGTGCCACCCTTCGAACAGTTGCTTGGGGAATTCCAGGCGAAGTTCCATGTCGAGCCGGATATCAGCGTCCGCCTTATCCAGCCCCCGCAATGCGGGATCACCGGCTTCCTGCGTTTCATGGGCGCGAGCACGGCCGACAGGCCGCAGCTTGTCCTCGACCAGACATCGGTGCCGGACGGCTCGCCGATCGACGGCACGCTGATGACGCATGGCGGGCTGGTGTCGAGCGTGTTCCTGATCGACCACAGGGGCATCGCCTTCAACCTCGACGATCATGTTGTCGTACAAGCCGACAAGGCGACCTTCTCGATCCCGATCGGGCTCGGCGCCGCCGACAAGGCGGCAGGCAAGGCGTTGCCGCAGATCATCATGGTGATCACCGGGCCGCAGGACATTAAGGCGGCGGACTTCACAACGCCGACGCCGGCCTCGGTGCTGTTGCCCAGGATACTCGACGAGATCGGCGCCAGGAGTTCGGCATTTTCGGCGACCGCCAAATATTTCCGCCTCGGCGGCTAGCACCGACGCCGATGCAACGTCGTCGCCGAGATCCCGTCCTGCTTGCCCGGAACGTGCGGGTGAAGCTCGCCGCGAGCGCGGTCGCGACGCTGTTGCTGGCGCTTCTTTCCACCGGGCAAGCGCGCGCCGAATTCACCGTCTGCAACCAGACGCTCGATGTCGTCAATCTTGCCGTCGGCCAAAAGGTCGACGATGCCGACCAGACCGATGGCTGGTGGACCATCGGCGCCAATCAATGCGTCAACGTCATCCGCGAGGAGCTGACCAACCGCTACATCTACATCTACGCGACGGATGTGTTCGGCCACGCCATTCTGGCAGGCTCCACCGACATGTGCATCGAGCGGCGGCGGTTCTCGATCCGCGGCATCGATGAATGCTGGCAGCGCGGCCATATCGCGGCGAAGTTTCTCGAAGTCGACACCCAGGAACAGGTGCGCTGGACCTTCTTCCTGACCGGAAGCGCGCCGTGACGCACAGCATCGACACCAGCTTCAAAGCAAAGAAGCAGGCGCGCGCCGCGCTGCGCAGGCGCAGGATCTGGCTCGGGCTGGCGGCTGGCCTGGCGACAATCGTCCTCGCCGCGATTGCCACCGGCTTCTATCTTACCGCCGACTACTGGTCGTTCGGCGACGAGGACGAGGAACTGCATGCCGTCGAAGGCTCGGACGACGTGCCGGCCGACGCATCGGTCTACGTGCCGGCCATCATCGACCTTGCCGGCGACCCGATGTGGATCACACTGGCGCCGGAGGCCGGCGCCGCGAAGAGCAGCGGGATGCCGCGCCCGGCGGAGCTCGACCAGGCCGGTATCTCCCCTCAGATCATGGTTCTCTCCGACGTGATGCTGAGCGCCAGCGAAAAATTCATGACGACGATCCCCTCGACGCAAGAGGATTTCGCTTTCTTTCAGGCGCAGCGGAAGACCGCGGTCGCGCCACCCGCCGAACCCAGCGATCCGCAGAATGACCTGCAGAACGATCTTCAACCATCGCCCGGCGCGGACGGGGCTCCGGCGGCCTCCGGCCCAGCTCCTGACCCGCAAGCCGCTCCGGGTGCATCGGCGGCGGCCGATGACCCCGAGGCCGGCTGGGGCGAGACCATCGATGAGGGCGAAGCAGCACTCCCCGCCTTTCAGAAGACACCGGTCGAAAACAACACCAGCGTTGCCACCGTCAGCTCGGAATACCAGCGCTTCGAGGCGACCCAGGACATTTTCGTGAAAATCCTCAACGACCGCAGCCTGGACAGCGTGGCGCTCGATGCGCATTTTTCCGCCGACGACGCAAAGCTTGCCGGCGAGGCGCTGAAGGCGCTGTTCGACAAGGACGGCCTGCAGCCTGGTTATGTCGTGGCGATGCGCGGCTTCAGGCCGACGCGCGAGACCACGACGATGTCGCTGATGCAGGTCTCGATCTATGCCAGGAACGTCTTTGTCGGCACGCTGACACGCAACGCGGCCGGTGCCTTCGTGTCGGGCGTCGACCCGTGGGTGCGCGAGGACCTGTTCAATTATTCGGGCGCCGAGACCGAAGGCACGCAGAAACGGCAATACCGCCTGCTCGACGCGATCTATTCGACGGCGGCCCGCAACAATGTGCCGAGCGGCATCATCGGCGAAGCCATCATGTATCTGTCGCGGGGACAGGATCTGGATGCTTTCGCCAGCGAGGACCAGCGTCTTGTGCTGATCTATTCGCAGACGCCGCGCGGCAAGAACGAGACCGACGGACGGGTGCTCTATGTCGGTATCCAAGGCACGCAAAAGAGCTTGGATTGTTTCGTTTTCCAGCAGAGCGACGGCCAGTTTTCCTGCGTCTCGGGCGATGACCAGGTGCGCTCGCTGACGGTGGCCAACGGCATGGTGACGCCGGTCAACGGTGTCATGACGTCGACCTTCGGGCCGCGCAAGCATCCGATCCTGGGCGTTGTTCGCATCCACAAGGGCGTCGACTGGGCAGCACCCGTGGGGACCCCGATCGCAGCAGCCTTCGACGGCGAGATCATCTTCCAGGGCGACGGCGGCGGCTACGGCAATGTGGTCAAGATCGCCCATGGCGGCGGCCGCGAGACGCGCTACGCGCATATGTCGAAATTCGCCATTGCCAGCGGTGTCGGCACCAAGGTGAAGGCCGGCGACATTATCGGCTATATCGGCACCACCGGCCTGTCGACCGGGCCACATTTGCATTTCGAACTCTATCAGAGCGGTCAGGCGATCGATCCGCTCGGAACAGTGACCGCTGCAATCGCCGTCACTTCCAGCGATCCCGCCGTCGAAACGCTGACCGACCGTATCGTCCACGTCGAATCGGGCGGTAGCGCGCGGGCCAAGAACCCGCTGTCTTCGGCGACAGGCGCCGGCCAGTTCATATCCAAGACCTGGATCCGGATGATGAACACCTATCGTCCCGAACTGGCGCGCTCGCTGTCGACCGCAGACCTGCTCGCTTTGCGCTACGACGCCACCATCTCGCGTGAGATGGTGCGCAATCTGGCGCGCGAGGGCGAAGCCTATCTCAAGGCGCGTGGCCACCAGATCACCGCCGGCCGGCTCTATCTCTGCCATTTCCTCGGTATGGAAGGCGCCCATCAGGTGCTGGCGTCGCCGGGATCGGCGCAGTTGAGCGCCGTGCTCGGCTCGTCCGTTATCCAGGCCAACCCGTTTCTTGCCGGCAAGACCGCCAGCTACGTCGTCGACTGGGCGGAACGGAAGATGGGCCGCAAATTGCCGACGCCCGCCACCACCGATGCGGGCCAGCAGACGACGACGGAAGTCCGCCAGACATCGCCGGAGTTCGAAAAATACAAGCAGGCGATAACGGCACTGGTCGGCTCGATCCAAAATACTCTTGAGCCGGGCTAGAGCTGGCAGTTCGCCCCGGCTTTCGCCAAGCCGATTGGTTCTGAGGCCGGCGAATGGTATGTTTGCGGATATTTGGGAAGGTTTTTGGGTCCTTGTGAACCAAAACTGTGGCTGGGATCACATACGCCCAACAGCCATTTTGGCAGAAGCGATACAGTCGCTGATGAAATTTAGCATGCACAGCCATCAATAACGCGCCCCATTGGGGCGGAAGGCCGATCCCATGAAAGCGTTTGCCGTCCTTTTGAGCGGATTTTTTCTTTTAATGCTGACCGCGCTTGGCACCGTCCAGGCGGCGGCGCCGGATGCCGGTGGCGTCAAACGCGTCGCGCTGGTCATCGGCAACAGCAAATACGTCCATGCCGTCGAATTGCCCAATCCGGCCAATGACGCGCATCTCATCGCATCGACGCTGCGCAATGCCGGCTTCGAGGTGATCGAGGGCGTCGACCAGGACAATGCCGGCATGCACAGCCTGATCAGCAAATTCACCGAGCAGTCCTACGATGCCGACCTCGCCGTCATCTTCTATGCCGGCCACGGCATGCAAGTCGACGGCAAGAACTTTTTGATCCCGGTCGACGCCGAACTGACGTCACCTGCCTATCTCAAGACCCGCACCGTCCAGGTCGACGACTTCATGGCCGCACTGCCGCCCGACCCGGCGGTCGGCGTCATCATCCTTGATGCCTGCCGCGACAATCCGCTGGCACGGACACTGGCGGCCTCGATGCCGAAGACCCGCTCCACCACGCTGGGCACCGGCCTGGCGCCGATCGACCCTAAATCAGAGGGCGTCGGCACCGGCGGCATCCTGATTGCCTATGCCACCGACCCGGGCGCCATCGCCTTTGACGGCAACGGCGTCGACAGCCCCTACTCGACCGCGCTCGCCAGGCACCTGACCGAACCCGGCGTCGAGATCCAGAGCGCGCTGACGCGGGTGCGCGGCGAAGTGGCCGAGACCACGCAAGGCCGCCAGCGGCCATGGCACAACGCATCGCTGGGCCGCGAGGTCTTCCTTGGCAAACCGGCCGCCGAAGCCGCACCGATGGTAAAACCGGCCGCCGATGACGCGAACGCCGTGGCAGCGCCCGCTCCTGCTCTCGTCACCAGCGAACCGCCTTCGTGGGAAGTCGAGCAGCGGCTTTGGGACGAGGCCTCGAAGCGCAACACCGCGCCATTCTACGAAGCCTATCTCGAACAGTTCCCGAATGGCCGCTTCGCCACGGTGGCGCAGCTCAACATCGATGCGCTGAACGATCCGAAAGCCCAGGAACGGCAGGTGGCAGCGCTCGATGCCGACGAAGCGAACTCGGGTTCTGCCGTGCGCACCTCGGTCGGCATTTCGGACGACATGAAGAAGGTGCTGGGCACCGAGGCGACGGAGAACGCGATCGGTCTCGATCGCCAGGGCCGCATCGACCTGCAATTGCGCGTCGAGGCGCTGGGCAACGAGCTTGGCCGCGTCGACGGCAATATTGGCGCCAAGACCCGGCAAGCGATCGGCGACTGGCAAGAGGGGAACGGGCTGCCTCCGACCACCTTCCTGACGCGCGAGCAACTGGCGTTCCTGGTTATCCAGACGGACCCGATGATGGAGGCCGTTCGTGCCAAGCACGAGGCCGACCAGGCCGGAGTGGACAAGCAGAAGAAACAGGTGGTGCAGAAGGCCCGCACGCTGAAGCCGGTGGCGGAAAAGCCACGCAAGAAGCAGTACGCCCAGAAGCCGCGCCGACAACAGCAGTTCGTGCAGAAAAGGCGCAACCGAGAGGTCGTGCGCGAGGATGAACCGCCACCGCGGGACAACAATGATTTCCTGACCAAGGCGCTGATCTTCGGCACCGGCGTAGCAGTCGGCGGCGTGCTCAAGAACTGATCGATCACATCGAACGACAAAAACGCCGCGTGTCCGTTGGACGCGCGGCGTTGATGGCCGGAAGACGCAGCCGGCGAAGCTACTGCGCCTTAATCCGCATCTCGACCCGGCGATTGACAGGATCGTAGGGGTCGGGGTTGCGTGGATTGGCCTCGCCGAGACCGACCGCCTTGATGCGGTTGGATTCGATGCCGTTGGATTCGAGGAAGGCCGTCACCGACTGCGCCCTGCGCTGCGACAGCCCCTCATTGTAGGTCGCCGAGCCGGATGCGTCGGTATAGCCTTCGACGACGAAGGACAGCTTGCTCAGCCGATCGTCCTTCAGCGCCTTGGCGAATTCGTCGAGTTCGCTGCGCGCCTTGGCGTCGAGCTCGGACGAATCCAGGCTGAAATTGATCAGCATATCGAGGCCGGTCTTCTCCGGAGGCTTTTCTTTCTGGCTGGTCTTGCTCTTGCACTCGTCCTCGGTGCCGACACAAATCCCGCGTGCCGCGCCGTGATCGATAGCGCCGGCAAAGAACTTCACAATGTCTTCCGATTTCTGAAGTGGGTCGGCATAGACGTGCGTCGAGAAAAGCACGGTCGCCAATGCCAAGACTGAAATGTGCCGCTGCATAACGGTTACTCCCGTTTCGAGCATCCGATTTTCACTCAGGCCCGATCCATGGATCCGGGCCAACTCTTCCTGTTCGACAATGATCTGTCGAGATCACGGTCGGCTGTGGAATATACCAAACCGTGAGGCGTTTGTCTGTGAACAACGTCATGGACATGTGGTGGTCGACAGACTTGACCCGCGCCTCGCAGGCGGGTTGAGTGAGGGCTGGGGGAGGATAACAGCAGCGATGGTCAACGGGCTTCGATTCCAGACCGCACGCGATCTCTTCGCCGCGAACACGGCTGTCGCCCGGGACATGACGGCCGTTCCGACCGACCAGCCCTCGCTCGAGTTCTGCCGCCGGCTGATGGCCGGGCGCATCCCCGAGGAAGCGATTACCTTTTGCGCCTATCTCCTGCCTGACCGGGCCGCAATCTGGTGGGGGCATGAGTGCCTTGGGCATCTGACCGAGCTGCTCGAAGAGCAGGATCTCGCAACGCTGGCCCTGATCCAGGACTGGGTCGGCGACCCCAACAATGCAAGCCGCCGGGAGGCTGTCGCCGGGGCGGCGATGACGCAGCAGCACACGCCTGCCGGCTGGATCGCGCTAGCGGCGCAACGGCACATCAATGGCCTGACGCCGCAGACCAACGGGTCGAGGCTGCGGCCGCTGCCGGCTGCGCATGCCGTCAATGCCGGCATACTGGCCGGACTGGCGCGGGTTGCGGTGGCGGACCGTTTCTCCGTGCTCACCGCCTTTGTCGAGATGGGCATCCAGCTGGCCGAAACCGAGGCGCTGCGCCGAGCCTGATTGCTCTGGATCGTGATGAGATTTCATTGAAATCTGATCCAACCCATTGTTGGCGGTCTCATTTGCAGCCGTTTTGCGCCCATTTGCCGAGTGCCACCTTGAAGCGCGTGCCCAGCGGGTGTTGCAGGCGCAACACGGAGACATCATTGGTGACGTAGGTCTTGGCCTGGTCGCACAGCCGCTCCTCGGTCCATTGATGACAGTTGCTGCACTGGTTGTCCCAGACGGACTTTTCCAGGCCCTCGACCGGACTGAAGTGCGGCTTGCCCTGGATGAGTTGGGCGATGCTCTTGCCGTCGATCGCCGGGTCGCCGAAATTGACCGGAACGTCGAAAAGGACTGGCGCGTCCGAGCCCAGCTTCGGAATTTCCTCACGCAGCTGTTCCAGCGCCTGCTCGCCGGCGTCCGTACCCGGCGGATTGGCGGCCGCGCCGGTGCGCGCCTGCGTATCGCCTTCGGGCGCAGCCGCGCCGGAATCGCCGACGATCAGCGGCGCCTTGAGATCGACCTTGTGAAGCACGACATCGGTGGTCAGCGAAACGTTGATCCAGGGCCGCTGGCGTCCGGCTGTGGCCTTGAACACATCCGACGTAACCCGGTTCATCGCTTCGGTGATCGAGACGTTGACCTCGCCGATATGGGCAAGCAGCGCCGCCGAAAATGGCGAGTGCTCGCCCGGTCCGTCATAGGCGAGCTGGTTGGGACTGGCAGCGAAGGCGACCAGCGTGCCGGCGCCGCCATTCTCGATCGGTATTTCGGCAAGGCCGCTGCTTGCCGTGCTGTCGCCGCCAGTCTCCTTGGCAAGCACATCGGCGAGCGGGTTGTCGCGGCAGGCGTCGAGGAACACCAGCCTGATGCTGGTCTCGCGCGACATCTGCCGCAGGATGAAGTCCACCTGCACGGCTTCGAAGTCGAGCGAGGTCTCGTCCTCCAGCGCCGCATCGACAGGCAGCAGGTAATTCCTGCCCGAGACCTGCAGGCCATGACCGGCATAGAAGAACAGCGCGATATCGGCGCCACGCACCTGCCGCGCGAATTGCGCGATCTTTTCCTGCGTCTGCGCCTTGGTGAGATCGAGGCCGGAGACGATTTCGAAGCCCAGCCCCTTCAGGCGATCGGACATTGCCTGCGCATCGTTCACCGGATTGGGCAGCACCGGCGCGTTCCGGTAATGGGAATTGCCGAGCACCAGGGCGATGCGGCGTTCGGCACTGGCCGCGGTCATGGTAATGGTCATGGTCAACGCAAGCGCCAGCACGGCGAGGCCGACGCCGCGCATGAAGTTGCCGCAACTTGCAATCATGTCCAAACGCACCGGATTCCTTTTCGGTTGACGGGCCTTCTCAGTTAAGGACCGGCTCAGTTGGCGAGCGGCGTGGCGGAGAACTCGATCCGCCGGTTCAGCGCCTTGTTCTTCGGCGTATCGTTCGGCGCCACCGGCTTTTCCTCGCCATAGCCGGAAGCCGTGATCTGCGCCGATGGAATGCCCGCAGCGATGATCGCGTCGGCGACCGCCTTGGCGCGCCGTTCCGACAGGTTCTTGTTGGCCGTCGGCGAGCCGTCGGAATCGGTATGGCCCGAAACCTCGACCTTCAGTTTCGGACATTTGCCGACGACGCCGACCACCTCGGCCAGCAGCGGGCGGCTCTTTTCATCGAGCCGAGCGCTGGCTGGGCGAAAATAGACGGCGCCGGTGCGCGACAGCACCTCGAACCTGTTCAGGCATTCATCGTCGCTGAAGGACGTCTTGCCTGCATCTGTGGCGACCGGCCCGGCATCGGCTGGGGCTGCGGCCGCGACGGCAGGCGTGGCCGCAGGCTTGGCGCCATCAGCGGCGAAGACGAAGTCGAACGACACCGAAGCCGTCGGGACGATGCTGCTGACATTGGCCGCCTGCTGGAGTTTTTCGATGTTGGGCAACAGGCCGAAATCCTCGACATGCACGGCGACCGGCGCCTCCGAGGCGATCGACACCATGCTGTCGGTGATCATGGTGACCACGACATTGGCCTCAAGGTCCTTGTCGACGCCGTGCAGGCTCAGGCGAAACGGGATATGCGCGCTCATGCGCCGTTTGGTGGCGAGATCGGCAAAAGCGGCGGGATCGACTTTCGCCGTCACTTCCGCCGTCGGGAATTTGAAGGTTTCGAAGAACAGGAAGCGCATGCGGACATTGCGAAGGTCGATACCGGTGTCGACCGAGTTGAGGTCGAACGTGACCTTGGCGGCGCCATCCGATGTCAGCGTGCCCGAGAGGTTCCTGATCTTGTTGGTTTCGACAATGGTGTTCTTCTTCACCGATTGATAGGTGAGTGTCGAATTCGCCGGATCGAGCGTCCAGTTCAGCTGCGCGTTGGCCGCCTGCGGCGCAAGCAGCAACAGACCGAACACCACGACCACCAGAGCGGGCGGACGCCAGCGCTGCGACGACTTTCCATGCCTTACTAATCCGACGACCCCGAACATGCATGTCCCCCGTGACAACACATTTCAGTTGCGATGACGGCGGTCGAACGCCGTGACCTCAGCCAGCATAGAGCGTTAGCCGCGGCTTAGCGAGTAGCGGAGGCGTGATATCGCCGTTGCTTGCTCGGACAGGCCCCGGTTACCGGCTGGCCCACAGCACCCCACGCTCGAAGATGGTGCGCATTTGCGGGACGGAAAACTCATCCGCGGTGTGGCCGAGCGCGCTGAAGAAGACGCGGCCCTTGCCGTAGCGGCGCTTCCAGACCACGGGCATGACGACGCCGTCGATGAAGTCGAGATGCTCACCGCTGAACGTCGTCGTCGCCAGCACCTCGTTGCTCGGGTCGACATGCATGTAATACTGCTCGGAATGGTAGGCGAAACCCTCGATACCCCTGACGATCGGATCGTCGCTGATGATGTCGACACGGTAGTCGATGATGTCGCCGGGGTGCGCGACCCATTGGCCGCCGGTCATGAACTGATAGGCCGGCTCGTTGCGAAAACTGTCGCCCATTGTGCCGTGGAAGCCGGCAAGGCCGGTTCCGCCGCTGACGGCGGCGGTGAGGTTTTGCAGCTCCGGTTTCTCGATCGTCGACATGGTGATCACCGGCACGACCAGATCGATGACCGGGAGCTGCGGATCGGCGAGCGCGGATGTGCCCTCTTCTATCCGCACCTCGAAGCCATGCCCGGTCAATATCTCGCTGACGACAGCGGCGCTGCGGGCCGGCGTGTGACCCTCCCATCCGCCCCAGAAAATCAGTGCCGTCTTGCTCATGCTCGTCTCTCCTTTGGTCGGCAATATTGATAGGCAAGCGGAACGCTTTTGTCTTCCCTTCCATGATGGGCATTCTGGGACGGGCATTTCTGGTCGGAAATCACGACCCGGCGATGAATTCCGTGGATGAGGACCGATTGGCCGCGCTGGCGTCTTGTTTCAATGCCGGGCTGCACTCAAATCAGCTGTCTTCGCGTTTGCGCAGACATCGGTCCGATCCGCCGCAACCAGCCGGAGCCTTCCGGGGAGACCGCTCTATGAGTTTCGACCAGACGACTGTCGCCGCCTATCTGGAAGTCATCACCATCAACCTTGTGCTGTCTGGCGACAATGTCGTGGTGATCGGCATGGCGGCCGCAGGCCTCGCCAAGGCGTTGCGGCAGAAGGCGATCATCGCCGGCATTGCCGCGGCGGCGGTGATCCGCATCGTCTTTGCGGTGATCGCGGTGCAGCTGCTGGAAATTCCTGGGATCATGCTGGTCGGCGGCATGCTTTTGTTCTGGGTGTGCTGGAACATGTTCCAGGAGTTGCGCTCGGCCGGCGACGGCGAGGACGTCGACACTGAAGCCGCAGCACTTGCGACGGCGCGGCCGGCCAAGGCGCTGCGCACCGCGATCCTGCAGATCGTCGTCGCCGATGTCTCGATGTCGCTGGACAATGTGCTGGCCGTGGCGGGCGCCGCCGCCCACGACATGAATGCGCTGGTGTTCGGTCTCATCCTGTCGGTGGTTCTGATGGCGGTCGCCTCGACGCTGGTGGCGGCGCTGCTTGCCAGGTATCGCTGGATCGGCTGGCTCGGTCTGGCGATCATCGTCTATGTCGCGGGAAATATGACTCTGGACGGCGTCGAGCAGATGAGAACGGTCGACTTCCACGCGCTGCTCTCGCCAGTTGCAAGCTAGATCCTCCTGGCGATCAAATGATATCGAAAATCCGCCCTGGGTTGAGAATGTTGTGCGGATCGAACGCCACCTTCAGCCGGCGCATGGCTGATAGTTCGGCGTCGCTGCGCACGAGGTTCAGCCATTTCTTCTTGTCGAGGCCGATGCCGTGCTCGGCCGAGACGGCGCCACCGCATGCCGCCACGCCGCGATAGATGATCTCATAGGCGGCCGCCGGTTCCGTGGTGTCGACCTGATAGTGCAGATTGCCGTCGCCGAGATGGCCGAAGACGTAGATCTCGGCGCTGCTGTCGACGGCGTGGATCGCGGCTTCGGCGTTGCGCAGGAAATCCGCCATGGCCGCCAACGGGATGCTAATGTCGACGCCGAGCATTCCCTCGATCGCAAACAGGAATCGGTTGGCCTCTTCGCGCACATCCCATAGCGCACGGAATTCGCGTGGCGACTGCGAGACGACCACGTCGTCGACGATGCCGTCCTCGACCGCCTGCATCAGCACCGAAGCGAAACGCTCGCCGTCCAGCTCGGCCTGGTTGCCCTGGATCTCGGCCAAAACATAAACCGGCGCGCCGGCAGGCAGCGGCGCCGGCGCCGCCATGCCGGCAATCATGGCGCCGTAGAGCGGCGAGAAGTTTACCTCATAGGCCGAAAGCAAGGGCCCGAGCCGCTGCTTGAGCAACCCCAGCAACGCAATCGCCGCCTCCAGCGAGCCAAGGGCGCAAAAGGCGGCAACCTCAGTGGCGGGCTTGGGATGCAGCCGCAGGCAGGCGCGAGTAACCACGCCTAGCGTGCCTTCGCTGCCAATGAAAAGCTGGTTGAGATCGTATCCCGAATTGTCCTTGGCCAGGCCACGCAACGAAGTCAGGATCGAGCCGTCGGCAAGCACGGCCTCCAGCCCCAGCACCTGGGCGCGATACATGCCGTAGCGCAGCACGCGAAGGCCGCCAGCATTGGTGGCGATGTTGCCGCCGACCGTCGCCGTGCCGCGCGCGCCGATATCGACGCCGAACATCAGGCCGGACGCATCGGCCGCTTCCTGCACCATTTGCAGCGGCGCGCCGGCTTCCGCGATGATGGTTGCCGCGGCGCGGTCGGGCGCTTCGACCGCGGTCATGCGCTCCAGCGACAGCACCGCTTCGCCCGGCTGCACGCGCGCGCCGCCGGCCAGCCCGGTGCGGCCGCCATGGACGACCAGCTTCTGGCCGATACCACTGCATAGGCGCAGGATTTCGGCGACGTCGGCGGCGTTGCGCGGACGCAAGACCAGTTCGGGCTGGCCGCCGCCCTTGCCGGAGAGGTCGTCGCCATAGCGCGGATCGATAGCATCGCCGATCACAATCGCGGCGGCATCCAGCCGACGATATAGCTGGGAAAGAAGCCGATCGATCTGTTGTGTCATGGTGCCTGGACTTTTCAGCGCTCTTTGTGACCGAGACTTTGATGCGCGACAATTTTCGCGTCAATTGAACAAATTTACGCACGGTATAATCTGTCATTGCGCGTTGAACCCACTGACGTTTCCTGTAAATTTCGTCTGCCGTTGCGTGGCGGACGCGCCGGCTGCAGGACCGTGGGCAGCGTCAAGGGATGACCGAGGTTCTGGCGCGTGCCAGACGAGGATTGAATGCCAATGACGCACAAGACGATGGAGGATTTCGCCCGCTCCTGCGGCGTCTCCAGGCCGACGCTGTCGAAATATTTCGACGATCCGACCAGCGTCAAGCCGGCAACGCGCAAGCGCATCGAAGAGGCGTTGCGGTCGTCCGACTACCAGCCCAATCTGTTTGCCCGCAACCTCAACCGCAAGCGCACCCGCGCCATCGGCATTGTCGTACCGACGGTCACCGATCCCTTCTATTCCGAAATGGTCAGCCGCATCGAGCTCAGGCTGCGCGACGAGGGCTACTGGCCGATCGTCATCTCCTCGCATGGCTCAACCGAGCTCGAAATGGAGGCGACACGTACCATCCTGTCGCTGAAAGTTTCGGGCGCGCTGATCGCGCCGCTCGGCTTGCGCTCGGACCGGCGCACGCTGGAGAAGCTGACCCAGACAATGCCGGTCGTCTATTTCGATACCTATCTCGAAGGCGGCACGCCCTTTGTCGGCAACAACAATGCCCAGAGTGTCTCGACCATCGTCGACTATCTCTGCCGCTCCGGCGACGCCCCGGTCTATTTCGATATCCCGCATGTCAATCACAATTCGCCGGAGCGCCTGAACAGTTACATCGCCGCGATGCATCAGCTTGGCCAGGACCCGGTGGTTATCGGCAACACCCGAGACTACACATGGGATTTCGAGCGCATCGGCTACGAGCAGATGGAACAGATGCTCGGGGCCAGCGGCCTGCCGGGCAAGACCATACTGTGTGCGAATGACCGCCTGGCTTTCGGCGTGATGGCGGCAGCCTTCGCGAAAGGGCTGAAGATCGGCCGCAAGGCCGATTGCGACCTGCGTATCGCCGCCCATGACGACCATCCGCTGAGCCGCTACACCTGCCCCGCACTGACCACCATCGCGCAGGATTTTGCCGCCATGGCGGGGCGCAGCGTCGAGACATTGCTCGCTTTGCTCAACGAGGATAGGGCGAACGTCGCGCCGAAGGTCAGCCTTGACGCCGCCCTGGTCATGCGTCAGTCCGCTTGAAATTTCCAAAGGCGGGATCGAAGCTGAGCCACGCGGCAATGGCGGCGGCAACCGCCTGTCTCGCTGCCGGGCCGTGACGGCCCATAGAGACGAAGCCGTGGATCTGACCGGGCCAGTGTTCCAGCACGACCGGCACGCCGGCCTCGTGCAGACGCCTGGCATAGGCCTCGCCCTCGTCGGCGAGGATGTCGTGACCGGCGATGGCGATGAAGGCGGGCGGCGCGCCGGCGAGGCTATCCGCCTTCAGCGGTGAGATGCGCCAGTCGACGATGTCGGCGGCGTCGCGGATGTAGTGATCTCGGAACCAGGCCATGGTCGAGGCGGTCAGGCCAAAGCCTGCGGCGAAGCGGCGATAGCTGTCGGCCGTCTGCCCGGCATCGGTGTTGGGATAAAACAGAAGCTGCGCTGCCGGCGGATTTTTGTCCCCCCGCGTGAGCAGGCCGAGCACCGTGGCGAGATTGCCGCCGGCGCTGTCGCCGGCAACCGCGATGCGGGCAGCGTCGATGCCGAGTTCGTCCGCGGCGCTTTGCATGAAGGCAAGTGCCGCTCGGCAATCCTCTATTGCCGCCGGGAATTTGTGTTCCGGCGCCAGCCGGTAGTCGACGGAAACGACGACAGCGCCTGCCTCGTTGGCGAACCAGCGGCAGATCTCGTCATGCGAGTCGAGATTGCCGATCACCCAGCCGCCGCCATGGAGATAGAGCAGCGCCGGAGCGCCTGCCGAAGGCGCGCCCTGCCCGCGATAGATCCTGAGCCTAAGTGGTCCGCCGGGTTCGGCGACGATGCGCTCGCTGAGTGCTGCGACCGGCTCACGCTCGCCTTGCAGGTTTGGGAAGCCCTCATTGTAGGCAAGGCGCGCCTGTTCTGGCGTTCCCGTTTCGAACGGCGGCGCACCGGCTTGGCTGCCGAGCTCGAGCACATGCCGGGCCTCCGGATCGAGTGTCGGCAGGGACGGTGGCGATGTCACGGACGAACCTCCCGTCAGGCAAGCAGGGTTGCCGCTTCCTCTTCGCCAAGCAGCGGCGGCTGGTCGACCGTGCCGTTGATGGCAACCGAGCCACGGCTTTCGCCCGAAGCCAGGATCGCCTCCATGATCTCAAGCACATGCAGCGCCAGCTCACCGGAGGCGCGCGGCTTTCTGCCCGTGGCCAGCGCGCCCGCCAGATCGGCGACGCCGAGCATGCGGTAATTGGCGCGGTCGGGCGCGGAATAGGGCCAGTTGCGGTCGCCATAGAGTTCGCTCTCGCTGGCGAAATCGGCCCAGTCGGCGCCACGCTCCGACAGCGAAACGGTGCCGCCGAACGTGTCGGGGTCGGGCAGCCTGAGCGAGCCTTCGGTGCCGTGCAGTTCGATCGGATGGTTGGAGTGTTTGAACACGTCCCAGGAGGCGCCGAAGGTGACGGTGGCGCCGGAACGGAATTCGAGCAGCGACACTATGTTGGTCGGCGTGCCGACCTTGAATGTCGTGTTCTTGAACGGCCCGTCGGCCGTGATCAGCCTCTCCTCCTGGCCGTGCGTCGCCATCGCCATGACGCGCTCGACCGGTCCGAGCAGGTTGACCAGCATGGTCAGGTAGTAGGGACCCATGTCGAACACCGGACCGCCGCCGGGCTGATAATAGAATTGCGGATTGGGATGCCAGTGCTCCATGCCCCGTCCCATCATGAAGGCGGTGCCGGTCACCGGCTTGCCGATCGCGCCGTCATCCATCAGCCGGCGCGCGCGGCGGCCGGCTGCACCCAGGAATGTGTCCGGCGCCGAGCCGATCAGCAGGCCGCGCTTCGCGGCCTCGGCGACAAGGCGGCGGCCGTCGGCGGCGGAGGTTGCCAGCGGCTTTTCGGTGAAGACATGCTTGCCCGCCGAGAGCGCTGACAACGAAATGTCGAAATGCGCCGCCGGGATGGTCAGGTTCAGCACGAGGTCGATGTCGGGGTCGGCGAGCAGCGTGTCGACGCCAATCGCTCGGATGCCGTATTCGCTGGCGCGCAGCTCGGCCATGTCAGCGGAAATGTCGGCGCAGGCGCGTAGCTCGACACCACCGAAGAGCGCTGCATTGCGCAGATAGGTCATCGAGATGTTGCCGCAGCCGATGACACCGATGCCGAGCTTTGTCTCTGACTTTCCGTGCATTTCCAGCTTTCCTCCGAAGCCAAGGGCATGCTGCACGAACCGTTGCAGTTCCCACGCCCCCCCGCAATCCGCTATACAGGATTATAAATGTTGACGCGCGTAAAATTTTTATAGAGCTTATGAGAATTCTGGCGCGCATTGGGAGGCCGCCAGCGCGAGGAGGAGAACATGACCGGCATGAAAAACGGCCGACGGCCGCTGCGAAGCCCGTGGGTCATGCGCGTCTTCCGTCGCGCATCAGAGACCGGGACGGCTTCAGGCATAGATCACCTTGGCCCCGACCCTATCAAGCTCACCGCGTATTGGACCGGGCAGGCCATCGTCGGTGATCACCACATCGACGGCCGACAGCGAAAATGCCTTGGACGTCCCGCTGACGCCCCATTTGCTCGAATCGGCGAGCAAGACAACGCGCCGGGCCATGCGAACGAGGTTCCGCTTCGTTCGCGCCATGTCTTCGTTCACGTCGACCACATCCAGTGACGAGTCTATCGCATGCGCTCCAACAAATACCTGATGCGCTACCAGGCCGCCGAGAGCCGTATCGGCATCGGTGATCAGCGTGCTCACCGTGTCGGGATAGACCCGGCCGCCGATCATATGAACGTCGAGCCCGGGACGATGCATAAGATGCTGCACGATATTCATGGCCGTGGCCGCGACCACGACATTGCTGAGCGGCGGTAACTGCATGGCAAGCTGCATCAAGGTCGAGCCGCCGTCGAAGATGACCGATTGGTTGTCCTCGAACAGGTCCAGCGCCGCCCGGGCGATGCGCTTCTTTGCGTCGAGGTTCGTTTGCATCCGCCGCGCGAACGCGGCCGTCGTCGAATCGGTGGTCCGGGTCACCGCCCCTCCACGGGTCTTGGTCAGCAGTCCCTTGCGGTCCAGTATTTCGAGGTCGGAGCGCACCGTGACCTCCGACACGCCAAACCCGTCCGACAGGTCCTTGATGCGAACCTGTCCGCTGCGTTGCACCTCGCCCAGGATCGATTGGCGTCTCCGCTCCGACAACATTGCCCGGCCCTTGCCTGCCTGCGCCGAGCAATCGCGCCGGCCTCGGCTCACCTTACCGGAAATATGCAGATTCGAAAGCTTTCGAAAGATTGTTTTTCCTTTTTCTTTCGGAACCACTGGATTGAGCTTTTTTAAATCAACCGATCAGGGAATTTTGGACTCATGAGCCTAGGAACCAAGGTGCGTCTCGCGCGCCTCTTTTCGCATCCATCGGGGAACCTTTTTGGCGGCGCGGTCGACCACTTCGTCGGCTATGGCGACGTGCGCAAAGGCGGCCTTGCCGACCTGCCGGGTGCGCTCGCACGCGTCATGGCGGGCAAACCCGACTACGTCAGCATCCAGCCTGGCACCGCGCGCCATCTGTGGCCGCAATATGCGGGCAAAGCTTCCCTGGTGATTCAGGCGGGCTGCTTCACTGCGGACGATCGCATCAGCGAGTTGATCGCGACGCCCGAGGATGCGGTGCGCGCGGGGGCCGATGCGTTGGCCGTGGCCATTCCGGTGCGCGGCGCGACGGAGGGCAAATACATACGCTGGCTGACCGATTCGGTGAATGCAGCAGCCCGCTACGGCATGCCTGTGGTGGCGCATATCTACCCTCGCGATTTCACCGACGGAGCAAAGATCGTCTTTACCCCCGACGAGATCGCCTATGCGGCGCGCATCGGTTACGAGTCCGGCGTCGACGTGATCAAAATCGGCTACACCGGCGATTTCGAGTCGTTCCGGGAGACCGTCCGGACCTGCCCGGTGCCGGTTGTCATCGCGGGCGGTCCAAAGACCGATACGCTGCTCGGCGCGCTTCAGCAGACGGCGGATGCCATCCGTGCCGGCGCGCGCGGCGCCGTGGTCGGCCGCAATCTCTGGGGGCACGGCGATCCGGAGAAGGCAGCGCTTGCCTTTCGCGGCGTCATCCATGACGGCCTTTCGGCGCAAGACGCCCTGGCGAAGGCGGGTGCCTGAACGATGCCCACCGTCCCCGCCACCCTCGGCTTCGGCGCTATTGCGATAGACGACATCGTCTACGTCGATCAGCCATTGTCGGCGGGCAAGGGTAAGGTTCTGCAAAGTACCCGCGCCTTCGGGGGAAATGTCGCGACGGCGCTTGCCGCCGTCGCGCGGCTCGGCGGAACCGCCGGGTTCGTCGGATGGCTGGCCAGTGCCGCGGACGACGCCGTTCTGCTCGATCTCGTGGCGAGCGGTATCGAAACCGCATTCGCGCCGCGCCATCCCGACGCGCGCCCGGTGCACTCGCGGATCACCGTCGGCTCGGACGGGGAAAGGTTCATCGCGTATGACGACGATGCGATGCTGGGCACCGCTCCGGACTTTCCGGACGATATCCTCAGCCGCGCAACCGTCCTGATCGTCGATAGCTATGCGACCGGGTCGCTGGATGTCGTGGCTCGGGCTCGCGATCTCGGCCTTGCGATCCTCGGCGATATCGAATGGAGCAGCGGCCCCGCCACGGAGCGGCTGATCGCGCTCTGCGACCATCTCATTCTTCCACTTAGCTTTGCACGGACTGCCACGGGGCGCCGATCGCCTGCCGAGATGCTCGATGCCTTGTGGTTGCCATCGCGATCCGCCGTGGTTCTGACCGATGGAGGCAGGGGTGTGTACTATCGCGGCCGTGAAGAGACAGGTCTCTGGCACCTGCCCCCGCACCGGGTTGCGGTCGTCGACTCCACAGGCGCGGGTGACTGCTTTCATGGCGCCTATGCCCATGCGTTGACGCGCGGAGCCGACACTGCGGGCCGGATCGCATTCGCGGCCGCGGCGGCGGCCGTTTCGATAACGGGGCGTGGCGGGCGCGAGGCGCTTCCGACCGAGGACCAGGTCACGCAACTCCTGGCATCGGCGAACGCGCCGTCAGCAGTCGACCTGAAAAATGCGCATGTGGATGCTGGAGCATGACCTGAAGCGATCCGACGAACGTTTCGCAGGCGAACACAGGCCCAGGAGAATCATAAAAATCAGGGCTTATACTTGTGGAGGGAGGAATATGGCAGAAGTCATTCTTGAGAAGATCTGCAAAACCTACGGGAACAGTTTTCGCGCAATCGACCAGTTGAACCTGTCGGTCAAGGACGGCGAGTTCTTGATCCTCGTCGGGCCTTCCGGCTGCGGCAAATCCACGGCGTTGCGAATGATCGCGGGGTTGGAAGACATCACCAGCGGCAGCCTTCGGATCGGCGGGGTCGACGTCGTCGACATGCCGCCCAAGGACCGCGACATCGCGATGGTGTTTCAGAGCTACGCGCTCTACCCGCATATGACGGTATCCGAAAACATCGCCTTTTCGATGCGGCTGGCAGGCAAGCCGAAGGCCGAGCGCAAGAAGCGCGTGGACGAGATCGCCAAAACTCTTCAGCTGACGTCTTTGCTGGACAGCAAACCCGCGAACCTGTCAGGCGGGCAGCGTCAACGGGTTGCCATGGGCCGCGCCATGGTGCGCGAGCCGGCCGCCTTTCTCATGGACGAGCCGCTTTCCAATCTGGATGCGAAACTGCGTGTGCAAATGCGCGCCGAAATCACCAGCCTGCAAAAGCAGCTCGGCGTCACGACCATTTACGTGACCCACGATCAGATCGAAGCGATGACGATGGGCGACAGGGTCGCGGTGCTGAAAGGCGGTGTGCTGCAGCAGGTCGACACCCCCAAGAGGCTCTATGAATCGCCGGTTAACGCCTTCGTTGCCGGCTTCATCGGCTCTCCTTCGATGAACCTTTTCGAGGCGACCCTGAAGGGCGGCGAGCTCGCTTTTCGCGACTTCGCCGTCCGGCTGCAGGATGCAGCCCTCGTGCGCAGGCCGGCCTTGAGGTCGTATGCGGGGCGCAAGGTCGTGTTCGGGATCAGACCGGAGGATCTTTATGACAGCAGCCTTGAATCCGGTCGCAAGTATCAGACGATACCGGCCAGGGTGACCTCGATCGAGGAACTCGGCTCCGAACAGATCGTCCACATGAACATCGACGCGGTCCGGGTGGACTCCGGCGATCCGGATGCGGTGGATGATTTCGGCCTGGCGTCGAACGCGGTGGCGAGGTTCGAGCCGATCAGCGCCGTCCGCTCCGGCTCGGAAATCCGGTTGGCCGTGGATGATGCCAAGTTCCATTTCTTCGATCCCGAAACGCATCTGGCGATCTGAAGATCTGCGGAAGACCGCGGGCGGGAGCGAGGTGCCTGCGGAAGATACAAGAAGGCTTCTGAATGAACAGACGATCGTCCGCATTGTGCGGCCGATCTTGAAGAAGGAGGAGAAAATGATGTTTCGGATACGACCCGAGATGCTGAAAATAGCCGCGGCCGCATGGTTGCTTGGTGCAACCGGCGCCATGGCGGACACGACGCTGGAATTCACCCAATGGTGGGAGCCCGAATTGCCGGCGGGATCGCTCAGGGCAATCATGAACGACTTCGAGGCTGCAAACCCCGGCATCAAGGTGACGCTGGTCAGCGGTCCCTATGCGACCACGCGAGACCAGATCTCGGTCGGCGCCGCAACCGGAACGCTCAGCGACGTCGTCGGTCTCGACGGCGCCTGGGTGAACAATCTGAACGCGCAGGGTGCGCTAGCCGACATGAACCCGATGATGGATGCGAGCGGGTTCGACAAGACCCAGGTCGCGGATATCATCAAGGTGGACGGCAAGGCGGTGATGTTTCCCGTGGCTTCGTTCGTCTATCCGGTCTTCGTCAATCTGGACCTCGCCGCCCAGGCAGGCGTCACCAAGCTGCCGTCGACCCGCGCGGAGTTTCTCGAAGCCGCCAAGAAGATGACCCATGCCGACAAGAACCAGTATGGCTGGGTGCTGCCGCTGTCGCTGCAAACGCCGTCCGGTGTCCAGAACGACCTGATGTCGTGGGTCTGGGCCTCGGGTCAATCGATGATGGTTGAAGGCAAGCCGGCTCTCGAGGGCAAGCCGGTCGTCGATATGCTCACCTTCGTCAAATCGCTGAACGACGCCGGCGTCATCTCGCCCGGCATTGCCACCAAGACCGAGCAGGAAAAGGTCGAGGAATTCGTCAACGATCGGGTCGGAATGATGATCGACTCGCTCGCGCATGTGAATCTCATCCGCAAACGCAATCCCAAGCTGAACTTCGACCTCATCCCGGTCCCAGTCGTGGCGGACTACAACGGCAAGCGCGGCCTTCCCTATGCCTCCTGGGGCATCGGCATCTCTGCCGCCTCGAAACATCAGGATGAAGCCTGGAAGCTCGTCCAATATCTGATGAGTGAAAAGGTGAATGCCAAGCTCGTGTCGCTTGCAAACGCCTTCCCGGGGAACGTCAACGCCAAGCCCGATTTCGTGACCTCGGACAAGGCTTTCGCCAAGGCTTTCGAAATCTTCAAGACCGGCTATCTCGCCAACGAGTTCACGGGCCTGCCGGTGGCTGAAGACCTGATGACCCAGTTCGACGTGGAGGCTCAGAAGATGCTTGCCGGCGAGCAGTCTCCGGAACAAGCCGCAACCAACGCTCAAAAGGGCTGGATGGCGAAATTCTGAGCGGCCCATTGCCCGTTTGCTATCTTCCACCGGGTGGCCCGGCCTCGGCCAGGCCACCCGTCAACAACGGATCGCAATTTGAGATGGACCTGTTTTTGAAGCGCACCTTCCTCCTGAAGGCACATCCCAGGGGTCGCACATGACCGGGCAGAAGCGCTCCCACCATCGACTGAAACGAGCGGTCGCACCCTATCTCTATCTGTCACCATCGCTCCTCATAATCGGCCTTCTGATGCTGCTGCCGATGGTGACGGTGATTGGCTATTCGTTCCAGAACAGCGCGGTGCTGCGTCGCGACCCGTCCTTTGCCGGACTGAAACACTACCAGGCGATCTTTGCCGATCCGGTGTTCTGGGCCTCGCTGTGGCACACGCTCTACTTCACCTGCATGAGTGTCGTCTTCCATATGACCATCGGCATGCTCTTCGCACTCATGCTGAACAGCGACCGCATCAATCCGACGCTGCGCAACATTCTGCGCGTGCTGTACATACTGCCCTGGCTGTTCACCGCGGTAATTATCGCGGTGATCTGGCGCCTTCTGCTTGAGCCGAATGGTGTCGTGAACAGTGTTCTCATGCAGATGGGCATCATCGGTTCCAAGGTCGAGTGGTTTTCCTCGCCCGCGACCGCGCTGCACGCCGTCACCTTCGCCAATATCTGGGCGGGCTACCCGCTTTTCATGGTCAGCCTGCTCGCAGGCTTGCAGGGCATTCCCAAGGATTTCTACGAGGCCGCCGATATCGACGGCGCGAAGGCCTACCAGAAGTTGATCTTCATCACCATTCCGCAGCTGATGCCGATCATCATCAGCATCTCGCTGCTCGACTTCATCTGGACCATGCAGGTCTTTCCATTGATCTGGATAACGACGGGTGGCGGTCCGATCTACTCGACCGAGGTCCTCAGCACCTACACATACAAGCTGGCGTTTTCGAGCTACAACCTGTCGCAGGCCTCGGCGAGCGCCGTGGTCATCCTGCTGATCTCTCTCGGCCTGACGCTGTTCTACATCCGCTATCAAAAGGCTCGGTAGTCACATGAGGAAAATGCACACGCCCAAAGACAGGCTGATCACCGCCGCGCTCCATGTCGCGCTTGCCGCAGGGCTCTTTTTCGCGGCCTTCCCGATCTACTGGATGCTGAGCAGCTCGTTCAAGTCGAATACCGAAATCTTCGCCCTGCCACCAACCGTCCTGCCGAAGGCCTTCACGCTGGAAGCGTATGCGGCCATCCTGGGCGACCCGGTAAAGCTGCGCTTCTTCTTCAACAGCTACTTCGTGGCCGGAGCGGTGACCGTGCTGACGGTGCTGATCGCCTTGCTGGCGGCCTATGGGTTCAGCCGTTTCAATTTCCGCGGCAAGGGCAGCCTCAACACTCTCATCATCAGCACGCAGACGATCCCGCCGATCACGCTTTTGATCCCCTTTTTCGGGCTTGTCGTCTCGTATGGCATCTTCGACACCTATGTCGCGCTGATCCTGACCTATCTGGTGTTTACGCTGCCCTATGCGATCCTGCTGATGACGGGATATCTGAACACCTTGCCCCGCGACCTCGATGAAGCGGTGGCTGTCGACGGCGGCACCAGTTGGACCGCGCTGTGGCGGGTGATCGTGCCGATTTCACTGCCCGGTATCGTGGCGACGTCGGTCTACACCTTCCTGTTGTGCTGGAACGAATTTCTCTTTGCGCTGACGCTGACGAAGTCAACGTCCATGCGCACCGTCCCGATCGGCATCCAGCTGTTGATGGGACAACACGCCTTCGAATGGAACCAGATGATGGCGATGAGCGTGCTCGGCTCGCTGCCGCTCCTGGTCATCTACCTCGTTGCCCAGAGGTTCTTCCTCGCCGGCATGACCGCAGGGTCGGTCAAATAGGATGTCCCTCCAACGGAGAGTGGAATCAAGAAACGAAAGGATGACCGTGAAAGACCTGAAAGTCGGTTGCCAGACCTTTACCTGGGAAATGCTCGGCGACCGTTTTGCCGGCAGCCCGGACGATCTGCTCAAGGCGATCGCCGATGGCGGCTATGCCGGCATCGAGATCACCGACACGATGATCGGCCGCTATGCCGGCAAGCCAACGGAGTTCGCCGCCGCGCTGAAGTCATCCGGGCTGACGCTCGTCTCCTTCGCCTTCGGCTCCAAGAGCGGTTTCACGCTTAGGGATGAGATCGGCGCCGATCTGGAGACCGCCAAACGCTGGATCGACTTCGCCGCCGCCTTTCCCGGCGCGCTGGTGTCGATGGGCTCGGCCACGATCGTTTCCGACGGGCCGCGCGACGACAAGTTTGCCATCGCCGCCGAGGTCTACAACAAAGCCGGCGAGCTCGGGCGCGAGGCCGGCGTCCAGGTCGCGGTGCATCCAAGCTCGCATCACAACACGCTGCTGTTCGACCGCGCCGACTATGATCGCATCTTCGGGCTGGTCGACGCCTCGCTGGTCGGCTGGGTGCCGGACACCGGCCACATCTTGCGCGGCGGCCAGGACATGGCGGATACGCTCACCACTTATCGCGACCGCATCCGCTATGTGCATCTGAAGGATGTCGACGCGAATGGAACCTGGGCGATGCTCGGCAAGGGCGTCTGTGACACGGCGAAGGTGATCGAGATCGCTGGTGCTGCACCCAATTTCAACGGCTGGCTGGTGCTGGAGGAAGAGTCCGAAACGGCCGCCGCCGACCCTGCCGGCGCCGTCAAAACCAACCGCCAGACAATGCGCGGCTACGGAGCCTGAGACGATGACGACGAACAAGCCCCTGTCCGGCCCCGCCGCAATTGCCGCCCTGCCGCGCAACCGGCTTATCGGCGAGTTTTCGCTGTGGTCGGCCGACCTCGCCAATATGGAGCGCGATTTGAAGCGCATCGAGACCCATGCCGATGTCCATCATATCGACGTCGCCGATGCCCGCTTCACCCCTGGCTTCCTGTTCTTCCCGGACCTGGTGGCGCACATCGCCAAGCTCACCGCAAAGCCTATCCATGTCCATTTGATGGTCGAAGCCGAGATCGTCGAGGAACAGACGCGCCAGTTCATCGAGGCCGGCGCCGACCTGATCAGTGTGCACGCCGAAAACGGCGAGACCGGTCTGCGCGCCGTGAAACTGGCGCGTGAACTCGGGGCCGAGGCCGGCGTGGTGCTGCGGCTGGAAACACCGGTCGCGGCCGTCACGCCCTTCCTGCCGGAAGTGGCGTTCGTGACGCTGCTCGGCACTTCCATCGGCGTCAAGGGCCAGAGCCTGTCCGATCAAGCGTGTCCGCGCCTGATCGAGGCGCGCGCGCTGATGCGCAAAGCCGGCCGCGAGGCCGACATCGTGCTCGCCGCCGATGGCGGCATCCGCCATGAGACAGTGCCTTTGCTGCGCGCCGCAGGTGCGCAGACCGTGGTGCTGGGCTCGCTGGCCTTCGGCGATCCCGACCTTGCCCGGCGCATGGCCTGGCTGCACGGACTGGAGGTCGCCGCCTGATGAACAAGATTGCGCTCGCCTTCGATCTCGGCGGCACGGCGCTGCGCGGTGCGCTGGTCGAAAGCGATGGCAATATCGTCGCCCATGCTTCAGCGCCGACGCTTGCCGGTGCGGGATCGGAGGCGGTGATCGGCCAGATCGTCGCTCTGGCAGGCACGCTGCTTAGGGAACACCCGCAGGCAAAGGTCGCCGGCATCGGCGTCGGAGCACCGGGACCGCTCGACCCCAAGGCGGGGATCGTGATTGCGCCGCCGACGCTGGCCGGCTGGCACGACGTGCCGCTGATCGACATTCTGGGGCAGCATTTCGGCTTGCCGGTGCGGCTGGAGAATGACGCCAATGCGGCGGCGCTCGGCGAATGGCGTTTTGGCGCCGGACGTGGCAGCGGATCGCTGGTGTTCGTGACCGTATCGACCGGCATTGGCGGCGGCGTCGTCGCCGATGGCCACATCTATCACGGCAGGCGCGGACTGGCGGCCGAGATCGGCCACATGACCATCACCGGTGAAGGCGACCGCTGCTTTTGCGGCGCCATCGGCTGCTTCGAGGCCGTTGCCTCCGGAACCGCGCTCGGCCGCCGCGCCACGCGACTGGCCGCGCCGGGCGACGGCTCGCTCTTACGACGGCTGTCAAATGACGGCGACGTCTCGGCCAGGCATGTCGTAGAGGCTGCCAAGGCCGGCGACGCCAACGCTCTCGACCTGATCGAGGCGGAAGCACAATGGCTGGGCATCGGCTTCACCAACCTGCTTCATCTCTATTCGCCCGATCTGATTGTCATGGGAGGCGGCCTTTCCAACGGGTTCGACCTTCTGGCACCGTCGATCAGAGCGGTCATCCAGCAGCGGGCGATGCCGGCCTATCGCGACGTGCCGATCGTGCAGGCTGAACTCGGCGACCGGGCCGGGCTGATCGGCGCCGCCAGCCTGATCCTGTGGGAAGGCGAACCGGGTGCGCCGCTGGCGATGGCGCAGGACGACAAGGACAGAGGCGCGACAGCCGATGCCACGGAGGCACGCCATGGCTGAACTCGAGCTGCGCGGCGCGCGCGAAGATGGTGAATGGTCCAGTTTGAATGCAGCGCCAAGGTCCCCGAAGAGGACCCCTACCCTTCGCGATTCCAGCTGGCGTATTTTCGGATCGTTTGCCGCTTGTCTTCCGACAAGCCAACAAGGAGATTCTCCTCGAGATAGCCTTGCCGGATGAGATTGGCGAAGACCTGTATTAGCTGTGAATAGCGATAGTCGAACATCTGGTTGATCTTCCGTCGCTGCTGCCGCAGAAAGTCTTCGACATCCCATATTTCGGAAGGCGTTGCCGCAACGTGGGCCCTGCTCTTGAGTTCAGCCAACGTCTTGTCGAGCGCCACCTTCAGCGCTGCGTCATAGGCAGTGCGGGCGACTTTCTTTTCGGACGGAGACCATTTCTCACCAGCGGTCATCGACTGTCTCTATCGTGTTCGCGGCGGCCGTCATCCGGTAACCCTGGGACGCAGGACCCCGCCTTTGGGACCAATCTACTTTCCGCAATGGTGATCGTTGACCTTGTTCAGCGCATTCGCGTCCGGCCCGACCCGGTCGTAAGAGCACGGGCCGGCCGCCGTGGTGATCAGCATTTTGTCATAGTAGCGCGGGCCGCCGAACAGGGCGTAGATGAGGTCGCGATGGGCGGGGACGTAGCGTTCGGGTTCTGGCTGACGATGGCGATGCTTGTCTTTGGCGACAGCCGCTGTGGACAGGCTGCAGCCGACAGCGAGAGCGAGCATGCAGGTCGCAAAGATCTTGGTGGTCATCGGCAGTACCCCTTCTGACGGTTCGGAATCGCAGCATATCCAAAAGCGCCTGCCGAACAAAGGTTCCCTCGCCGGCATTGCCGGCCGGTGCCGAAATCAGCCCGCACTGCGCGCGCGCCGCCGTTCGGCTGCAACCAGGAGGTCGACGAAAGCGCGCACCTTGGCCGGCCTGAAGCGCGCCGGCGGGAAGACGGCATGGATGCCACCGGACGGCAAGGTCCAGTCCGCGAACACCCGCACCAGCCGGCCGCGCGCAATGTCGTCGGCGACACTGTAATCCGGAAAGATGCCGAGGCCGATGCCGGCCAGCACGCAGGACAGCACGCCTGGTGTCTTGTCGCAGCTGACGACGGGGTTGAGTTCGGCCAGCACCGTTTCCGTGCCCCTCGAGAACAGCCATTGGCCGACCCCGCGCAACTGGGCGTTGCCGACCCAGGGCAGCGACTTCGCCTGCCTGGGGCTGGCTTCCCCAGGCAGCCTGGCGGCCAGTTCCGGGCTGGCGACGACGAATTGCTGCAGGCTGCCCAGCCGCCGCGCCAGATTGCTGGAATCGGCAAGCCAGCCGACGCGGATGCCAAGATCGATCTGCTCGTCGACCAGGTTGCTGACCGCATCGTCGAAGATCGTCTCGACCCGCATTTTCGGGTATTTTCTGATGTAGGCGGCGATGGTCGGCGCCACGACCTTCTCGCCATAATCGAGCGGCGCCGTCAGCCGCAGCGTCCCCGTCGGCTGCGCCGCTCGCTGCGAAATGTCGCCATAGGCTGCCTCCGCCTCGCGCAGGATGATCGCGGTCCGGTCATAGAACAGACGACCCTCTTCGGTCGCCGTCACGCGCCGGGTCGTGCGCCGCAACAGCGTGGCGCCAAGCTCTTCTTCGAGCTTGCCGACCTGATGGCTGACCACAGCCTTGGCAACATCGAGACGGTCGGCAGCGGCCGTGAACGAGCCGGTCTCCACCACGGTGGCGAAGTAGACGAGCCGATTGAGATTGAGGAGTTCGGTCACAGGCCACTCATTGTCTGATTTTATCAGACAGTTTGTATGATTGATCGCTATTTTTCGCAAGCGGTCCAGCTGTCATCTATCGGGCAACAGAATGAGGCCGCCATGACCAATGCAACCCTAACCTATCTTTTCGACCCGCTCTGCGGTTGGTGCTATGGCGCCACGCCGATGCTTGATCGACTGGCCGCCGGCGGGACCGCGCTCCAACTGCTGCCGGTGGGGCTTTTCTCCGGTGCCGGCGCGCGGCCGCTGGATACAGGTTTTGCCGCCCACGCCTGGGACAATGACCAGCGCATCGCGCGGCTGAGCGGACAGCGCTTCAGCCAGGCCTATCTCGACAATGTGCTCAATGTCAGCGGCACCTTGCTCGATTCTTCCGCTGCCACCATGGGCATCAACGCCGCCGGGCTGGACGACTGGCGCCAGGAACTTGCGGCACTGAAGGCGATCCAGCATGCGCGCTATGTCGACGGCCGCGATATTGTGACGGTTGACGGCGTCGCCGCGGTACTGACCGACGCCGGCATGAGCGACGCGGCAAAGCTCTTGAAAGCGCCGACGCAGCCGTTTCTGGCGAAGCATCACGACCTGGTCAGCCGCGGGCGGATGTTGTTCCAACGGCTGCATGCCAATGGCGTTCCCGCGCTGGCGGTGATCGGCCAAACGGCGCCGCGCCTGATCGGCGCCAACGCGCTGTTCGGCAGCTACGACAATCTCGTCGCTCACATCGAGGCGGCGTAATCCCAGAAATTCTCCCCAGATGAAATTCTCCCCAGACGAAAGGAAAATCCCCATGAAAATCGCACTTATCGGCGCGTCCGGCCAGGTCGGCTCCCGCCTGCTTAAGGAACTCTCCGATCGCGGGCACAGCATCACCGCCATTGCCCGGCATCCAGACAAGATCGCGGCACTTCCGGGCGTGACTGCCAAGAAGGGCGACGTCTTCGACAAGGATGGCCTTGCCGCCCTGATCAAGGGTCATGACGCGGTGATCTCCTCGGTTCATTTCCTCGACAGCGATCCCGATACGCTCATCGCAGCCGTGCGTGCTTCCGGCGTCAAACGCTACCTCGTCGTCGGCGGCGCCGGCAGCCTTGAGGTTGCGCCCGGCAAGCGCCTGGTCGACACGCCGACCTTCCCTGATATCTACAAGGCCGAGGCGCAGAAGGGCGCCGACTTCCTCGACACGCTGCGGACGGTCGACGATCTCGACTGGACCTTGCTGTCGCCTTCGGCGCTGTTCGTCGCCGGCGAGCGGACCGGCAAATACCGCATCGGCAAGGACACGCTGCTGACGTCCGACAAGGGCAGCAGCATTTCCTTCGAGGACTACGCCATCGTCATGGCCGACGAGATCGAAAAGCCGGCGCATATCAAGCAGCGCTTTACCGTCGGCTACTGAGCGCACTTCATTGACAGGCGGGCCACTCGACGGAGTGGCCGGCGCCGGTTCCTATCGACGATAGTGCCATCGGAGCCTCCGATGGCACTATCGCTTTCTTCCGTTTCCACTCCTGCCGCCGGTCTGCGAACTCTCGCCCGGAGCGGTTCAGGACAGGAACGGAAACATGGCAGACATCGCAAAATCGAAAATCATTATCGTTGGCGGCAGCTCCGGAATGGGGCTGGCGTTGGCAAGGCGGTGCCTGGTCTCAGGCGCCGAAGTCATCATCGTCGGCCGCAGTGAAGCCAGGCTCAAGCGTGCCGGCGAGGCGCTGCAGAACCCTTCCGCTTTGAGCGCCGTCGCGGCCGATATCGCCAGGGAGGAACAGGTCGCTGACCTGTTCAAGCGAATTGGCCGGCTCGACCATATCGTCAGCACCGCCGCCGACATCGAAGGCGCCTATGAGCTATTGCCTTCAGTCGACCTGAAGGCGGCGCAGCGGGTCGTCGAAAGCAAATTCTACGGGCCGCTGCTGCTCGCCAAGCATGGCGCGCCGCAGCTTTCGGCCAACGGCTCCATCACCTTCACCTCAGGCATTGCCGCCTACCGGCCGGCGGCGCGCGGCTCGGTCGTTGCCGCCGTCAACGCTGCGCTGGAAGGGTTGGTGCGGGCGCTGGCGGTCGAGCTGGCGCCGGTCCGTGTCAACGCCGTCTCGCCGGGCTGGGTCGACACGCCGATCTGGAGTTTTGTGGCCGGCGACAAGAAGCACGAGACGCTCGATGCAATGGCCAGGCGCCTGCCGGTCGGCCGCGTCGGACAGCCGGACGACATTGCCGATGCCATCGCCTTTCTGATGGGCAACGGTTTTACGACAGGGACGGTTCTGCATGTCGAGGGCGGTCACCGGCTGATCTGAGCGCAGCGAAATTCCTGGCCGCGGCCGCCAGCAGCAGTTTCAGCGCCGGCGGCTGGACGCGCCGGCGGCGCCAGATCATGACCAGCGACGCCGTGCGGGCCGGACCCGGCCATGGCAATTCGACGATCTCGCCGCGATCGAGCGCGTCGGCAACGGCCAGCCGCGGCACCAGGCTCACGCCGACACCAGTCGCCACCAGGCCCCCAATGGCGCCGATGCTGCCGACTTCGGCGGCAAGTTCTGGCGCTGCAATCTCGGCAAAGGCAGTGTCGAACAGATGCCGGTAGACGCATCCGGTTTCCGTCACCACGAAACTCATCGCGGCGAGCGCGGTTAGGTCGTTCTGTCGCGATGCGGCCGCATGCTCAGCTGATGCGACAAGGACCAGCGGCTCGGCCGATATCGTGCGCCGGGCCAGACGTTCGTCCAGACCGCCCTTGTCGAAACAGAAGGCGACGTCGATCTCGCTCTCTTCGAGCTGCCGCAGCAGGGCATCGCTGCCGGCGATTTTCAGCCGCAGACCGATCTCCGGGTGGTCGCCTCGAAAGGCCGCCAGCCATTGCGGAAGTCTGACGGTCGCAATCGTCTCCAGCGCGCCGACCGTAACCGTTCCGGCGGTCATTCCCGTCGTTGACTCGACGGCAATACGCGCCTCCTCCGCCAGTTGCAGAATCTCTTCCGCATAGGGTTTCAGCGCGTCGCCGGCCGTTGTCAGGTCGAGGCCGTGGCGCGAGCGGATGAAGAGGACGACACCAAGTTCGCTTTCCAGCGACTGGATCTGGTCGCTGACGCTCGACTGCGCCAGATGAACCTCCCGCGCTGCGCGGGTGATGTTGCGGTGCCGCGCCACGGCGAGGAAGGTCTTGAGCAATCGTGGGTGCATGCCGTTTCCGGATCTGTCTCTGTTCGACATTTCGGGCTTGGCTGGTCCATTTGCAACCCCGGTCCATTTGCAACCCCGGTCCATTTGCAACCCATTGACGCCGGCGTCATCTGGTTGCGGCAGACCGAAGGGCCAGAATTTCGCGGCAATGACCCGCAAGTTTTCCCACGGCCGGCGCGGTGGCCCAAGAGATCGCCTCTGGCAGATCGCATCGTACGTATGCTCTATGCCAAGCTGATTTCCAGCACCGATGGAAGGACCGACATGCCCCGCCCGCAAGGAACCATCGCCCCGATCCTGACGCCGTTCGAGAACGATGGCCGCATTGCCCGTGACCTTTGGATCTCACACGCCAAATGGGCGCTGGGCCAGGGCGCGCATTTCCTGTCGCCGTTCGGCACCACGGGCGAGGCGCTGTCGCTCTCGCTCGACGAGCGCATGCAGGCGCTGGAATGGCTGGTTGCATCAGGCATTTCGCCGGGGCGCATGATGCCCGGCACCGGCGTCACCGCACTGCCCGAAACCGTCGAACTGTCGAAGCACGCGGTCGGCCTCGGCTGCGCCGCCGTGATGGTGCTGCCATCGTTCTTCTACACGGCCGCCGGGGACGATGGCCAGGCGCGCTACTACAGCGAGCTGATCGAAAGGGTGGCCAACCCGGCGCTGAAGATGATCCTCTACCACATCCCGCAGAACTCCGGCGTGCCGGTAAGCCCTGCCCTGACCGCCCGGTTGAGCGCGGCGTTTCCAGAGACGGTCGTCGCCTACAAGGATAGCGCCGGCGACTGGAACAACACGGCGGCGGTGATTGCCGCCGCACCCGACGTCGCGGTGTTCCCCAGCTCGGAGGCGCAACTGACCAAGGGGCTCGCCAGTGGTGCTGCGGGCTGTATCTCCGCGACCGTCAATCTCAACGCTGCGGCCATCCGCGCCCTCTACGACGCGACGATCGCTGGCCAAGACGTCACGGAAGCGGACGCCGCGATCAGGGCGTTCCGCAAGGTGATCCAGGATGCAGGCCTGATCCCGGCAATGAAGGCCGTGCTGGCGGTGCGCTCCGGCGACAAACGCTGGCTCAACCTGCGCGCGCCGCATGAGAATGCGACGCTGGAAAGCGGCAAGGCGCTGCTCACTGCGCTCGGTCCCGCAGCCGATCACATTGGCCGAGGTCACGCATGATGGCGGTTGGCGCAACCCACATGCTCGCATCTTTTCAATCGGCCTAAAGTGACGAGCCTGCCGCCTCTAACGCCGACACGGGCTTAAGCGGTCGCGGACGATCAGCCCCTTTCAGGCACAGTGCGATACCGCCATTGGCCCTTGAACGGTCAAAATCGAGGCGTACCATCGCGGTATCTGAAACTGAGTCTGTTTTCATTCGTCTGGGCTAATGTCCGGATCGGATTGGGTATTTTCCTTGGCAATGGATGCAACCCGCGGCGCAGCGATGCGCGGCAAATCGTTTGCCCATGTGGCGGAGGCGTCCTGGGGCAAGGGCCTCAGCACGCTGCTGCGCATCGTGCGCATGACGCTGCGCCATCCTTGGCAAGTTGCGATCACCATCGCCTCGACCTTCATTGCCGCGACGCTGCAGCTGTTCATCCCGCGCCTGCTCGGCCACGCCATCGACCAGGCGCAAGGCGTGATGGCTGGAGGCGGCGGCGCGGCGGCTGAGCAGGCGCTGTGGACGACGGCGATCACCTTGCTCGTCGTCAGCATTCTGCGCGGCCTCTTCACCATGGCGCAGAATTATTATGGCGAGGCCGTTGGCCACCGCACCGGCTATGAGCTGCGCCTGGCCTTCTACGAGAAGATCCAGCGGCTGAGCTTCTCCTTCCATGACCGGGTGCATACCGGCGACCTGATTACGCTTGGCCTGCTCGACCTCGACGGCGTGCGCATGTTCTTTTCCACCGGCATATTGCGCGTGGTGCTGCTCGGCGTGCTGATCGGCGTCGGCTCCTATCTCCTGATCAGCACCGATCTCGAGCTCGGGCTGCTCAGTCTGAGTTTCGTGCCGTTCGTCGCCTGGCGCTCCTCGGTCACACAGCTCAGGCTGCGCAGCACCTGGCTGACGCTGCAGGAGCGGCTGTCAGTGCTGAGCCGGGTGATGGACGAGAACCTCGGCGGAATCCGCGTCGTGCGCGCCTTTGCGGCGCAGCGGCATGAGCTGGAAAAATTCGACCGCGCCAAGAAGTCGGCGCTGGAGCTTGCCGACCAGCGCGTCGACATCCGCGTCTCTAACACCAGCGCCATGAATTTTTCCTTCCTGGCGGCCATGGGCCTGGTGCTGTGGTTCGGTGGCCAGAAGGTGATCGCGGGCCAGATCAGCGTAGGCACGCTGGCGCAGTTCCTCACCTTCATGACCATCCTGCAGATGCCGGTGCGCCAGCTCGGGCTGATGGTCAACTCGTTCGCCCGCGCCTCGACCTGCGGCACAAGGCTGTTCGAACTGCTTGACGCCGAACTTGACATCGAGGATGCGCCTGATGCCAAGGATCTCGTGGTCACCGAAGGCTTGCTGCGCTTCGACAATGTCGGCTTCCGCTACGCGGGCGCCGGCGGCCGGCCGGCGCTGTCGGGCATTTCCTTCGAGGCCAGGTCCGGCGAGACCGTCGGCATTGTCGGCCCGCCTGGCAGCGGCAAGTCGACCATCGCGCATCTGATCCCGCGCTTCTACGATGTGACGTCAGGCGCGATCACCATCGACGGGCAGGATATACGCGAGGTCACGCTGCAATCGTTGCGCAAGGCGGTCGGCGTCGTGCAGCAGGACGCCTTCCTGTTCACCACCTCGATCGAAAACAACATCGCCTATGGAAATCCCTGGGCGCGCGAGACCCGCATCGGGCAGGCGGCTGAATACGCCCAGTTGCACAATTACATCATCGGGCTTCCGGCCGGCTACACCACGGTCGTGGGCGAGCGCGGCTCATCGCTTTCCGGCGGCCAGCGGCAGCGCCTGACCATCGCCCGCACCCTGATGCTGCGGCCTTCGGTGCTGGTCTTCGACGATTCCACCGCGGCTGTCGACGCCGGCACCGAGCAGCGAATCCGCACCGCGATGAAGCGCTTCGCCAAGGACCGCGTGACGCTGATCATCTCGCACCGGCTGAGCTCGCTGATGCATGCCGACCAGATCCTGTTCGTCGAGAATGGCCGCATCTCCGAGCGCGGCACGCACCAGGAATTGTTGGCGCTGGGTGGACGCTACCGCGCGCTTTACGACCTGCAGCTGCGGCCGGACGACGATTTGCCGGTGGCGGTGGGAGCCGCATGATGTCGACACAGAACGACGACCAGAAGGAAGACACCAGCCGGCGGCCCACAAGGGCCGTCGTCGGTTCGCACCGCGACGAGGAAGAGGTCTTCGGCAAGGTCTACGATCCGCGCATCGTGCGCCGCATCTGGAGCTTCGTGAGACCGTATCAGGGCCGGATCTTCATCTCGGTCGCCGCCGTTTTGGTGTTCACTCTGACGCAATTGGCGATCCCGCTGGTCATCCGTTACGCCATCGACCACGGCATGGCGGCGGGCAAGGCCGACAGCTCCGTCATGAACTGGGCGATCGGTGCCTTCGCCCTGATCATCCTGATCAACTATGCCGCCAGCTATATCCAGGAAAGCGTCGTCGGCAAGGTGGCCGAGAATGTGCTGTCGGATTTGCGCCGCGCCATGTTCAGCCATCTGCAGCGCGTCTCGCTGAGCTTCATGGACAAGACCGAGGTGGGCCGGCTGATGTCGCGCCTGCAGGGCGACGTCAATTCGATGCAGGAATTCCTCGAGACATCGGTCATGTCGGTGGGCGACATCGTGCTTCTTTTCGGCATTGTCAGCGTGCTTTTGTGGCTCGATTTTCGTCTCGGCCTGTTGACGCTGTCGACCATGCCGGCGCTGTTCATCGTGCGCCTGTTCTGGCTGCCGCGCGCCAAGGTCGCCTTCATGGCCGCGCACGAAACCAATTCGATTGCCAATGGGGCGCTGGCGGAAGGCATCCATGGCGTGCGCACTGTGCAGAGTCTCGAACGCCAGCACGTCAATTTCGACCTCTATGACGAGAAGGTGCTGGCCAATCTCAGGGCTCACCTGACCTCGGCCAAATATGCGCAGGTGATGGTGCCGATCGTCGACACGCTGACCGGCATTGCGATGGCGACGGTCATCGTCGTCGGCGGTTCGATGGTGCTGTCGCACAGCCTCGACATCGGCGTCATGGTGGCGTTCCTGTTCTACATCCAGCGCTTCTTCGACCCGATCCGCTCGCTCACCATGCAGTACAGTGTCATGCAGCGCGCCATGGCGTCGGGCCAACGCATCTCCGAAGTGCTGGACGTGCCGGTCGACGTTAGCGACAAACAAGGCGCGGTGGCGCTGACGCGCGACATGGACGGTTCGGTCGAGTTCAGGAACGTCACCTTCGGCTACCGGCAGAACCAGCCGGTGCTGAAAAACATCTCCTTCCGCGTCAATCCGGGCGAGACGGTTGCGCTTGTCGGCCCGACCGGTTCGGGCAAGTCGAGCTGCATGGCGCTGGTGCACCGCTTCTATGATGTCTGGTCGGGCGAGGTGCGGGTCGGCGGCCACGACGTGCGCGACGTGACGCAGGATTCGCTCGGCGACCAGGTGGCGATGGTGTTGCAGGAGCCATTCCTGTTTTCCGGCACGGTGCTGGAGAACATCCGCTACCACAAGACATCGGCTACCCGCGAGGAGGTGGTGCGCGCGGCGCAGGCCGTCGGCGCGCACGACTTCATCGAGCATCTGCCCGATGGCTACGACACCGAGCTCGAACAGCGCGGCGGCAATCTCTCGCTCGGCCAGCGTCAGCTGATCAGTTTTGCACGCGCACTGGTCGCCGATGCGAAAATCCTGGTGCTCGACGAGGCCACGGCGAGCATCGATTCCTACACCGAGATGCTGATCCAGAAAGCGCTGGTCACGCTGCTGGAAGGCCGCACCGGGCTGGTCATCGCGCACCGGCTGGCGACCATACGCGGCGCCGATCGCATCATCGTTCTACAGAACGGCGAGATCGTCGAAAGCGGCAACCACGAGCAGCTGATGGCGGCCAAGGGCCTCTATGCCAGGCTCTACAACATGAACTACGCATCGTTCGACGATATTGCCGAGGAAGACATAGGCGCGCCGGCCGGCAAGGCGACGTGAGCTGCTGCCGGTTCGGCTCGACTGGAAATGGTGCGGGGCCAAAACTCGTCGTCGACCAATTCGGCTTTCAGATGCCGACACGTTTCATCTCGCCTTCCAGCGTAAGCCCGGCGTCACGCCTGCCGGCGCGTTCGGGTGGACGAGCCGCCGGTCGCCTTGAGGGCGATCCCGCCTAAATTCTGAATTCTACGCGCCGCCCAGCGCGCGCGATGGCACGCGCAGCTTGCGCCTGAACCTCAGCAAACGCCGTCATGATGGCTTTCGTTCCTTAGCCGTCGGATGAAAATCGCCGGGGAACAGGAAGGCTTGCTGGGAGTTTAGTTCTTCGAGCCGCGCCGTGAACGGCGCGGCAGCGAAGGAGACGGCATATGGGCCTGGGTACCATTCTTATTATCATCCTGATCATCGCGTTGCTCGGCGGCTTCAGCGGCCTCGGCGGCGGCCCGTTCTACGGCACTGGTTACTATGGCGGCGGTGGCCTCGGGCTGGTGCTGATCATCGTGATCATTCTGGTTGTTCTCGGGCGAATATAGCGTCGCCATTGGCGGCCGCCGAGTTTCTACGGCGGCCGCGTTTTCGCCTGACATCGAGGTTTGAAGACATGGCAGCTGAAGACATTGCTGGTCCGGACTGGGCCGGCGTCGGCGCGAGCGAGAGCGAACGCGACGAGCTGGGATATCCTAATGGTGGCACTATCCGAAGGCGGCGGGCGTAAGCTGCAGACCCCGACACCCGCCTGGCGGCCGTGGCGTTCATCGAGGCGGATCGGACGCTTCGAGAAACCCAGGACGGCGACGAGGCGGGTCCGGCCTTTCTCGCTATTGTCGACAAGGGCAGCATCGGCCTGAAGGCCGCAATGGCAGGCACGCCTTACGCCTGAACGCGGTCAACCCGCCGTAACTCCGCCAGCAGAAACACCACCAGCACGCAGCACAGCAGGCCAAGCGACAATGGCAGTCCCTGATGTCCGGTCAGTTGCATCGCCAGCCCGGCCACGGGTGAGCCGACGATGCCGCCTACCCCCCATACGAACGCGAAGGCGGCATTGCCGGCGATCAAGGCTTGACCGGTGAAACGCTCGCCGAGCTGGATCAGCGACAGCGTGTAGATCCCGAACGAGACCCCGCCCCAGACGAAGAAGAGCGGCCAGACAAGCCATGTAGCGAAGAGCAACGGCAACAGCAAACAACCGGCCAGGCAAGCCAGGACACAGAACAGCATCATCGGCTTCGAGCCAAACCGTTCGGCGGCGCGCCCAAGCACGACCTGCAGCACGGCATTGCCGGCGATGAAACAGGTGATGAGCGAAGCGATGCGCTGCTCAGTGCTGCCGAGCGCGGCACCATAGACCGCGAACAGCGAAAGCAGGACTTGCTCGAAGGCGGCAGCCGTGAAGACTGCGAACAAGAGCAGCGGCGCCAGCGCGAAGAAGCCGCCGACCGACACCGCTTCGCCCTCACGCGGCATGTCGGGCAGGCGTGGCGCGACGGCAAGCACGATCAGGCCGCAGACAAGGAAGGCCGCGCTGCCGATGATGAAGGGTGGCCATCCTTGCGTGCCGACCAAGCCTAGCGACAGCGGGCCGAGGCCAAAGCCGGCGGAAACGATGGAGGAGTATAGGCCCATGATGCGGCCTCGGCGTGCGGCGGGTGTGATCGAGACCAGCCAGGTTTCACTGATCACGTAAAGCGGATTGGCAAAGAAGCCGAGCAGGAAGCGCAACGGCATCCAGGCCCATACATCCTGCGTCCAGGCAATCGCGATCAGGACGGTTGCTGCCAGGATCGAACACACAACCGCAAAGCGCGCCGCGCCCACCCGCCGGACCAGCGCCGGCGTGAAGAGCGACGATATAATGAAACCCAGAGGCGTCATCGCGGCCGAGAGGCCGATGAGGCCCGGTGTCGTCCCTTGCCGTTCCAGGATGAAGCTGAGCAGCGGATACGTCAGCCCCTGTGCTATGGCGAACACCGTAACTGTCGCGATGATGCCGGCCATCGCGGCCCATGCGATGTGGTTCTCCGGCGGTGACGTCGCGTCTTCGGCGCTCATGCCGACTTCGAAGCAGGATCGGCACGTTCCGGCAAGTGCAAATGCCGGCAAAACGCCGCGGTACGCCCAAACAGGCGGGCGGGTCTTATCCGCGACATCAGCTCACACTTGCCAGAAGCGTTTGACGATTTCGGCCTCGAGCTGGCGTCTGGTCAGACCGATATCGTCGATCAGGTGCGGATTGGCCTCCGCCATCTGCTTGAGGTCCCAGCGAAAGCGTATCCGCTCGCGCCAGGCCGCGATCATGCCCCGCGGGCCCGTCGGACGCCGGCCCGATGACACCGCCTTTTCCGGCAAGGCTGCACGAGCAGAAGCAAGGGTATCGTTCATGGCAACCTCCATTCGGTTTGAGGAGCGACAGCCCTCGGCTTGCAAGAGGTTGAACTCTGCCGCATGCGGACGGCGCCGTAATTAAGCCCGGCCAAATAGTTCTCAAAAGTTCCAAACCGGCTAGAGCACCTCGCCGTTTCATGGAAACGGCGAGGTGCTCAACTCTTTGTTTTGACGCCATACGTCCGTGAAGCGCTCCGCCGCGCTTTCCCGTGGGAAAACCGCCTTCACACCTTTCCTGGAATTGCTCTATAGATGCGCGTTATGCAGGGATCGCGCTTTGCCTTTGGTCCGTTCGTGCTTGATCCGGGTGCGGGAACGCTCCTTCGGGACCAAGTTCCCGTAGCCGCCGGCCACCGCGGACTGCAGCTGCTGGCGGCGCTCGTCGCCCGGCCCGGCGAGATCGTGGCCAAGGCCGAGTTGATGGATGCGGCATGGCCAGGCACCGCCGTTGAGGAAGGCAACCTCACCGTCCAGATTGCGCAATTGCGCAAGCTGCTGGGTCCGGCCACGAACGGCGGAGAATGGATATCGACCGTTCCGCGCGTCGGCTATCGCTTCACCGGCGCCATCGAACAGCTCGGCGACGAGAAGCGACAGGCTTTGCCGCTGCCTGCCAAACCGTCGATAGCCGTGCTGCCCTTTGCCAATTTCAGCAACGACCCCGAGCAGGAAGCCTTCGCCGACGGGTTGACCGAAGACCTGATCACCGACCTGTCGAGGATCGGCGGCCTGTTCGTCATCGCGCGCAACTCGACCTTTGCCTACAAGGGCAAGGCGGTGGATGTGCGCGAGGTCGCCAGGGAACTTGGCGTGCGCTATCTCTTGGAGGGCAGCGCCAGACGCGCCGCCGGGCGCGTGCGCATCAACGCCCAGCTGGTCGACGCGCTGAGCGGCGAGCATTTATGGGCAGACCGCTTCGATCGCGGCCTGGAAGATATCTTTGCCGTTCAGGACGAGGTGACGGCCAAGATCGTCGAGGCGCTGCTTGGCCGGCTGCGCGCGCCGCTGCCGCGCAATCGGCCCCGAAATCTCGAGGCCTACGATCTGTGCGTGCGGGCCCGCAACCTGATCGACGTCTCGCCGGAGACGGCGCGCGAAGCGCATCTGTTGCTGACGCGCGCGCTTGCGCTCGATCCGGACTATGCCGAAGCCTATCGCTGGCTTGCCATGAACCACTGGATGGGATGGGTGCATTGGGGAGAGCCCATTGAGCCTGCCCGCGGCCTTGCCCTGGAACTGGCGCGCAAGGCTGTGGCGATCGATCCCAACGATGCCGGCTGCCACTGGGTGCTTGCCAACCTGCTTGCCTATGAGCGCAGATTCGACGAAGCGGATGTGGGATTTGCCAAGGCGTTCGAGCTCGACCCGAACGAGGCCGATGCCTGGGCGACATTGTCCGACATCGCGGTCCTGGCCGGGCGCGTCGAGGAGGGCCTCGACTATATCAGCAAGGCGTTCCGGCTGAACCCGTTTCCGGCAAGCTGGTACTATCTGACGCTCGGCCAGGCGCAATATGCGGCGCGCGACTATGAAGCCGCCGTCGAGACGACGCGCCGGGACGAGACGTATCGGACAAGCTCGCGCCGTTTCCTTGCGGCAAGCCTTGCGCAACTCGGCCGGATCGACGAGGCGCGCGCCGAGGTCGACCTGTTCCTCGTCGCGAACCCACATTTCACCACCCGTCACTGGGTCGAGACGGAGCCGTTCCGCGACACTGCCACGCTCGACCATTTCGTCGATGGCTTCCGAAAGGCCGGCCTTCCGGAGTGACGGACCGGCGTGCTCGATCGATGCCAGGCACCGTCGGTTGCGGATCAATCCTGCCAATGTTTGCACGTCGCGAGGCCGCTCGACCGATCTTGCTTCCGCGAGCAGTCATCCAACAGCGATTGCAGCGAAGCGGCGCGCGAAACCTCTGTCACGGTGAAGCCGGCTGGAACGGCCACGATCGATCCGGCCACGGGTGAGCGCTGGGTGGCGGCTGGCGACTGCCTGTTGCGCTCTCGTCTGCAATGCCGGCATCACGGTCGCCGTGGGCAATGATCGGCTTGCCTCATTGAGCTTTTAGCGACGCGCTCCGACAACTCGCGATGATTTTTCTAGATGCCATTTGTCGAAGCACAATCTTTTCCGAAAGCCGGTTTCCACTTTTCGGGACCATGCTCTAGCGGCTGTCTGTTTCTTGTTGCTGGCGCGATCGGAAGTCACCCGCACAACCTGGTTATCTGAGCGCCCTTTAGCTTTCCTTGTTTGAGGTCGGCGGCGGGAGTAATAGTCGCCAAGGAATTGCGAGGAGGAAGAGATGACGCTGAACTTCGACCCGAAGGCGAAGGCCACGGCGTTGTACCATGGCGAATTCCGACCGATGTTCATTGGCGGCAAGTGGGTCGCCGCGCAGTCCGGCCAGGGCATGCAGGCACTCAATCCGGCAACAGGCGAGGTGCTGGCGACAGTGCCGCGCGGCGGGGCTGCCGATATCGACTCGGCGGTGGCCGCCGCGCGCGCGGCCTTCGAAGGCCCATGGTCCAAATTCTCGCCCTACGAGCGGCAGTGCGTGCTGCTCAGGATCGCCGATCTGTTCGAGACGCATTGGGAAGAGCTCAGCGTTTCCGACACGCTCGATATGGGACTGCCGATCACGCGCACGCTCTCCAACCGGCGCCGCGTCATCGGCATGCTGCGCTTCTATGCCGGCATGGCGACGGCGCTGCATGGCGAGGCGATCGACAATTCGATTCCCGGCGAGATCGTCACCTTCACCCGGCGCGAGCCGGTGGGCGTCGTTGGTGCGATCATTCCCTGGAACGCGCCGACCGCCGCCTCGATCTGGAAGATCGCGCCGGCGCTGGCGACAGGCTGCACCATCGTGCTGAAACCGTCCGAGGATGCGTCGCTGACGCCGCTGCTGATCGCGCAACTGATGCAGGAAGCCGGCGTGCCCGACGGCGTCGTCAACGTCGTCACCGGCACCGGGGCCGAAGCCGGTGCGCGGCTCGCCGAACATCCAGACGTCAACAAGATCGTTTTCACCGGATCGACGCTGACCGGCCAGGCCATCGCGCGGGCAGCCGTGGCCAACCTCAAACGCGTTTCACTGGAGCTCGGCGGCAAGTCGCCGATCATCGTCTGCCGCGACGCCGACATCGACAAGGCTGTTCCGATCGCGGCGATGGCGGTGTTCGTGCATTCGGGCCAGATCTGCATTGCCGGCTCGCGGCTGTTCGTGGCGCGCGAAATCCATGACGAGTTCGTCCGCCGGCTCGCCGATTTCGCCGGCAGACTGCGGATCGGCCATGGCATCGAGGCAGAGACGGAAATCGGACCGCTCATCAATGCCAGGCAGGCAGCCAAGGTGGAGGGCTATATCAGGGCCGGCAGCGACGAAGGCGCCGAACTGGTCGCCGGTGGCTCGCGGCTGACCGGCGAGCTCTACGATGGCGGCAACTTCATTGCGCCGACGGTCTTCGGCGCCGTGTCGGACCAGATGACCATCGCGCGCGAGGAGATTTTCGGCCCGGTCATTTCGGCGATGCCCTTCGACACGCTCGACGAAGCGGTGGCGCGTGCCAATGCGACGCCCTATGGCCTGGCCGCCGGCATCTTCACCACGCATCTGGGCACCGCCCACAAGCTTGCGCGCCGCGTCAAGGCCGGCTCTGTCTGGGTCAACATGTACCATGCCATCGACCCGGCGGTGCCGTTCGGCGGCATGAAGATGTCCGGCTATGGCCGCGAGGGCGGCATCGAGCATCTGCACGAGTATCTGGAGACCAAGTCGGTCTGGATCCAGACCGACTGATATTCGCGCGGCGTTCTATGCGAAATCACGATGAAACCAAAACGGCCAGGACGGCCGCGCAGTCACCGGCTTTGACCAGGCCGGGGAAATGCCGCGCAGCCAGCATGCCGGACATTTTTGCCTTGATCTCCTGCGGGGCGATGCCAGTGCGGCCGGTGGAATGGATGCGCGCCAGCACCGCGCCTTCTTTCACAGGCTCGCCGAGATCGACCATGGTCTCGATCATGCCGTCGTCCTCGGCGAAGGAGAAACAATCGCCTGACGGCATGTCGAGCCACTGAGTTCTGCCCTTCTCGACCGCACCATCAAGGATACCGGCATGGCGCAGCACATTGTTGATGCCGCGCCGCGCGATCCGCACGGTCTGGGCACGCGAGGTGCCGCCGCCGCCAAGCTCGGTGCTGACGAAGACCTTGCCCAATTCCTCGGCCGCCGTGTCATACATGCCGACGGAGTCAATCTCGATCATGCGCATCGAGAACGGGGCCGAGAACGCGGCGACCGCGTCGAAGGCTTTCTGCTCCAGCGCCTTGTCGGGCACCGTGTGGGCGGCACAGAAGGGCACGAAATCCAGCGTCATGCCGCCGGAGTGGAAATCGAAGACGAGGTCGGCGCGCGGCAGCAGTTCGCGTTGAAAGTAGTCGGCGATCTTCTCGGTCACCGTGCCGTCGGGACGGCCGGGAAAGCTGCGGTTCATGTTGCCCTTGTCGATCGGCGACGTCCGGGTGCCGGCGCGAAAGGCCGGATAGTTCATCGCCGGCACGATGATCACCGTGCCGCTGACCTGTTTGGGATCGAGCGTGCGGGCGAGATCGTAGAGCGCCAGCGGCCCCTCATACTCGTCGCCATGGTTGCCGCCGGTGAGCAGCGCGGCCGGCCCCTTGCCGTTGCGGATGACGCAGATCGGGATCATCACCGAACCCCAGGCCGAGTCGTCGCGGCTGTAGGGCAGGCGCAGGAAACCATGTTGCACGCCGTCCTTGTCGAAATCGACGGTCGGGGCGATCGGGGAAGGGCGGAGGCTAGGCATCGGGCTCAATTCTTCACCACCAGTTTGCGCGGTACATTGGCGAGGCACTCTACACCGGTTTCGGTGATCAGGATGGATTCGGTGATTTCCAGTCCCATGGTCTCCAGCCAGAGACCGGTCATGAAATGGAAGGTCATGCCAGGCTTGAGTTCGGTGCGGTCGCCGGGGCGCAGGCTCATGGTGCGTTCGCCCCAATCCGGCGGATAGGAGAGACCGATAGAATAGCCGGTGCGGTTGTCCTTGACGATGCCATATTTCTTCAACACGGCGAAAAAGGCGTTGGCGATGTCCTCACAGGCATTGCCGGGCTTTGCCGCCGCCAGCCCCGCCTCCATGCCTTCCAGTGTCGCCTTCTCGGCATCGAGGAATTCCTGTGTCGGCTTGCCGAGAAAGACGGTGCGCGACAGCGGGCAATGGTAGCGGTTGTAGCAGCCGGCGATCTCGAAGAAGGTGCCCTCGCCCGACTTCATCGGCTGGTCGTCCCAGGTGAGATGCGGCGCCGAGGCGTCGGCGCCCGACGGCAGCAGCGGCACGATCGCCGGATAGTCGCCGCCGATGCCGTCGACGCCGCGCGTGCCGGCATCGTAGATCTCGGCGACCAGATCGCATTTGCGCATGCCGACCTGGATCTTGTCGACGATGCGCTGGTGCATGGCTTCGACGATGCGGGCCGCCTTGCGCATATAGTCGATCTCGGTTGAACTCTTCACGGCGCGCTGCCAGTTGACCAGCGCTGTCGCGTCGACGAAGCGAGCGTTGGGCAAATGCTTCTGCAACGCGGCGAAGGCGGCAGCCGAGAACCAGTAATTGTCCATCTCGACGCCGATGGTCAGCTTGCCCCAGCCGCGATCACTGAGCACTCTGGCCAAAAAATCCATCGGGTGGCGCTCGGTCGACTGCACGTAGTGGTCGGCATAGCCGACGATGTTGTCATGCGCGAGATAGGCGGTGCGCTTGGCGCCATTGGCATCCTGGCCGCGACCGTACCAGACCGGCTCGCCCGATGGTGGCACGATCACCGCCTGATGCACATAGAACGACCAGCCATCATAGCCGGTCAGCCAGGCCATGTTGGATGGGTCGCTGACAACAAGCAGATCGACGCCTTTCCCCTCCATGGCTTTTCGCGTCTTGGCGAGGCGATCCGCAAATTCGCCACGCGAGAATTTTAGGTTCGGCTGCATTGTTCTGTGTCCTCGTTTGTTGGGCCTGGAGCCTGTTTCAACTTTGTTGGAAACAGGCTCGTCGTTCTTGTTTGAACGTGATCTCTGGGAAAAACCGGGTTGCACTTCCGGATCACGCTTTGGCCAGCATCAGCTTTCAAAAATGGTTCCGGCATTGGCGGCCCGCGCCCGGTTGCGAGCGAGCGTGGCGATCGCCGTATCCTGCACGCCGGTGCCGGTGAGGTCGGCGATGGTGATGTCGCTGGGTGAGCGCCTTCCGTGCCGTTCGCCGGCGATGATCTGGCCGAGTTCGGTGACCGCGGCATCGGCTCCCATCACGCCCGATGCGATGGCGTGATGCAGTTCTCCCAGACGCCGTGTCTGCTTGGCGCTGTCGGCGACATAGAGATCGGCCATGCGCAGGATCGCCGGCGCGATCTCGTTCTTGTGTTCGGCATCCGAGCCCATGGCGGTGATGTGCTGCCCGGCAACGACAAAGCCGGCCTTGATCAGCGGCTCGGTCGACGGCGTGGTGGTGACGATGATGTCGGCGCCGATGGTTGCTTTGGCTGCATCCGGCTCGGCGCGCACGAGAATGCCGAGCTTTTCGCGCAGCGCGCCTGCGGCCGTCTCCGCCTTGACCGCATCGCGCGCCCAGATACGTGCCTCGGCGATCGGCCGCACCAACATGAGCGCTTCGAGTTGCAGCCCGGCTTGCACGCCGGCGCCGAAGATTGCGGCGACGGACGAATCCGGCCGCGACAGATGCTTCGCCGCGACGGCGCCGGCAGCAGCGGTGCGGACATCTGTGAGATAGCCATTGTCCAGCAGCAGCGCCTCGACCACACCGGTTCTTGCCGAGAGCAACACCATGATGCCGCCCCCGCTGGGCAGACCGAGCTTCGGATTGTCGAAGAAGCCGGAGCTTATCTTAACGGCGAAACCGTCTATTCCAGGCACATAGGCCGACTTCACATCGACCTCGCCGCGCTGCTCGTGAATGTCCAACCGCAGGATCGGCGGCATCGCCACCGGCAATGTGGCGAGCGCGCGGAAAGCGTTTTCGACGCAGGCGACCGCGTCGAGATCGAGCGGCACGATTGTGCGCAGTTCCTTCTCGGTGAGGATCGTCATCCGGCTCATGTGTCGCGCTCCGTACTAGCGCGCACCACGAAGGATAGTGTTCCGTCACACCCCCCTCTGGCCTGCCGGCCATCTCCCCCGCAAGGGGGGAGATTGGACTGCACTCCTGCCTTCGCCAATCTCCAGCGCAGCAAGAACAGCGACCGCATCGAAGCTGCCGATCTCCCCCATTGCGGGGGAGATGTCCGGCAGGACAGAGGGGGGTGGGCGGGAATTCGGCGTGGGAGAGTTTTCATGCCGCGCGCTCCGCGATTGCGTCACCGCAGACGATCTTGCGATGCGTGTTCATGTCGATATTGCGGCCCGAGAGAAGAACGACCACCGGCCCGGTCGCCTTGACCTTCCCGGCAAGCAGCGCGGCGATGCCGACCGCGCCGGCGCCTTCGACGATCTCGCGCTCCTGTTCATAGGCATGCCGGATGCCGGCGGCGATCTCGTCCTGGCTGAGCAGGATGACGTCGTCGAGCAGATCGCGGCACATGGCGAAGGTCAGCCGGTTGCCGAGACCGATGCCGCCGCCGAGCGAATCCGCCAGCGTCGGCAGTTCTTCCACCTCGACCGGGCGACCGGCATCCAGGCTCGCCTTCATCGCAGCACCACGCGCCATCGAAACGCCGATGATTTTTGTCCCGGGGCTGACGCCCTTGACGGCGGCGGCGATGCCCGAGGCGAGTCCACCACCGGAGAGTTGCACCAGGACGAGAGCGGCATCCGGGACCTGCTCGATCATCTCCAGTCCGAGCGTGCCTTGCCCGGCGATGATGGCCGGGTGGTCGAAGGGCGGCAGCATCACCAGTCCCTCCTGCGCCACCAGCCGTTCGACCTCCTGCTGCGCCTCGTCCTGACTGTTGCCGATGATGCGGACATCCGCGCCAAGCCGACGGATTTCGTCGAGCTTGTTGCCCGGCACCAGTCGCGACATGCAGATCACCGCACGCATGCCTTCGAGCTTCGCGGCATGGGCCAGCGCACGGCCATGATTGCCGGTCGACGCCGCGACCACGCCGCGCGCCTTCTCCTCGGCGCTCAGCGAAGCAATGGCATTCGAGGCGCCGCGCAGCTTGAAGCTGCCGGTGGTCTGGCGGTGTTCAAGCTTGAGGTGGACGGGGATGCCCAGTCGTTCGGAAAGGCTGTGAGATAACCCTGTCGGCGTGCGTTCGATTTTGCCGGCAATTCGCTCCCGGGCGGCACGAATATCGTTAAGGGTGACTGTCGTCATGATCGTCAATCGCGCGGCAAAGGCAGCGTCATCAGACGGCCAAATTCGGGATGCGGCGTCCCGTCGCCACACAACCGCAAACAATTCCAGGCGCTGGCCTGATTGCTGGTGACGACCGGGCGGTCGATCGCCTGTTCCATCCCGGGAACCGCGAGCGCTCCGCGCAATGCGGTGCAGGACACGAACAGTGCATCGGCCTGCGCATTCGTCGCCTCACGAGCCAGGTCGGCGATCGCTGCCGGCGCAATGCGCGCCATCTCGCGATCGTCCTCGAAGCCGAGGCAGGTGAAGCTGACGATCTCAAAGCCGCGCTCGGCGAAATACGTCGCCATCGGTCTGGAGGTTTCTACGGTGTAAGGGGTGAGGATGCTGATCTTCTTGGCACCCAGCGCCTTCAGCCCGCGCACGCCTGCCATGGGCGGCGTGACCACAGGAACACCCGGCTTGGCAGACTGGATCGCCGCCTCGATCTCGGCGTCGCCAATCACCACCGAGGCCGAGGTGCAGGAGTAGCAGATCGCGTCGAGCGGCTCGTCTGGCAGGATCAGCGCGGCGCCCGCCGCCAGCTCCGGCTGCATCTTGCGAAGGTTTTCCGGCGTCGTCGGATTCTTGTAGGGAATGCGCGCGACATAGACGCCGATGCGCTCGCTCGCCACCATGCGGCGGAAATCCGGTTCGCTGGTGTGGTCGGTGGCAAGGATGATCAGGCCGACGCGCTTTTCCTGCGGGCGCGCATCGAGCGCCGGCCTTGTCGGCATCAGCCTGATTTCGGGCAGCGGTTTCATCTTGAGAATTACCTTTCGATCTTGCCGTAGCGATGTTCCAGCCAGCGCAGCAGCACGACCGAGAAGAGGTTGATGACGAGGAAGAAAGCGCCGACCAGCGTGATCGGCTCAATGTAGCGATAGTAGGTGTTGGCGACGCTCTTTGCCTGGTTCATCAGCTCCAGCACGGTGATTGCCGATAGCAGCGGTGTCTCCTTGAACATCGCGATGAAATAATTGGCCAGCGCCGGGATCATCGGTGGGATCGCTTGCGGAATGATGATGTTGGTCCAGGTCTGCGTGGCGCTCAGATTGCAGGCCTTGGCCGCCTCCCACTGGCCGCGCGGCACGTTGTCGATGCCGGCGCGATAGACTTCCGCCGTGTAGGTGCCGTAGTGCAGGCCGAGCCCGATAACGCCGGCGACCAGCGGCGGCAACAGGATGCCGAAATCCGGCAGCACGTAGAAGATGAAATAGAGCTGCACCAGAAGCGGCGTGCCGCGGATGAATTCGGCCGCCCAACCAACGGTGCGCGACAGCGCCTTGTTGGGCGAGCGTCGTGCTAGCGCGATGCCCAGACCCACGACAGCGGCCAGCACGGAGCCGAGCAGCGTTGCCAGGATGGTGATCTTCACGCCCTGGATCAGCGTCGGCAGGATCTCCCAGACGAAGTTCCAGTCCCAATCCATCAGACGCGCACCCCGTCGAGGCCGCGCGCCATGCGGCGTTCCAATGAACGCACGCCCCAGGAGATGATCAGCGCCAGGGCGAAATAGATGATCAGGATGGTGGTGAACGGCGCCAGCGTGTTACCGGTCTGCGAGCGCACGACCTGCGCCTGAAAGGTGAGATCGGCGAGCGAGATCAGCGACACCACGGAGGTCGCCTTGAGCAGTTCGATGGCATTGTTGCCGAAGGTCGGCAGCATGATCAGCAGCGCCTGCGGCAGGATGACATGGCGCATGCCTTGCCAGCGGCCGAGGTTGAGCGCGATGCAGGCCTCATATTGTTCGCGGCCGACCGACTGGATGGCGCCGCGTACCACCTCGGCCGCATAGGCGCCGACATTGAGGCCCAGCGCCAGCACACCCGCCTGCAGCGGGGTCAGTTCGAGGCCGATCAACGGCAACACGAAATAGGCAAAGAACAGCTGCACGAAGATCGAGGTGCCGCGGAAGAATTCTATATAGACGGTTGCCAGCCAGCGCAGAGCAAAGAAGCGCGACACGCGGCCCATGCCGGCGAGGAAGGCCATGATCAGGGCGAGCACCGACCCCATCAGCGTCAGCTCGATGGTGACAAGCGCTCCCTGCAATATCAGGCCGAGGTAGCCGGACCACTGGGTCATTCGGGTTCCAACGTTGGCGGTTAGCTTCCTTCTCCCCGTTCACGGAGAGAAGATGCCAGTCCACCCTCCGAAGCTGCAGCGCAGCTGCTGCGGAGGACGGGCAGGCAGATGAGGGGCAGCGCTAAATTCTCAGAACCTGGCGCCGCCCCTCATCCGGCCCTTCGGGCCACCTTCTCCCCGTGAACAGGGAGAAGGCAAAACGGCGCTATTTCGCCGCGCAGAGCTTGTCCCGCGTGGTCGACATCGCGGCTGCGGCCGAGAAGCCGTAGGGCTCGATGATCTTGGCGAACTCGCCGGATTTCTTCAGCTTGGCGAGCTCGACATCGAAGGCGTCGCGCAGGGCCTCATCGCCTTTCTTGAAGGCGGCGCCGTCGCAATAGACCGGCGCGCCGACCACCGGGGCGATGACTTCGAGGTTCGGATCGTTGGCTTTCTTGACGAGGTCGTTGATCGACAGGACGGGCAGCGAATAGGCGTCGATGCGGCCGTCCTGCAGCATCTTCAGGCCGCTCTGGCCGTCCGGCACGACGATGACGCGCTCGCGCGGCACGCCGGCGTTGAGCGCCAGCTTCTCCTCGGTGCCGCCACCGGGCGCGCCGATGGTGGCTGACGTGTCCTTGGCGACGTCCTCGTAGCTCTTGAAGCCCTTCGGATTGCCCTTCTTCACCAGCATCGCCTCGGCGTCGCACAGCACCGGCTCGGAATAGACGACCGCCGCGCAACGCTCCGGCTTCATGAACAGGCCGGCGGTGACGACGTCGAAGCGGCCGGCCTGCAGGCCGGGGATCATCGCGCCATATTCGGAGATCGAAGCGACGATGTCGGCAACACCGAGACGCTTGAAGACCTCGCGCGCCACGTCGGGCGCCGCACCCGAAACTTTGCCGTCGGCGGCGACCGCCGTATAGGGCGGCTCGTTGGCGATCGCGACGCGGGCAAAGCCCTGCGCCTTCAATTGCTCGAGCTTGCTGTCATCGGCCGAACCGGTGCTCGACGCGGCGAGCACCGCCGTCAGTGCGAGACCGGCGACGCCGGCCAGAATGCCAAGTTTCTTCATTGTTCCCAACTCCTTGTTGTCTTCTTGGTTTTGTCTGGGGCGGTCTTCCGCCCCGCAAAGCGGTCAGACACGATGTCCGGCTGCGATGATCTTCTTCAGGAAGCCTTGCGTGCGCTCCTGCTTTGGATGGCGGAAAATCTCGTCTGGTTTGCCCTCTTCGACGATCTTGCCGCGGTCGAAGAACAGCACGCGGTCGGCGAAGTCGTGGGCAAAGCCCATCTCGTGGGTGACCAGCAGCATGGTCATGTCGGTCTCTGCGGCGAGCTTGCGCATGACATTCATCACCTCCTCGACCAGCTCCGGATCGAGGGCCGACGTCACCTCGTCGAACAGCATGATCTTCGGCGACAATGCCAGCGCACGGGCAATCGCCACGCGCTGCTTCTGGCCGCCGGACAGCTGCGCCGGCATCGACTTCGCCTTGTCGGCCATGCCGACCATGTCGAGCAGTTCCATGGCCCGCTTTTCAGCGGCGGCGCGAGGCGTGCCCTTGGTCAGCATCGGCGCCAGCGTGACGTTATCCATGACGCATTTGTGCGGAAACAGATTGAACAGCTGGAAGACCATGCCGATCTTCTGCCGCATCTTGGTCAGGTGCCGCTCGTCGGCGGGCAGCAGCTGGCCGTTGCGCTCCATGTGATAGAGCTGCTCGCCATCGATCTGGATATGGCCGCCGTCGATCTTCTCCAGCGTCATCAGGATGCGCAGGATCGTCGTCTTGCCCGAGCCGGACGGGCCGATCAGCGCCAGCTTCTCGCCGGGCATGACCTGCATCGACAGGCCGTCCAGTACCTTGAACGAGCCGAAGCTCTTCGAAATGGCGTCGACCTTGATGATGGGTGAGGACAAATGAATTTCCCCTGCTGGAGAAGCCTGTGCCCTTAACGATGCGGAACGCGCCAAATCATGTCAATTGGGAAAATAAAATCATGACAATATTTCCGGCACTGCATGATTCCAGAGCAATTCCCGCTTAGATTGCGAGCAGCAGATGCTCCGGATCGCCAAGCAGCAACTTGGTGACAACGCCGAGGCCGGCGCGCAGTTCCCCCTCGGTGGTCGAGCCGAGCGAGATGCGCACCGCCGGATGCCAGGGCGCATCCGAGATGCGGAAGGAGGTGCCGGGCGCGATCGCCACGCCTTGCAGGCGGGCCTGGGCGACGAAGCTTTCCTCGGCACGGTCCGCGGGCAGTTGCAACCAGACATGCAGCCCGTCGCGCCTGGCGCGATAACCAACCCCGCCCAGCACCTCGGCTGCGATGTCCTGGCGGCGGCGCAATGCCGCCCGCTGCCAGCGAACGAGTTCCATCGCCGTGCCGTCGGTCACCCATTTGGTGGCGATCTCGGCCACCAGCGGCGTCGCCATCCAGTTCGACACCAGATGCCGGTTGGCAACGGCGGCGACATAGCGGTCGGGCGCCGCGAGATAGCCGATGCGCAGGCCAGGTACGGTGATCTTGGTGAAGGAAGTGACGTAGAGCGTGCGCTCCGGCGCAAAGGCGGCGACCGGCGGCGGCCGGTCCTCGATCAGCGGACCCAGCACATCGTTCTCGATGATGGCGATGTCGTGCTTGCGCGCGACCGCGGCGATCTCTTCGCGCCGCCGAGCGTCCATCAGCGTCGCCGTCGGGTTGATCACCGACGGTTGCACGAATACCGCGCGAATGTCGGTGAGCCGGCAGACCTCGTCCAACGCCTCCGGGATCAGGCCATTGCCGTCGATCGGCAGGCCTTCCAGGTTGAAGCCGAGATAGCGCGCCAGCGGCACCAGCGTGTGGTGGCCGATGGCCTCGGTGGCGACAGTCGATCCCGGCGGCGCAACGCTCATCAGCGCCACGGTCATCCCGGCGGTCGCGCCATTGGTCAGGCTGATATTCTGTGCGGAGGTGTCGAGCCCACACAGTTTCAGCCATTCGACAGCCACCGCGCGGTGACGCGGGAACACCATGTTGGGCCGGAACGACAACGCCGAACTGGATGGCAGGTTTTCGGCCAGCCAGCCCAGCGCCTGCTTCAGCCGCTCCAAATGCATCGGCTCGCAGACCGGCTTCAGGATTGACAGATCGATGACCTCGCCGAGGCGCTCCGGCAGATAGGGCGGCTCCGGGTCGCGGCGCTGCGTCTGGACAAAGCTGCCACGGCCGATCTCGCCCGAAATCAGGCCGCGCCGGATCAGTTCTTCGTAGGCGCGGCTGACCGTCTGCACCGACAGTTTTAAATCGTCTGCCAGCCTTCGATGCGTTGGAAGCCGCGCGCCCTTGGCCAGCCGCCCGTCATGAATGGCGCGGGCGAACTGGTCGGCCAGCGTTTGATAGGCTGGCCGGCGGATGAGCGCAGGGTCGGGTTGCCATAATGTCATGACTTAATAGAGATCGAAATCAGTGCAATTGACAATCGAAATAATGCGCCGTCATGGTGATGCCGACAAAAAGCGGACGCCGATGACATCAAAACTCGACGCGGTCGACCTCAGGATACTCGACGCCATCCAGCGCGACGGGCGCATCACCAAGCTGGCGCTGGCCGAACAGGTCGGGCTGTCGCCGACGCCGTGCTGGATGCGGCTGCGCAAGCTGGAGAAGGCAGGCATCGTCTCGGGCTACCACGCCAGGATCGCCATGCGCGTGGTGGCGCCGGTCGCCACCGTGTTGATGGAGGTGACGCTGGCCAGCCATCGCCAGGCCGATTTCGACCGCTTCGAACGCGTCATCCGCGACATCCCCGAAATCGTCGCCTGCTGGTCGGTGGGCGGCGGCGTCGACTATGTGGTCAAGGTGATGACGCGCGACATCGACGCCTATCAGCGGCTGGTCGACGGCCTGCTGCAGCGCGAGATCGGCATCGACCGCTACTTCACCTACATCGTCACCAAGACGGTGAAGGACGAAATCGTGCTACCGATAGCCGACCTGTTGCCGGCGTCGGCATAAGCCCGGAGAGAATGTCTGTCGGGGCGGCACAATAGAGAGACTCTCTCTCCTTCAGGGCGTCGAAACAGTCTCTCTGTCTGCATGTGACGGATAGTCTTCCCGCATCGTCCGATCCGGGAGGCCTCGACCATGTCCGCGCATTTTGCCCGCTCGCATCGCCATGAGGCACTCGACCGCCTCTCCGACCGCCGGCTGCTGCGCGAGCTTGCCTATGTCGATGGGCATTGGACCGCGAGCGAAGCGGCCGAAAGCTTTGAAGTCACCGATCCGGCCACAGGCGCGACGGTCGCGTTTGTCGCCGCGCTCGATGCGCAGCAAACGACAAGGGCAATCGGTGCCGCCGCGCGTGCCTTCCCGGCTTGGCGGTCACTGCTGCCGCAGGAGCGGTCGAGAATTCTGCGAAAATGGTTCGAGCTGATCATCGCGGCGAAAGACGACCTTGCCCTGCTGATGACTTTGGAACAGGGCAAGCCGCTGCAGGAATCGCTCGGCGAAATCGACTATGCCGCCTCTTTCGTCGAATGGTATGCCGAAGAGGCAAAGCGCCTCAATGCCGAGAGCGTCACCAGCCATCTGCCGAATGCCGAGATGATGGTGAGGCGCGAGCCGCTCGGTGTCGTCGGCGTCGTCACGCCTTGGAATTTTCCGGCGGCGATGCTGACCCGCAAGGCGGCGGCCGCCCTTGCCGCCGGCTGCACCATCGTCGCGCATCCTTCATCCGAGACGCCGCTGTCGGCGCTGGCGCTGGCGGAACTTGGCGAGCGCGCCGGCATCCCCGCCGGTGTCTTCAACGTCATCACCGGAAGGGCTGCAACCATCGTCGGCCGCATGTGCGAAGACCCGCGCGTCCGCGCCATGAGCTTTACCGGCTCGACGGAGATCGGCCGGTTGATCGCGGCACAGAGCGCGCCGACGATGAAGCGGCTGGTGATGGAGCTTGGCGGCCACGCGCCGCTGATCGTCTTTGCCGATACCGATCTGGACAAGGCGGTGTGCATCGCCATCGATGCCAAATTCGCCACCTCCGGCCAGGACTGCCTCGCCGCCAACCGCATCTACGTCCAGCGCCCCATCTACGATCGCTTCTGCGCCGCCTTCGCCAGGCGTATCGAGGCGCTGCGCACCGGCAACGGCCTTACCAACAAGATCGACATCGGGCCGCTGATGCATGAGCGTGCCGTCGCAAAGGTCGAAGAGCAGGTCGCCGATGCCATCGCTCGTGGCGCGCGCTGTCTCACCGGCGGCAAGCGGCATCAGGCCGGGCCGCTGTTCTACCAGCCGACGCTGCTGGCCGACGTCAGCGACGAAGCGCTGATCATGCGCGAGGAGACCTTTGGGCCGGTCGCCGCCGTCACGCCGTTCGACAGTGAGGACGAAGTGATCGCCCGTGCCAACGCCACAGAATATGGCCTGGTCGCCTATGTCGTTACCGAGAACGGCGCCCGCCAGCAGCGCCTGGGCCGCGCGCTCGACTACGGCATGCTCGCTATCAATCGCGTCAAGATCACCGGCGCGCCGATCCCATTCGGCGGCGTCAAGCAATCCGGCATCGGTCGCGAAGGCTCGCGCCATGGGCTCGAAGCTTTCACCGATCTGAAGTACCTCTGCCTGGACGTCGCATAGTCCGTCCGGCCATCCCTCAAGGAGTCAAAAATGCTCAACCAGTCCAACGAACTCAACGCCTGGGATCGCGACCATTTCTTCCATCCTTCGACCCATATGGGCACGCATGCGCGAGGCGAGAGCCCGACCCGCATCATGGCCGGCGGTGAAGGCGTCACCGTCTGGGACAACAATGGCAAGAAGAGCATCGATGCCTTTGCCGGTCTCTATTGCGTCAATGTCGGCTATGGCCGCCAAAAGATCGCGGATGCCATCGCCACCCAGGCGAAAAACCTCGCCTACTATCATGCCTATGTCGGCCACGGCACCGAGGCCTCGATCACGCTGGCCAAGATGATCATCGACCGCGCGCCGAAGGGCATGAGCAGGGTCTATTTCGGGCTCTCCGGTTCGGACGCCAACGAGACCAACATCAAGCTGATCTGGTACTACAACAATGTGCTGGGACGGCCGGAGAAGAAGAAGATCATCTCGCGCTGGCGCGGCTATCACGGCTCGGGCGTGATGACGGGATCACTGACCGGGCTCGACCTGTTCCACAACGCTTTCGACCTGCCGCGCGCGCCGGTCCTGCACACGGAGGCGCCCTATTATTTCCGCCGCGCCGACCGCTCGATGAGCGAGGAGCAGTTCTCGCAGCATTGCGCCGACAAGCTTGAAGAGATGATCCTGGCCGAAGGTCCCGAAACCGTCGCCGCCTTCATCGGCGAGCCGATCCTCGGTACTGGCGGCATCGTGCCGCCGCCGGCCGGCTACTGGGAGAAGATCCAGGCGGTGCTGAAGAAGTATGACGTGCTGCTGGTCGCCGACGAGGTGGTGACGGGCTTCGGCCGTCTGGGCACCATGTTCGGCTCCGACCATTACGGCATCAAGCCGGACCTCATCACCATCGCAAAGGGGCTGACCTCGGCCTATGCGCCGCTGTCGGGTGTCATCGTTGCCGACAAGATGTGGCAGGTGCTGGTGCAGGGCTCCGACAAGCTCGGTTCGCTCGGCCATGGCTGGACCTATGCCGCGCATCCGATCTGCGTCGCCGCAGGTGTCGCCAATCTCGAACTGATCGACGAACTGGACCTGGTAACGAACGCCGGTGAGACCGGCGCTTATTTCCGCGCCGAACTGACCAAGGCTGTCGGCGGGCACAGACACGTCGGCGACGTGCGCGGCGATGGCATGCTGGCGGCGGTCGAATTTGTCGCCGACAAGGACGACCGGGTGTTCTTCGACGCCTCGCTCAAGATCGGGCCGCAAGTGGCGACAGCACTTGCCGCCAGCGGCGTCATCGGCCGCGCCATGCCGCAGGGCGACATACTAGGCTTCGCGCCGCCGCTCTGCCTGACGCGTGAGGAAGCCGACATCGTCGTTTCGAAAACCGCCGATGCCGTCAACAGCGTGTTTTCCAATCTCTGAGATCGACCATGAATGCCATGACCAAGACCCTCCCCGCCACCATGGCCGCCGTGCTGCTCACCGGGCATGGCGGACCGGAAAAGCTCGTCTATCGCAGCGATGTGAAAGTGCCTGTGCCTGCCGCCGGCGAGGTGCTGGTTAAGGTCAGCGCTTGCGGTATGAACAACACCGATGTCTGGGTACGCCAGGGCGCCTATGGCACGGAGGAGGACGCTGCCGCCGTGTCGACGTGGCGGCGGCAAGGCAACACGCTTACCTTCCCGCGCATCCAGGGCACCGACACGGTCGGCACCATCGCTGCCGTCGGCGAAGGCGTTTCCCCGGGCCGTATCGGCGAACGGGTAATGGTCGATTTTTCGATCTACAACCGCGACGACGATTCCCTCGCCGACATTGACTATATGGGCCACGGTCGCGACGGCGGGTACGCCGAGTACCAGACGGTGCCGGGCGAGAATGCGCATTTCGTCGATACTGACATGAGCGACGTCGAACTCGCCACCTTCTGCTGCGCCTACCTCACCGGCGAACAGATGCTGGAGCGCGCCGGGCTGAAAGCCGGCGAACGCGTGCTGGTCACCGGCGCCTCAGGCGGCGTCGGTTCCGGCATCGTGCAGCTGGCGCGGGCGCGCGGCGCCATTCCCTATGCGGTCGTCGGCAAGGGCAAGGAGCAGGCGGTGCGCGACATCGGCGCCGAAGCGGTCATTACCCGTGGGGTTGCCGATCTTCCCGCCGCCGTGAATGAAGCCACTGGCGACCAGCCGATCGATGTGGTCGCTGATCTCGTCGGCGGCGCGATCTTCAACGACCTGCTGCGCATCCTGCGACCTGAAGGCCGCTACACCACCGCCGGCGCCATCGCCGGCCCGGTCGTGCAGCTCGATCTCAGGACCATGTATCTCAAGCAGCTGCAACTGCACGGATCGAGCCAGGGCACGCGCGCCGACTTCCGCCGCATCATTGGATACATCGAAGCGAAGAAAATCCGGCCGCTGGTCGGCGGCGTCTACAGGCTCTCCGATTTTCACAAGGCGCAGGCAGACTTTGTTGCCAAGGACTTCGTCGGCAAGCTGGTGGTTGTGCCGGACGCCATGTGGAACATCCGCGCATAACGGCTCCCAACGTCAGAGCGCGTCGTAAACGGCATCAATCAACACCTTGCGGCGTGGATCGACGTCGTCGAAACCCAGCATGCGGTTGGTGACGTAGCCGAATCCGACACCGGCGCCGGGATCGGCAAAATCGAGGGCGCCGCCCCCAGCCGCCATGGCCGAGGGATTGCGGCGACGCGCGGCTGGCATAGGCGGCGTCCTCGAGCTGAAAGCCGGCGGCGAATTGCCGGCGCTTGAGACATAGCGCGCATGAGGCGAACCGGAATCATCGCAACGAATGCAAGCCACAGGCGGCAACCAGACCCTGCATCTTGACAGACGAGGCGAAAGCCAAAAGAGTGAAACCGGTTTCACTGGGGACCGCCGGTGCATTTCGATCTGTCCATTCTGCTCCCGCATCTGGGTTTTCTGGCGCGCGGCGCCGAACTTACGGCGGCGGCTTGCGCGCTGTCGCTGGTGGGAAGCGTCGTCATGGGCGCGTTGGTGGCGATCGCACGCACCTCCGCCTCGGCACTGCTTCGACGGATCGCCTTCGTCTACGTCGATCTCTTCCGCAATGTGCCGTTCATCGTCCAGCTGTTCTTCTTCTATTACGGCCTGCCCGAGCTCGGCATTTACATCGACGCCTTCACCACCGGCGTCGTGGCGCTTTCCATTGCCGGCGGCGCCTATGCCTCCGACATCATTCGAGCCGGCATCCTCGCCATCGACCAGGGCATCATCGACGCCGCTGAAGTGAGCGGCCTGTCCAGGCGCAAGGTCTTTACCCGCATCGTGCTGCCGATTGCGCTGCGCACCTCCGTGCGACCGCTCGGATCCGTGCTCATCAACATGATCCTTACGTCCTCGATCCTCTCGACCATCACGCTCAACGAGCTCACCGGCTCAGCCCAGATCGTCGTCTCGCAGACCTATCGGCCCTTCGAGGTCTATGTGGTGCTGCTCTGTGCCTATGCGGCCCTGACCTATCTGGTCTCGCTGGGCGTCACCCTGCTCCACCGCCATCTCAATCGGGACATGATGGAGGCGGTCGGCTGATGCGGTTCAGCGACTTCACCTCCTACGACCTGATCCTGCTGGCGCAAGGTCTCGGCACCAACATCGCGCTGTTTCTCGTCACCTCTCTGATCGGACTGCTGATTGGCCTGAGCTGGGCACTGGTGCGGTTCTACCGTGTGCCGGTTCTGGCCCAGGTCGTCACCTTCCTGTCGGAGCTGTTGAAGAACTCGCCGGTGTTGGTGCAGCTGTTCCTGGTGTTCTTCGGCCTGCCGGCCCTGCTGCATATAAGGGTGACGCCGGTCACCGCAGCGACCATCACTCTGTCGGCGAACACCGCGGCCTTCGTCTATGTCATCGCGGTCTCGGCGATCGAGTCGATCGAACGCGAGCAGGTCGAGGCCGCGCGTGTCTTCGGCCTGACCCGGTGGCAGGTCCTGCGCCATATCGTTTCGCCCCAGGCTGCCGCCTTCGCGGTCGGCCCGCTCGTCGCGCTGCTGGTCAACCAGCTTCAGGTGACGTCGCTGATTTCTGTCATCGGCGTCGTCGACCTGACCAAGATCGGCCACATCCTCAACATGCGCACCTTGAAGCCGTTCGTGGTCTGGACCGTCGTCGGGCTGCTCTACTATGGCGCGGCAAAGCTGGTCGCCCTGCTTGGCGAGCGTCTTGAAAACCGCCTGCGGGCGCACAGCGCCTGGCGGGGGCTTTAACATGCTCAAGATCGAAAACGTGCACAAAGCGTTCGGCGAGGTCACTGTGCTGGACGGCGTCGACCTGACGATCGCGCCCGGCGAAGTGGTCTCGATCCTCGGGTCGTCGGGGTCCGGCAAGTCGACACTGATCCGTTGCCTCAACGGCCTCGAAAAGCTGAAGTCGGGCCGCATCACGGTCGACGATTTCGATGTCAGCAAGCCGAAGGAGCTGGCCGAGGCGCGCAAGCGCTCAGGCACCGTCTTCCAGCTGTTCAACCTCTATCCGCATATGAGCGCGCTTCAGAACATTACGCTCGCCCCGATCGAGGTGCTGAAGATGCCGCGCCCTGAGGCCGAGGCGCTGGCGCGCAAGCTGCTCGAGTCCGTCGGCCTCGCCGATCGGGCCAACGCCTACCCGGCGCAGTTGTCGGGCGGGCAGCGCCAGCGTGTCGGCATCTGCCGGGCGCTCGCCATGCAGCCGCGCTATCTGCTGCTCGATGAAGTCACCAGCGCGCTCGACCCGGAAATGACTTCCGAGGTGCTGGCCATCCTGGCAAAGCTCGCCGCGCAAGGCACGACGATGCTGTTCGTCACCCACGAGATCGAATTCGCGCGCGAGATTTCCAACCGCATCGTCTTCCTCGACAAGGGCAGGCTGGTGGTCGATCTGCCGACGGATCGTTTCTTCGCCGCGGACGGCGGCCGGGCGCAGCCGCGGGTTGCGCAGTTTCTCTCCAGGATGCGCAAGGACTAGGAATGCTGCTGTTAGCCAACAACGAAGCATGGCCGGGATTCGAGACCTCGGTGCAAATGCTGCGCGATGGCGCCGTCAGCCTGGACGCGATGGTTGCCGGCATCGGCATGGTGGAGAAAGAGGTCAAGGTTCGAAGCGTCGGCTATGGCGGCTGGCCGAACATGCTGGGCGAGATGGAGTTCGACGCCGGCGTCATGGATGGCAATACACGAGAGGTCGGTTCAGTCGGCGCCGTGCCAAGGACCTTGGCGGTCGCTGCCCTGGCGCACCAGGTGATGAAGCGCCTGCCGCATGTGATGCTGACCGGCGAAGGGGCGCGGCGCTTTGCCAGCGAAATCGGTTTTGCCGAAGACGAAGTCTTGTTCGAGGACTCTAAGCGCGTCTGGTGGGAGCGGCTGCAACAGGAACTCACACCGCAACAGCTGGCGAAATTCCCCGATATCGATCTGGCGCCGCTCAGCCGTACTATCACCGATCCCGAGCGCGTCCGCGACACCACCGTCTTCCTGTCGGCGGATGCGCGGCGCGGCATCCATGCCGCGAGTTCGACCTCGGGCTGGGCGTGGAAATATCCGGGCCGGCTCGGCGATTCTCCCATTCCCGGCGCAGGCTTTTACGCCGACAGCCGCTATGGCGCGGCGGCGTGCACCCATACCGGCGAGATGACGATGCGCTGCGCCACCGCACGGACCGTCGTGCTGGCCATGAAGCTTGGCCGATCCCTGTCGGATGCGGTCGCGCTGGCGGTCGAGGAACTGGCTGAACTCGACACCGGCTTCCTGGCCGGAGTGGTCATCCACGCCGTCGACGCCGAGCAGAACCACGAGGTGGTGAATTTCAGATGCGAGGGCGAGGTCCGCTACTGGCTCTGGAAGGATTCCATGCCCGCACCCGAATTGCGGGCAGCAAAACGCGTCACTAGAAAATAAGGAGAGGAACCATGAAAACCGTAGTGCGTGCCTTCGCCGCGCTGGCCATCGTGGCCGGTTCGGCATTTCCAGCCCTTGCCGGCATGATTGACGACATCCGCTCACGCGGCACCATTCGCATCGGCGTATCGCTCGGCGGCGAGCCGATCGGCTTTCGGGATGCACAAAACAACCCTGTCGGCTACGATGTCGATGTCGCGACGCTGCTGGCGCAAAAGCTCGGCGTGCCGGTCGAGTTCGTCGACGTCTCGGGCGATGCGCGTATTTCCATGCTGGTGTCGGGACAGATCGATGTCGCGGTCGCAAACACCTCGGCAACGCTCGAGCGGGCCAAGACCGTCAACTTCACCATCCCCTACAACCGGGCCGGGCTGCGCGTCATCGTCCAGAAGGATGCCGGGATAACCGACCTCAAGGGGCTCGCCGGCAAGAAGGTTGTCGTCGGCCGCGGCACCACGGGCGAAACCTTCCTCAAGGCAGCCGTGCCGGACGCAGAGCTCGTTTATGTCGACCAGTTCGCGCCCGACGGGGTTCTGCAGCTGCAACAGAAGCGCGTCGATGCGGCGATCGAGGATTCCTCACTGCTCGATTACCTCGCAACCAAGACACCGAGCCTGGTGACGCTGCCTGGCCTCTATTCCAACGATCCGATCGGCATCGCGGTCGCCAAGGGCGATCCCGAATTCGTCCGCTGGCTCGACATGTTCGTGTCCGACTTCATCCAGTCGGGCACCTATGAGACGACCTACAAGAAGTGGTGGGGGCCGGACTCCAACCCGCCGGCGCTCAACCCGCTGTGGTGACACCCACTACCGGTAACCGATCGGCGCACACTCGAGGCGCCGTCGCAACGATCGCCGATGTCGCGCGGCTGGCAGGCGTGTCGCGTGCCGCGGCCAGCCGTGCGCTGTCGAGCGGACCGCGACCGGTCTCGGCGGACAAACGCGAACGTGTCGTGCAGGCCGCCGCGCAGCTCGGCTACAAACCCAATCTCCTGGCGCAAAGCCTGACCACCAAGACCGTCAATCTGGTTGCCGTCGTGGTCAACCACATTCACGACCTTTCAGATCTCGACCTGTTCGACCGGCTGCTCGACGCGATCCAGTCGATCGGCAAGCAGGTCATCCTCATCCGCATCGGCTCGGCGGAAGGGGTCGAGGATTTTCTGCGCAACGGCGTTGCCTATCATGTCGATGCCGCCGTGGTGTTCTCCGACTTTGCCGATGCAGCGACGGTGCGGCGCATGTTTCGCTCGGACCTGGTCATCATGCTGAACGGACTGCATGACGATCAGTCACCCACCGTCATTCCCGATGAAGGCGTCGGCATCGCCGAGGCCGTGGCGGATGCGGCGGCCAAGCGCGCGCGCACGGCCAGCCTGCTGACCGGCCGTTCGTCCTCGCGAGTCGAACAGCTGCGCATCGGCCACTACCTCGGAGCGTTCCGGCATCATGGAATTGAACTGCTGCAGACGGTCCAGGGAGACTATTCCTACGAGTCGGGCTATGCGGCAGCCGCCGGCCTGACGGGACGCGGCTGTCCAGATGCGGTCTTTTGTACGTCCGACGCGATGGCCATGGGTGTTCTGGATGTCTGCCGGGCGGATTTCCCCGACAACCGGCCCAGCCGCTTCCGCCTCTATGGCTTCGACAATGTGTCCCTGACCAATTTCGACGCCTACCCGATATCGTCAATCGGCTACGACAAATCAGACTATGTGGGTCATATCGTTGGCGCCCTCTCCAATCCGCAGGTCTTCATGCCCGGCCAGCCGCCTGTCGTTATATTGACCCGGCTGATTTCGCGCTTGACCGCGTAACTAGCGCCGATGTTGGACTGCTTGTCCGGCGTCGATCTCCCAGAGATCGAACGGAGATCGCGCCGGACAATGTACCGGCGCCTACTGCAATTTCGCCTGCAGCGCGTTGACGTCGTCGGTTGTCATTTCACCGTCGGTCGTCACCTTGCCGTCGACGATCTTCCACAGCCGGAACGGACCGGTGATGTCGCCATATTTGTCGAAGCTGACCGGACCGATGACGCCTTCATAGCGGATCGGCTTGCCGTCCTTGATCAGGCCGAGCGCCTTGGCGAACTCGTCCTTGCCGGCATAGATCGGTGTGCCGGCAGGATCGACCGCCTTGTACATGGCATCCTTGATCTTGGCTGGATCCTCGGAGCCGGCAATGGCAATGGCGAGACCGACAATGGCGCCGGCATCATAGGAACGGTCGGCTGCCGGGTTCGACGGTTCGATGCCCGAAAACTCCTTGTAGTTTTTCAGGAAATAGTCGGTGGATGCCGTCGGGCTGGTGCCGGAAGAGGTACCATAGGCATCCTTCAGATAATCGGCGCCGACGGATTCGATGAAGTCCGGGCTGTTCATGCCGTCATTGAGCAGGAATTTCTGCACGCCGCCCTGCGATATCCAGGTGCGGGCGACCGTTGCGCCGTCGACCGGCGTGCTGACGAGGTAGAGTCCGTCCGGCTCGCCTCCCATCGCCGCCGTCACTTCCGAGGCATAGCTCGACTGCTTTTCATTATAGGGCGTGTCGGAGACGATGGTGCCGCCGAGCGCTTTGTAGGCACGCGAGAATTCGGCCACCATGTTGACGCCGAAGTCGTTGTTGACATGGATGATCGACAGTTTCTTGAAGCCCTTGTCGATGGCGTATTTGGCGGCGGCCACGCCTTGCAGCGCATCCGACGTGATGGTGCGGAAGAAGATGCCGTTGGTCTTGCCGTCGCGGCCAAGGGCGGTCAGCGTCGGCGAGGACGAAGCCGGCGACACCTGCACGATCTTGGCCGGCCCGGTGACCGAGGTCAGGATCGGGATCGACACCGAGGAGATGATGCCGCCGATGATCACCGGCACCTTCTTGACCTGTACCAGCTGGGTCGCGGCATCGACCGCGATATTGCCCTGGCTCTGGCTGTCGCGCGTGTCGGTTGCGAGATCGCAGCCGCGTACGCCACCGGCTTCATTGATGTCGCGGAAGGCCATTTCGACGGACTTCGCGCCGGCCTGGCCGTATTCGCCGGCCGGACCGGTGAGCTCCATGACCAGGCCGACGGTGATCTTGCAGTCCGCTGCGTGTGCGGCGCCGGCCATCGTCACGAGAGCCAGTGCTGTGGTGATTTGAAGTATCGTCTTCTTCATTGCCGTTCCCCTTTTCTTGTTTGAACTTTTGCCTGTTCAGCCTTCCGGCGCCTGCAGCCAGGTCTCATGCAGATGCCGCCATTCGACGCCGTTTGGTGCCGATGAACTGGTGGTGAAGACCGCACTGGACTGCCGGCGACTGTGTTTGCCGGCGCGCAGTTGCGCCTCGATGTAGAAGATGACGATCGTGTCCGCGTCCTGCCAACCCGGCCTGATGTCCTCGATCGATATGGCAAAACCGTCGTCGCAAGTGGCGCGGCTTGTCCGGACATGATCTACGACCGCGTCGCGATCGAGGATCTGGCCATTCGGCGCCACCATGGTGAGGCTTTCGCCCATGACAGCCTCGAAGCGGCCGAACTCCACAGCGTCGGCTCGCGCGGCGACAAACCAGTCGACGAAGAAGCGATGCAGGTCGATGATTTCAGCGCTGGCACGCGAAAAAAGGGAAGGCTCTCCGCTCATTTCTTCCCCGCATTGAGGTTGTAATGCATGATCGAGCCGTGGCGGCCATGACGGTCGCGCTCCAGCGCGTAGACATCGCCCGCGAGGCCGGTGCCTTGTGCGATGGCGGCAGCAATCCGCGCGCGATCGTCGGCGTCGAGCGCGACGTCCATGATTTTCGTATTGGCCAGCGCATGTGCCTGGTTGCGCGCACCCACAATGACGGCCGCGACCTGCGGCTGCTCGAGCACCCATGCCGAGGCGATGGTGGCGATGTCGACGCCGTGGCGATCGCCGACCGCTTTCAGCGCCTTGAGCAGGGACTGGAACAGCTCCCAGCCGCCGAAGTCGTCGATGATCAGCTTGTATTTGACCAGCGAGCGGTTTTCGAGCGGCGTGGAGGGTTCGGCCACGCCAAGCCATTTGTCGCTGAGGAAGCCGCCCGCCACCGAGCCGTAGCAGAGGAAGCGGACACCGTTCTTAGCGGCAAGGTCCGCAAGGCTGTTTGCCGGCCGCTGGTCGAGCACTGAATATTGCAGTTGCTGGCTGACCAGCGGGATGCCCGCGGAGAGGATTTCGGCTAGCCTCGGCGTATCGAAATTGGTGGTGCCGAGATTGCGCACCTTGCCTTCCAGCCGAAGCTCGTCGAGCCAACCCATCGCCTCGACGTAACGAGGCTGGTCATAATCCCACCAGTGAAACTGCACAAGATCGATCCGCTCCGTCTTCAGCCTGCGAAGCGACTGATTGACGATGCCCCTGATGTAGTCGCGGCTGATGCTTGCCAGTCGTTCGAGGTCCGGCACCAGCTTGGTGTGCACCTTCATCCTGGCCGCAACATCGAGACCGCGCTCGCCGGCCAGCCGCAGGCGCGCGGCGCCGATCAGTTCCTCGACGCCGGTGTAGATGTCGGCGCAATCATAGGTCCAGATGCCGGCATCGAAGGTGGCGATGAGGTCGGTCACGGCCTGACTGCGGTCGATAGCGCCATGGCCGCCGGCCAGCTGCCAGCCGCCGCGGATGACGCGCGAGATCGTATAGCCGGGGCTGAGTTCGACGGTCCTGGCGCTCATCTTTTGTCGGTCTCCTTCGGCAGCGGCACAGCCGTGGTTTGGGCATGGCTGAACCGCCGCTTGGCCAGCCTGACGATCCGCAGCCGGCTGGCGCAATTGGGATCGGGACAGGCGATCTCGGCATCCGAGGTCATCCAGTCATTTGCATGCGTCGGGCGCTGCTTTGCCGCCAGGAGCGGCAACACGGCGGAGATCGAGTAAATCGAAAAACCCTGCCCCGCCGGCAGCGACAGCATTTCGCCCTTGAGTTCGAAATAGTCGCCGGCCCTGGCGCCGCAATAGACCGGCTTGCCCTCGGGGATGACCGCTTCGACGCGCAGATCGAAGAGTTCGAAACTGTCGTCGGCCATTCAGGCCTCCACCAGGCTGAAGGTGATGTCACAGGCGCCGTTGCGGCGGATGACGCCGCAGGCGGCGGCAAACTGATCGCGCTCTCCGGCAAGCACTTGCGCGACCACGCTGCCGGCCAGCCAGCCGATCGGGAACAGCAGCCGCGCCCCCTGCCCGTAGTACAGGCCGATATCGAAGATGGCATTGGGATTGCCGCCCCACACGCGTGGCGGCACATAGGACAGCACGATATCGCCGGGCTGCGGCGTCAGCGTTGCATTCTCCGGTGGCAAAGACTGGGCATAGGCCTGGCCGTGGAGATCGGCTGACGGAACCGGGCACGAGATTTCCGGTCCTGTCCACATCGCATGGATGCCTGGGATGATGCGTGGCTGCGCCAGATACGCCAGCAGGAAGGCGGCATTCTCCGGCGCCTTTTCGGGCAATAGCAGCGCCGTCACGGAAAGCTTCGAGCGTGGTTCTGTGATGCCGATGGCGGGCTTGGTCATGTCAATCCTTCGCCGATTGAAGTTTGTCGCGCAAGAAGGCGAAGGGGCGGCTGATGTCGGCCACCAGCGCCTCGCGCGCCGCTTGCGCATCCTGTTTGGCAAGTGCCGCGACAATCCGACGGTGATAGTGGGCGGTATCGACCTCGCCGGCCTCGGAGAAGGCATAGATGGCGACGCGGATGCAGGGTCCAGATTGAAGCCAGAGGCTTTCGATCATCGGGATCAGGACAGCCGAGCCGCAGCAGCGGTAGATCTCAAAATGGAAGCTCTGGTTGAGCGTCGCTTCGCGATCGATATCCTTCTTGTGCTTCAGGGCCCGGATCTCGTCCCACTCGCCCAGCATGGCTTCGATCGACGCGATCTGGCGCGGGCTCATGCGCCTGGCCGCAAGCGCGATCGCTTCGCCTTCGATGAGGGAGCGGGCACGCAGGAGGTCGTCGATGCGCTCCAGCGTGATCGGCGGCACGCGCACCGAGCGGTTGGGCAGCGCCTCCAGCGCCTTTTCCGTGATCAGCCGTCCAAGCGCTTCGCGTACCGGCATGGTCGAGGTGACCAGCGCATCGGCGAGACCGCGGATAGTCAGCACCTGGTTTGGCTCGAAAAGGCCACCGATCAGAGCACGGCGCAACTCGGAATAGACGCGATCCTGCACCGTCTCGCGGCCGACCGGCGTAAGCTGGGCTGCGATCGTCCCGTTGTTCTTGTCGATGGCAGCCTTCTGCATTACCGGCATTTGCCCCGTTTTCGGCTTGCGAATGAAATTAAAGCCGAATAGCGTGATCAACGCAAGTGTGATCACAAATCAAAAATCAGGAGGCGACAACGATCGTCTTCGGCCAGAGGGTTTGATGAGCGATGCAGCGGAGCGCCAACGGCAGGAGACCCGTGCGCCAGTTCTGACGGCACGAAACGTCGTCAGGCGTTTTGGCGGCCTTGTCGCCGTCAACGATGTCTCGTTTGATGTCAAAGCGGGCGAAATCCTCGGCCTGATCGGGCCGAATGGCGCCGGCAAGACGACGATGTTCGATCTGTTGGCGGGCAGCATATTGCCAACCAGCGGCGATATCCTGCTCAATGGCACGCGCGTCTCCGGCGAAGCCGCTCATCTGCGTATCGGCCGTGGTCTTGGCCGCACCTTCCAGATCCCGCGCCCCCTGCCCAATCTGACGCTGATCGAAAACATCATGCTGGCGGCGCAGGGCCAAGCCGGCGAAAAATTGCTCGCCAACTTCGTCACGCCGTGGCGAGTGGCGGCACAGGAAAGAGCAGCCAGGGCAAAGGCACTCGAGCTGCTGGAGCTCGTCTCGCTCGCTCGGCTGGCGCACGAACCGGCGCGCGTGCTTTCCGGGGGCCAACGCAAGCTGCTCGAACTCGCCCGCGTCATGATGGCCGATCCGGCGATCATCCTGCTCGACGAGCCGGCGGCCGGCGTCAACGCAACGCTGCTCGAGATCATCATCGACCGCATCCGCGACATCAACGCGCGCGGCATCACCTTTCTGCTGATCGAGCACAATATCGACATGGTGACGCGGCTCTGCCACCGCGTGCTGGTCATGGCGAGCGGCCAGTTGCTCAGCGAAGGCACTGCGGAAGAGGTCGCCCGCGACCCGCGCGTCATCGAGGCCTATCTCGGAGGTGCGGCATGAGCGAAACTGTCCTCAACGTCCGCAATCTCGAGGCCGGCTATGAGCCCGGCGTGCCGATTGTGCGCGGCGCCTCGATCACCGTCGGCAAGGGGGAGATCGTCGTCGTGCTCGGCCCCAACGGCGCCGGCAAGTCGAGCTTCATCAAGGCGATCGCCGGCCTTGTCCCGATCACCGGCGGCGCGGTGTTCCTGGACGGCAAGGACATAACCGCCGCGCCGGCCCACACCATGGTCCGGCTCGGCCTCGCCTTCGTACCGCAGACGGAGAACATCTTTCCGCTGATGTCGGTCGAGGACAATCTGAAAGTCGCCTGCGGCATCCTCGAGCGACGCGAAATCCCTGCCCGCATCGAGGAAATGTATGCGGCCTTCCCCGACCTCGTCCGCCAGCGCCGCACCGCCGCCGGCAATCTGTCGGGCGGACAACGGCAGATGCTTGCCGTCGCACGCGCCCTAATCGTCCATCCCAAGGTGCTGGTGCTCGACGAGCCGTCGGCCGGCCTGTCGCCGAAATTCGTATCGACGGTGTTCGAGATGCTGGCCGGCATCCGCAAGTCCGGCGTCACCATCCTGCTGGTCGAACAGAACGCCAAGGCAGCGCTTGCCATCGGCGACCGCGCCTATGTGCTGGTCGACGGCAAGGACCGGCACGAGGGCGTTGCTTCCGAACTGTGGAACGATCCTGTCGTCGCCGAACTCTATCTCGGCCAACGCCCGTCCCCCGTCGGCAAGGGAGGCGCGGCATGAGCCAGCAATTTGTCGTCGATGGGCTGCTGACCGGCTCGATGATCGGCCTTGGCGCCATCGGCGTGACGCTGACCTACTCGATCCTGCGCTTCTCGAACTTCGCCCATGGCGACTTCATGGCCTGGGGCACCTATGCGACGCTCGCCGTCGTCAGCGCCATCGGCGCGATGTTCGGCAAGGTGGCCCCCATTGGACCGCTGTCTTTCGGCTGGCCGCTGCTGGTTGCGCTGGTTGTCGGCATGACTTTCACCGCCCTGCTGGCGCTGTTGCTCGACAAGGTGCTGTTTTCGCGGCTGCGCTCGCAGGGGCAAGCCATCATCGTGGTGATGGCGAGCTTCGGCGCCTCGATGGCGCTGCGCAGCCTGCTCGAATTCACCTTCAGCTCACGCCCGACCTATTTCAGCCGGGCGATCCAGATCGCCATGCCGGTCGGCTTCGGCATCCGCATCACGCCCGATCAGATCGCGCTGCTGCTGCTGACCGCAGTGCTGGTGCTCGGCGTGCATCTGTTGATGACACGCACGCAGACCGGCCGCTCCATGCAGGCGCTGAGCCAAAATGCGGCCCTGGCCCTCATCGTCGGCATCGATGTTGCCTCCGTGGTGCGCGTCACCTGGATCATCGGCGGGGCGCTGGCCTGCGTGGCCGGCGTGATGATCGGCATTCTGGTGCAGATCCGCCCGTTCATGGGCTTCGACATGCTGCTACCGATGTTCGCAGCCGCCATCCTGGGCGGCATCGGCAGCATACCGGGCGCCGTGCTCGGCGGCCTGATCATTGGCCTTGCCGAAGCCGGTGCGGTGCAGCTGATCGGCGCCGAATGGCGCGCCGCAATCTCCTTCATCATCCTGATGGCGGTGCTGTTCGTGCGGCCGATCGGCCTGTTTGGTGTGAGGGAACGCTGATGGACCTGCTCGGCTACGGCGCCTTCTTCCTGACCACCGCACTGATCTTTTCGCTGGTCACACTGGGGCTCAATCTGCAGTGGGGGCTGACTGGCCTTTTCAATGTCGGCCTTGCCGGATTCGTCGCCATCGGCGCCTATACATCGGCGCTGCTCACGACCCCGGACGATGCCGCGCGCTTCGGCGGCTTCGGTCTGCCGATCCTGGCCGGCTGGGCGGGCGCCATGATCGTCGGCGGTATCGCCGCAGCAATTACCGGCATGGCCACGCTGCGTCTGCGATCAGACTACCTGGCGATCACCACCTTCGGCGTCGCCGTCGTCGTGCAGCTGGTCGCGCTCAACGCGCAAAAACTCACGGGCGGCCCGTTCGGCATCGGTTTCATCCCGCGCCCGTTCGGCGGCCTTGCCGAAACGCCGCTGTTGTTCAACCTGTCGAACCTCGCCGTCGTTTCGGCTGTGACGCTGATCGCCTATCTCGCTCTGGAGCACCTGTCGCGCAGCCCCTGGGGCCGCGTGCTCAAGGCGCTGCGCGAGGACGAGCGAGCGGCGATTTCGCTGGGCAAGAGCGCGCGCTTCTACCGCGTCCAGGCCTTTGCCGTCGGCGGCGCCATCATGGCGCTGGCCGGCGCTTTGCAGGCGCATTTCACCGGCTTCATCGCGCCCGATAACTATCTGCCGATCCTGACCTTCCAGGTCTGGGTGATGCTGATCGTCGGCGGCTCGGGCAGCAATGCCGGCGCCATTGCCGGCAGCATCCTGGTCTGGGCGATATGGGCGGGGTCGGGCACGCTGACCAGCGTGCTGTTTGCGCCCGAGCAGCAAGCACGCGCGGCCTCGCTGCAGATCGTCGCCATCGGCGTCATGCTGTGCGTCATCCTGCTGATCCGGCCGAACGGATTGTTCGGCGATCGGCCGCGCCGGCCGAAGCCCGGCAAACAGAAAAAGGCAGCGGCCAGCGAGAACGAGGCCGGACCATGAATGCCATGATCCGGCAAGACGTGCATGGCGTTTCACTCTGGCATGCCGTCAGCCGCAACCGCTGCGACCGGGGCACGCTGCAAGGCGGGCTCGACGTCGATCTCGCAATCGTTGGCGGCGGCTTTTCCGGCCTGTCGACGGCATTGCATGCCGCCGAGAAGGGGCTTTCGGTCGCGGTCCTTGAAGCCGAATTCCTTGCCTGGGGTGCGACCGGCCGGAATGCCGGCTTCGTCGTTCCGAACTTTGCCAAGCGGGATCCAGACGACATCATCGCCGAACTCGGACCCGAGCGCGGCGGGCGCCTGGTTGACTTCGCCGCCGGCAGCGCCGACCTGGTCTTCGGGCTGATCAAGCGGCACGGCATCGAATGCGACGCTGTGCAGAATGGTTGGATCCAGCCGGCGCATTCGTCCGCCGCGCTGGAAAAGACGCGATCGCGCGCCGAGCAATGGGCGGCGCGGGGCAGGCCGACCGTTGCGCTCGATGCCATGGCGGTCACGGAGCTCACCGGCATCGACGGCTATGCCGGCGGCTGGATGGACAGATCTGGCGGCGTCCTCAATCCGGTCGAGTATGCGCGCAGCCTGGCCGATGCCGCCGAAAAAGCCGGCGCGCGGATCTTCGAGCAGACGCGCGTCGCTTCCATTGACCGCGCTGCGGATGGCTGGACCTTGACGACCGCATCCGGCGCCGTGCGTGCGGGCAAGGTGGTGATCGCCACCAACGCCTATGGCGGGGCACTGAACCGGACACTGGCGCGGACCTATATCCCGCTGAAAGTCTTCCAGATCGCCACTGCGCCGCTGTCGCGGGCCATACGCGCGCGCCTGCTGCCCGGCGGCCAGGGCGTCGGCGACACCAGGCGCAACCTGTTCACGTGCCGCTTCGATGGCCAGAACCGGCTGATCAGCGGCGGCATGCATGTCGTCGGAGCCGGCGCTGAGACGCGCATGCCGCAAACGATCTGGCGACGGCTCGCCAGGCATCTCGATTTGCCTGACCTGCCGCCGCTTGCCTACAGCTGGACAGGCGTGGCGGCGGTGGTGCCGGATTTCCTGCCGCGTCTCATCGACCTCGGCCCGGGCCTGATCGCCGGCTTCGCCTGCAACGGTCGCGGCATCGCCATGACCACGGCAATGGGCAAAGTGCTGGCGGACTGGGCGAGCGGAACGGACGCCCGCGATCTGCCGCTCCCCTTCGCGCCGCCAGCGCCGATCCCGCTGCATAAGCTCGTGCGCTATGCACCGAATATGCTGCTCCCCTGGAGCATCCTGCGCGACCGGCTGGATTAGACAGCCAAGCCAGGTGATCCCCCCTGCCGGCGCGCTCATGGCGGCCCGAAAAGGACCGCCACCACCTTCCGCAATCGATGACCATGGTGGCCCAAGAGGATATCGTCAGATCCCCTCCCCAGCCAGCCGCATCTACTCCGCAGCCTGAACCCGATTGGCCTGGATGACCGCCCGGATCTCGGACCGGCAGGAGCCGCAATTTGTGCCGGCCTTCAGGGCGCCGCCTATGGCTTCGACTGTCGTGCACCCGGCCGCCACTGCCGCCACGATCTGGTTGACCCCGACGCTGAAACAGGAGCAGACGGTCGCGCCCGAATCGGGCCGATCGGCGCCGGCGCGACCGGCGACGATCCTGAAGCGTTCGCGCTGGCTGGTGTGAACTTCCTGGAGTTGCTGTGCCGCCCAACCCCGCGAAACCGCCACCGGTCCCGACGCGATAAACAAAGCCCCGGCGAGGTGCTGGTCGTCGAAGGCAGCAACACGATGCTGGCCGGTATCGCGGTCGTGATAGGCGAGCATGTCGGCTACGGGAACATCGAAAAGCGAACCAGCAAAACCAGCCCAGTCGATGTCGTCGCCAGCAAAGGCAAGCTCCACCCGCCAGCCGCCCTTGCATCTGGCCACGGCCCAGTAATCTGCTGCGACCGGCACCGGCTTTCGGCGCACCACAGCGAAGCCGAAGGCTCTCGCGGCGAACTTCTCGATGCGGGCGCCGACATGTTTCAGCGCGGGCTGGCCGGAAACCGGATCGGTCAGAGGCGCGGTCAGCGCATCGAGCCGGCCTTTTGCCGAAGACTGGTCAGTCCAGTGCATCGGCGCAAACACGCTGCCCCGGCGCTGGCGTGCCGTCACCAGCGCGCGCACCAGCACATCGCCGCGCGGGCTGGAGACGCGCACGATGTCGGCGTCGCCAATGCCGTGATGCGTGGCATCCGCCGGGTGGATCTCGACGAAGGGCTCGGCCATGTGCTGGGAGAGACGTGGGCTTTTCCCAGTGCGGGTCATCGTGTGCCAATGGTCGCGAACACGGCCGGTGTTCAGGATCAGCGGATAGTCCGGGCTGGTGCGTGTCTCGACGATGGGACGAATGGCGATGAAGCGGGCCTTGCGGTCGGGATTGTAGAAATTGCCGTTGGCGAAGAAGCGGGTGTTGGAAGGGTCAAGTCCCGCTTGAACACCCCCCTCTGTCCTGCCGGACATCTCCCCCGCAAGGGGGGAGATTGGCAGCTTTGACGCCGGCATATCTTCTGCATCGTTGGTAATTGGCGAAGGCCGAGGCGACGGCTGATCTCCCCCCTTGCGGGGGAGATGGCCGGCAGGCCAGAGGGGGGTGGCTGGGCTCGGCGCCGGCCATTGGAAAGGCTCAAGCGCTGCATAGGCCTCCTTATCAACACCAGCATAAGCGCCAATATCAAAATCCCGTGCGCCGTCATTCTCGAACCCGGACAGCGCGGCGTGTCCGGCGAAGATTTCCGCTGGCGACGAATAGGAAAACGCCTCGTCAAACCCCATCCGCCGCGCCACTTCCGAAACGATCCACCAATCCGGCAGCGCCTCACCGGGTGCCGGCAGGAAGGCGCGCTGGCGCGAGATGCGGCGCTCTGAATTGGTCACGGTGCCGTCCTTCTCGCCCCATGCGGCGGCAGGCAGCCGCACATGAGCGTGGCGCACGGTGTCCGTGCTCGCCAGCACGTCCGACACCACGACGAACGGGCAAGCCTTGATCGCTGCCTCGACGGCATCGGCGTCCGGCATCGAATCGACCGGGTTGGTGGCCATGATCCACAATGCCTTGATGCGGCCAGCGGCGATCGCCTGAAACATCTCGACCGCCTTCAGACCGGGCTTTGAGGCGACGGCCGGCGCATTCCAGAAACGCTGCACGCGGTCGCGGTGCTCGGGGTTTTCGATCTCCATATGGGCGGCAAGCATATTGGCCATGCCGCCGACCTCGCGGCCGCCCATGGCGTTGGGCTGGCCGGTCACTGAAAACGGCCCTGCCCCAGGTTTGCCGATGCGGCCGGTGGCGAGATGGCAGTTGATGATAGCGTTGACCTTGTCAGTGCCCGAAGACGACTGGTTCACGCCTTGGCTGTAGACCGTCACTGTCTTTGCGGTGGTGGCAAACAGGCTATAGAAGCGGGCAAGCTCCTCTTCGCTCAAGCCGGTGGCGGCGGCAACGCCGGCAAGATCGAGTTTCGAGGCAGCGAAGAGCGCTTGCCCGAAGCCGGTCGTGTGGGCGGTGATGTAAGCGCGGTCGAGTGCGTTGTGCTGGCCGAGCCAGGCGAGCAGACCAGTGAACAAAGCAACGTCGCCATCCGGCGCGATCGCCAGGTGAATGTCGGCGATATCAGCGGTCATGGTGCGGCGAGGGTCGACCAGCACGACCTTCATCTCCGGTCGTTTTTCCCGGGCCGCCGCGATGCGCTGGAAGAGCACGGGATGGCACCAGGCGAGATTGGAGCCGACCAGCACGATCAGGTCGGCGAGCTCGAGATCCTCGTAGGTGCCGGGCACGGTGTCGGAGCCGAAGGCGCGGCGGTGGCCGGCAACCGAGGAGGCCATGCATAGCCGCGAATTGGTGTCGATGTTGGCCGAGCCGATGAAGCCCTTCATCAGCTTGTTGGCGACATAATAGTCTTCGGTCAGCAACTGGCCGGAGACATAGAAGGCGACGGAGTCCGGACCGTGCTCGGCGATGGTTTGCGAAAAGGTCGAAGCGATGAGATCGAGCGCTTCGTCCCAGCCGGCACGGCGACCGTGGATTTCGGGGTAGAGCAGCCTGCCATCGAGGTCGATGGTTTCGCCCAGGGCCGAGCCCTTGGAGCAGAGCCGGCCGAAGTTCGCTGGATGGTCGGGGTGGGGGGGGGGGGGGGGGCGGCGGGGGCCCCCGGGGCGGCCGGGGCCCGCGGGGGTTGGCGAAACGACACAAGAAAGAAGAAGACAGGGGGGGGCGGGAGGG